>JAGOSV010000045.1 GCA_018062105.1 Sterolibacterium sp. | reverse complement strand
CCTCCGCCAGTACCGGCATCCCCCACTTGTCGAACTCGATGCCGACATCACGCTCGATCCAGGGAAAACTGTTCTCCTGGCCGATGGCCACCAATACCTCGTCACATTCCATCAGCACATCTGGCTCACCGGTAGCGACCAGATTGCGCCGTCCTTTGGCGTCATATTCGGCACGCACCTTCTCGAACAGTACGCCTTTCAGCTGGCCGTCATCCTGCACGAACTCCTTGGGGACGAGGAAATTATGTATCGGGATGCCCTCATGCAAGGCATCTTCCTTTTCCCACGGCGAGGCTTTCATCTCATCGAAGCCGCTGCGCACCACTACACTGACATCCGTCCCGCCCAAACGCCGCGCCGAGCGGCAGCAATCCATGGCCGTGTTACCACCGCCAAGAACGATGACGCGCGGTGATATCTTATCGACATGACCAAAGGCCACATTGGCCAGCCACTCGATGCCGATATGGATGTGTGCCGCAGCCTCTTTGCGCCCGGGAATGTCGGCATCACGCCCTCGTGGAGCACCGGTACCGATGAAGACAGCGTCCCATGACCGATTCAGCAGTTCGCGCAGGCTATTGACCCAGCAGTCCTGGCGTTGCTCGACACCCAGGCCATAAACGTAATCACACTCCTCATCGATCACGTTGTCCGGCAGACGGAACTTGGGAATCTGGCTACGCATCATGCCACCGGCCGAACGACCGTTGTCAAAGACCGTGACCTGATAACCGAGCACAGCCAGATCACGCGCCACCGTCAACGAGGCCGGCCCGGCACCCACACAGGCAATGCGCTTGCCATTTTTTTCTGTCGGCACCGACGGCAGACGGCTGCGAATGTCTTCCTTGAAATCCGCCGCCACACGCTTCAAACGACAGATGGCCACCGGCTCCTTCTCGACACGGCCACGACGACAGGCTGGCTCGCAAGGACGATCGCACACGCGCCCCAGAATGCCAGGGAATACGTTGGCACGCCAGTTGAGCATGTAAGCATCCCCATAACGTCCCACCGCAATGGCACGGATGTACTGGGGCACCGGAGTATGGGCAGGACACGCCCACTGACAGTCCACAACTTTGTGGAAATATTCTGGGTTATTGATGTCGGTGGGCTTCAACGACTCCTCGCCTCCTCGTCTGTTCGTCTGTTCATCTATTCGTATTGGTCACCTGACACCAAACCGCCCGCCGCCAAGCCGCCGGCGGGTTGATATGCAGGTGATTTACTTTGCGTTTATTGCGCCATGTTGTTGCAGCGTCACCCGGCTCAGCAGCGCTCGAAAATCGCCGCAATCCCCTGACCACCCCCGATGCACAGTGTGACCAGGCCATAACGCTTACCGGTACGCTGCAACTCGTACAGACACTTGACGACCAAGATCGTCCCGGTGGCGCCCAGCGGATGCCCCAGTGCCACAGCCCCACCGTTCGGGTTGGTCTTGACCGGATCAAAGCCCAGCTCACGGCTGACACACAAAGCCTGAACTGCGAAAGCCTCATTGGATTCGATGACATCGATGTCATCGAGCTTGAGCCCGGCACGCTGCAAGGCCAGTTTGACCGCCGGAATCGGCCCTGTGCCCATGACATCCGGCGCCACCCCGGCCACGGCATAGGACACCAGACGTCCCAAGGGCTGCAGTCCAGCCTTGCTGGCCGCTGCAGCTTCCATCAGTACCACGGCAGCCGCCCCATCATTGATCCCGGAGGCATTGCCCGCCGTCACCGTGCCCTCTTTCCTGAATGCCGGCTTCAGCTTGGCCAGGCCTTCCAGCGTGGCATCCGCCTTGGGGTATTCGTCAGTATCAAAAAAAGTCGGCCCTTTGCGCGACTGGATTTCGACGGGAACGATCTGCGACTTGAAATACCCGGCAGCAATGGCCGCCACGGCGCGCCGCTGGCTTTCCACAGCGAAGGCATCCTGATCCTCACGGCTGATCTTGAAGCGTTCGGCAATGTTCTCGGCCGTCACACCCATGTGATTCGGACTGAACGGGTCGGTCAGCGCACCCACCATCATATCCACCAGCTTGGTATCGCCCATGCGGGCACCAAAGCGGGCAGCCGGCATCAGATAACCAGCACGGCTCATGCACTCGACCCCGGCACCGATGGCAATCTCGGCCTCGCCCAGCTGGATGGCATTGGCGGCAGTCACGATGGATTGCAGACCGGAACCGCAGATACGATTGACAGTCAGGGCACTCGATTCCTGACGCATACCGGCATCCAGAGCAATGGCACGCGAAATGTAAATATCCCGAGCTTCGCTGTGAATGAGATTGCCACAGATGAGCTGATCTACCTGAGTCGCATCGATCTTCGCACGCTCCAGTGCGCCCTTGACCACCAGCGCACCGAGTTTGGTCGGCGCAATATCCTTCAGCGTACCGCCAAAGCTGCCGATTGGGGCGCGTGCTCCACTCACCACCACTACATCACGTTTGCCTGACATCTTCTTTCTCCTGTACTTCCTGTTATGACAGATACCACCAAAAAACCATCAACCAACCCAGCTGGCGACCGAGAACAGTGCGAACAACAACACGCACAGCACCAAGCTGCGCCAAACCAGTCCGATGGCGCTTTGCATGAAATCGGCATCGGCATCATCGCCGCTGCCCAGTTCCGGACGCTCACTGATACCGGCAACCTCGTGCACCGGCTGTCCCAACCGCACACCGATGGCGCCCGCGCCGCTAGCCAGCAGTATACCGGAGCTCTGATCCGGCCAGCCCGTTCCCTGGGTACGCCAGCAATACACAGCATCCTCAAAATTGCCCACCATGGCAAAAGCCGCCGCGGTGCAGCGCAAGGGTAGCCAGTCGATAGCCGCGAATGCCCTGCGCGTAGTCTCGCCAAAAGCACCGAACCCCTCACCGCCCCATTGATCGCGGAAAAACAGCGCCAGACGATACAGCATCGCCCCGGCCGGGCCGAAAATCATGAAGCAGAACATCGGGGCAAATACATGGTGATGCGAGGCCAGCATGGCCTCCTCGATCGCCACCCGCGCCAGTTCCTGGGAGCTCATGCGCTCGGCACTGCGTCCCCGCCAGGCCCCTACCAGAGCGCGTGCCTGCTCCAGATCGCCCATGCGCAACGCCAGATGAGTGTCGGTGAAATGGTGGCTGAACTGACGAAACCCCATCGTCACATACAGCACCACGACATTGAACGGCAACAGCAACAAAGGCTGCCACTGCGCCAGGGAAAACTGCAGGATCAACAGCAGCAACAAGGGCGGCAGCAGCGCAGCCAGCCAGGCAATGGCACCATGCAGACGCTGACCATCGTTGAACCAGTCCTCAAGCTGACGGGCATAGCGCGTCAGCGGCTCACGCACGAAACGCTGCTGTGCCAGCGGGCGTACCTGCTCGAGAATCAAGGCAATGACTATGGCGAGGAAAGACATCTCGATCGCGTGTAGTGTGAGTACCCGGCCAACACGACAATACTCAATACGGTTAATGCCGCCAATATTGCCAACACTGCTGGCCGCAGAATCGCCCAAGATACCACAGCCAAAGCCATCGTGCCTCAGTTCACGGCAGCAGAATCACCATCCCGGGCAAACAGGAAACGCTGCAAGGTCACCAGCATGCCAGCCGTCGCCCCCCAGATGAAATGACTTTTCCAGGGCATGGCGTAATACGCCCGCTGGGCTCCATTAAATTCGACACTGTGCTGCTGATGATTGGCCGGGTCCATCAAAAACTCGAACGGCACCTCGAACACCTCGGCCACTTCGAAATCATCCAGCTTGAGATTGAGCGGCGGCATCACCAGACCTACCACCGGCGTGATGGCAAATCCCGTCGCCGTGCGGTACTCCGGCAAAGCACCGATGATATCTACCTGCCCGGGGTCGAGCCCGACCTCCTCCTGCGCCTCGCGCAATGCTGTGGCCTGTGCGGAAGCATCGTGCGCCTCGCAACGCCCGCCAGGAAAGCTGATCTGTCCGGCATGATCCCGCAAATGGGCGGTACGCTGGGTCAGCAAAATGGTCAGGCCGGTGTCGCGCACCACCAGGGGAATCAACACGGCTGCCGGTATCAGAACGGCATCTGCCGCTTCAACCAGTGTGGGATCAAAGCCCAAACCGCCCGGCGGAACCCCCTGCCCGGGTTCGGTAAAGCGTGTCCGCAGCATCTCTGCCGTGGCTGTATGCGCTGCGTGATGCGGAGCCATCATCGCTACTCAGAGTCCTTCCTGTTCCTGCCTCGTGGCTTTCCTGCGAAAACCCATACCAAAGCGACCAAGCGGCTGCTCAGTCACGGAAGTTACCGTACTTGATGGGAAAATCAGTGATCGACTTTTTGACCAGGGCGATGGTTTCCTGCAACACATCACGTTTGGCACCGGAAACACGCACAGTATCCCCCTGGATGCTGGCCTGTACCTTGAGCTTGGAATCCTTGATGAGCTTAACGATTTTCTTCGCCAGTTCAGACTCGATACCGGCCTTGACCTTCAGCTCCTGCTTCACCTTGTCCCCGGACACCTTCTGCACCGTCTGCTCATCCAGTCGCTTGACGCACTCCGGCTCCTTCTTCTCCATTTCGGGAAAAAGAATGTCCTTGATCTGCTTGAGCTGAAAGTCGGAATCTGCATACAAAGTCAGCAGCTTGTCCTTGTCATTGAGCTCCACCTTGGCCGAAGTGCCCTTGAAATCGTGGCGGCCGATGATCTTCTTGCCCGTGGCGTCGATGGCGTTCTTCAACGCCACCATATCCACTTCAGAGGTGAAATCGAAGGAGGGCATGATGTTCCCCTCAACCAAAATGACAGACGTAATGGTAGGGCTCAGTCACCTCGATCTCGAAGCTCGAGTTGCCCGGCACGCTGAAGGACTGGCCAGCCGCGTAGGACTTCCAGTCAGGTTCGCCCTTAAGGCGCACCCGACAGCTGCCTGCCACGCCTTCCATGATTTCCGGCACGCCAGTATTGAAGACCAGCGGCGCTGAACCCGGCAGGATGACCCCCACGCTTTTCTTCGTGCCATCGGCAAACTGCACGGTATGGCTGACACACTTGCCCTCAAAATAAACATTGGCCTGCTTGATGACACTGACCTGATCGAACTGCGCTGCCTGCGACATTTATTGTCCCCAGAATTTTTGGATGATGGTCTTGACGATGAAGCCAACCATGCCGAACGCCAGAACAAAGAACAGCACGAACGTGCCTCGCTTGCCCGCCTTCGACTTGTAGGCCAATTCACCGATGATGAAAAGCATGAACAGCATGAAGCCGGCCACGCCCCAGGTGGCAAAAAAATCGGCAAACTGTTCTTCGCTGACACCTTGCATGAACGGTAGCCCGGCTTATTTCTTGCGGCGGGCGTCGAGATTCGCTGCAATGCGCATGCGCAAGGCATTGAGCTTGATGAAACCGGCCGCATCCTTCTGGTCATAAGCGCCGGCATCATCCTCGAAGGTGGCGATGGTTGGATCAAACAAGGAGTCCGTCTTTGAGTCACGCCCCACCACGATGACATTGCCCTTGTAGAGTTTGAGGCGCACCTGACCATTCACCGTCTGCTGGGTATGGTCGATCAGCACCTGCAACGCGCGGCGCTCCGGTGCCCACCAGTAACCGTTGTAGACCAGGCTGGCGTAACGCGGCATCAGGTCATCTTTGAGATGCGCCACTTCGCGATCCAGGGTAACCGACTCGATGGCGCGGTGCGCCCGCAGCAAGATCGTCCCCCCCGGTGTCTCATAGCAGCCGCGCGACTTCATGCCAACATAACGATTCTCGACCAGATCGAGACGGCCGATACCATGCTTGCCACCGATCTTGTTCAACGTTGCCAGCAACTCATGCGCTTTCATGCGCTGACCATTGATAGCCACCAGATCACCCGTCTCGAATTCGAGATCAAGATATTCGGCAGCATCTGGTGCTGCTTCTGGCGACACCGTCCAGCGCCACATCGACTCCTCGGCTTCTGCTGCCGGGTTTTCGAGATGCCGGCCTTCGTAACTGATATGCAGCAAATTGGCATCCATCGAATAAGGCGAGCCGCCCTGCTTGTGCTTCATGTCGACCGGAATACCATGCTGTTCAGCATAAGCCATCAGCTTCTCGCGTGACAGCAGATCCCACTCGCGCCACGGAGCAATCACCTTGATGCCCGGCTTCAATGCGTAAGCGCCAAGCTCGAAGCGCACCTGGTCATTGCCCTTGCCGGTCGCCCCGTGGGAAATGGCATCCGCCTGAGTCTTGTTGACGATCTCGATCAGGCGCTTGGCAATCAGCGGCCGGGCAATCGACGTTCCCAGCAGGTACTCGCCCTCGTAAATGGTATTGCAACGGAACATCGGAAAGACGAAATCGCGCACGAATTCCTCGCGCAGATCGTCGATAAAGATATTTTCCGGCTTGATGCCGAACTGCAACGCCTTGGCACGCGCCGGCTCAAGCTCCTCGCCCTGGCCCAGATCCGCAGTAAAGGTCACCACTTCGCACTGATAGGTGTCTTGCAACCATTTCAGGATGACCGAAGTATCCAGCCCTCCCGAATAAGCCAGCACAACTTTCTTGATCTCACTCATGAGTTTTTCTCCAATAGGGCACGGGGTCTGCAACGCGCAAGGCAAGGCCGGAACAGGCCTTGCGATTCACGCAACACGCCTCACGCATTGACATGTCCAAGCAGCAGGAATTCCATCAGCGCCTTCTGGCTATGCAGACGATTCTCGGCCTCGTCCCAAACCGCGCTTTGCGGGCCATCGATGACTTCAGCCGCGACTTCCTCGCCGCGATGCGCCGGCAGGCAATGCATGAACAGCGCATCCGGCCTGGCCTGGCGCATCATTTCCGCATCCACCTGCCAATCCTCGAAATCCCGCAGGCGCTCTTCATTTTCGGCTTCGAAGCCCATGCTGGTCCACACATCGGTGGTCACCAGATCCGCCCCTCGCACGGCTTCCAGCGGGTCTGCGAACTCCTCGTAGTTGTCCGTCCCATAGAGGCCGGCACGCTCGGCCTCGACCTCATATCCCGGGGGCGTCGACACATGGACATTGAAGCCAAACACTTCGGCCGCCTGCAGCCAGGTGTTACAAACGTTGTTGGAATCCCCAATCCAGGCCACCGTCTTGCCGACGATCGAACCGCGCTTCTCGATGTAAGTGTAGATGTCGGCCAGGATCTGGCAGGGATGATATTCATTGGTCAGCCCGTTGATGACCGGCACCCGTGAATTAGCGGCAAAACGCTCGACAATCTCCTGCTCGAAGGTACGGATCATGACCAGGTCACTCATGCGCGAAATGACCTGCGCCGCATCTTCGACCGGCTCGCCGCGCCCCAGCTGGGAATCACGGGTATTCAGGTAAATCGCGCTACCGCCCAGTTGCTGCATGCCGGCCTCGAAGGACAAGCGGGTGCGCGTACTGGCTTTCTCGAAGATCATCACCAGGGTGCGATCCGCCAGCGGCCAGTAGCGATGATAGGCCTTGAACTGCTGCTTGATGATGTGGGTACGCTGAAACAGATACTCGTATTCAGCGCGGGAAAAATCCTTGAACTGCAGAAAATGTCTGACCTGGGTCATATTCTTGCTCACCTGATCGATGGTCTGCATCGAAACGCCAAACTGCCCGCGACATATCGCCACACGACCACACAGCCACGCAGCGGCACAGTATCGCTGCGTCCTCGCCGCTTCCTCGCGCCGCCCCCGTTAGCCCGCCACAAACGTGCGGATCAAGCCGGACAGCGTCGCCACCAGTTCATCCGCCTCGGCATCACTGAATGTCAGCGGCGGCAGCAGACGTACCACCTTGTCCGCCGTGACGTTGATCAACAGTCCGGCCTCGGCCTCCAGTGCCTGCTGTACCAGCGCACCGCAGGGACGATCCAGCTCGATACCGATCATCAGACCGTCGCCGCGAATATCGACCACGGCGGCAACCCCCGCCAGCGCTGCATAGAGGCCGCTGCGAATACGCTCACCCAGCAACCGGGCACGCGCCACCAACCCCTCTTGCTCGATCACTTCGAGCGTGGTCAGCGCCGCAACACAGGCCAGCGGATTGCCACCAAACGTCGAGCCATGATTGCCGGGGCCAAACACTCCGGCCGCCCGGCCAGCCGCAAGGCAGGCACCCACCGGCACTCCGGAACCCAGCCCTTTGGCCAGTGTCATGACATCCGGCACCACACCCGCCTGCTGATGGGCAAACCAGCGCCCAGTACGGCCAATGCCACACTGAACCTCATCCACCATGAACAGCCAGTCGTGATCCGTACAAATTTTCCGCAATCCGCGCATGTACTCTGCATGCGCCAGCCGGATACCACCCTCGCCCTGAATCGGCTCGAACAACACAGCAACGACATTAGCATTGTTACGGGCAACCGCCTCGACCGCTGCCAGGTCATCATAAGGCACCCGGATGAAGCCACTGACCAGCGGCTCGAAACCGGCCTGCACCTTGCGGTTACCCGTTGCCGACAGGGTCGCCAGAGTGCGTCCATGAAAGGCTTTTTCCATGACGATGATGGCCGGCTGCTCGATACCTTTACCATGACCAAAAAAACGCGCCAATTTGATGGCGGCTTCATTGGCCTCACAACCGGAGTTGCAGAAAAACACCTCCGCCATGCCCGACAACGATGCCAGCTTATCCGACAAGGCTTCCTGCTGGCGCACCTGATACAGGTTGGAGGTATGGATCAACCGCCCGGCCTGCTCGGCCAATGCCTGCACCAGACGGGGATGAGCATGCCCCAAAGTATTGACTGCAATACCGGCCAGTGCATCCAGATAACGTCGCCCGCTTTCGTCGTACAGGTGAGCACCTTCGCCATGCGTGAAGGCGATGGATTGACGAGCATAAACATTCATCAAATGCGTCATGACGGACTACCCTCTTGCGTGCGCCAAAAAATGCAAAAACGGTACTGCCAAACGGCTACGGCGGCTCGCGCCGCCGTGAGATTCGTGCCGATTTCCCTGGTACCCGACGAGCAAAACCCGCCGGAACAGGACAAACAAGAACGTGTCAGAGCGCCTTGATGGCGGCAGACAAGCGGCTCTTGTGGCGAGCAGCCTTGTTCTTGTGAATGATCTTCTTGTCGGCGATGCTGTCGATGGTACTCATCGAATCCTTGAAGACCGCCTGCGCTGCGGTCTTGTCACCGCCGAGGATCGCTTTCTGTACCTTCTTGATCGCGGTCCGCAGAGTCGAGCGCAGGCTCATGTTGTGGGCACGCTGTTTGACAGCTTGACGGGCGCGCTTGCGCGCTTGTGCGCTATTTGCCATGTAATTAGTTCCAGCCAGTACGGTGAAAAGGGGGGATTATAAGCAGATTCATCTCTGCAGACAAGAAGCAACATGGACACAATGCAGGCAAGCAACTCATCCGCTAGCCATGTACCAACACATGCATGCTTCTCCTTCACCCACCTTCCATTGCCGTCACCGGCAGGATCGCATAACATCCCGCCGCCCGATTCACCACCGCCTGCTCCCCTACATCCTGCATGAATCTGCTCCGCGCCCTCGCCACCGTCAGCGGCATGACCCTGCTCTCCCGCATCCTGGGCTTCATCCGTGATGCCGTCATCGCCCACATTTTCGGTGCCGGCATGGCCAATGATGCCTTCGTCGTTGCCTTTCGCCTGCCCAATCTGCTGCGCCGACTGTTTGCCGAAGGTGCCTTCTCCCAGGCCTTTGTCCCCATCCTCGCCGAATACAAAAACAAGCAAGGCAACGAAGAGACGCGCCGCCTCATCAACCACGTCGCCACCTTGCTGTTTCTCGTGCTGCTGCTGGTCACCCTGGCCGGTATTTTCCTGGCCGCGCCGCTGATTTATCTGACCGCCCCAGGCTTTGCTGCCGACAGCGAGAAATTCGCCCTGACCGTCGCCCTGACCCGCATCACCTTCCCCTACATCCTGTTCATGTCCCTGGTAGCGCTTGCCGCAGGCATCCTCAACACCTGGAACCGCTTCGCCCTGCCCGCATTCACACCCGTGCTGCTGAACCTGTCCTTCATCTTCATGGCATTGCTCATCGCCCCCCACCTTGCCACACCGGTCATGGCGCTGGCCTGGGCGGTGGTACTCGGCGGGGTGCTGCAACTGGCCATCCAGCTGCCCGCCCTGGCGCGTATCGGCATGCTGCCGCGCTTCTCATTCAGCCTGAAAGACCCCGGGGTCAATCGCATCCTCAAGCTGATGGCGCCTGCCATCCTGGGCGTTTCGGTCGCCCAGATCAGCCTGCTGATCAACACCATCTTCGCCTCGTTCCTGCCCGTCGGCAGCGTGTCCTGGCTTTATTACGCCGATCGCCTGATGGAATTTCCCTCCGGTCTACTCGGTGCGGCACTGGGCACCATCCTGCTACCCAGCCTGGCCAAATGCCATGCCGACGAGCATCACGAAGAATTCTCGACCCTGCTCGACTGGGGATTGCGCCTGACCCTGCTGCTGACCCTGCCTGCTGCCCTGGCAATGGCCCTGCTGGGCGTGCCACTGGTCGCCACGCTGTTCCAGCATGGTGCCTTCGCTGCCAGCGACGTTCTGCAAACGCGCAACGCCCTGCTGGCCTACAGCCTCGGTCTAAGTGGCCTGATCCTGGTCAAGGTTCTGGCACCCGGCTTCTACGCCCGGCAGAACATCCGTACCCCGGTCAACATCGCCCTCCTGACCTTGGCCGTGACGCAACTGATGAACCTGCTGTTCCTCTTCGTCCTGCATCTGGATCATGCCGGGCTGGCGCTGTCCATCAGCCTGGCCTCCTGCCTCAACGCCGCCCTGCTCTATCGCGGGCTACGCCGTAAGGGCATCTACCAGCCCCGCCCCGACTGGCCAATTTTTTTCGGCAAACTGCTACTGGCCCTGCTGGTCATGGGAGTAACGCTATGGCTGGGCAGCGGCAGTGAAGAAAACTGGCTACAACGACCGATGCACGAAAAAATCCCCCACCTCGGCCTGCTCTGCCTGGGCGGTGCAGCGGCCTACTTCGCCACCCTGGCGGTGCTCGGCTTTCGCCTCAAAGATTTCCGCAAACATGGTGCCCGCTGATTATGGCTCCGGCGCATCCCACGGCAGCAGTTCATGCAGCGGCGGCTTGCTGATGTGGTAAAGGACGAGCGCCACACTGGCAAAGAAAAAAATCGTTGCCAGGGCACTGGCCGTCAGAACATCCATCATGCCCTTGGTATCCCTGAAGTAAAAAAAGGCAGCAATGCTGGCCAGCATGCCCAGCAGGCTGGCGATGGCAAAACCAAGGGCAACTTTCTTGCCTGTACTGCGGCGCACCATGTCGTTCAATCCCCAAAAAACGGACAGCCCGCAGGCTGTCCGTGTCACAAACAAAACCAGAAACTGATCCGGCGATCAAACGATCAGCGGCACGATCAGCAGCGCCACGAGATTGATGATCTTGATCAGCGGATTCACAGCCGGGCCGGCAGTATCCTTGTACGGATCACCGACAGTATCGCCCGTTACCGCCGCCTTGTGGGCTTCGGAACCCTTGCCACCGAAATGACCATCCTCGATATATTTCTTGGCATTGTCCCAGGCACCGCCGCCGGTCGTCATCGAAATGGCAACGAACAAACCAGTAACGATGGTACCCACCAGCAGACCACCGAGCGCTTGCGGCCCCAACACCAGGCCAACGACGATCGGCACAGCAATCGGCAGGATGGACGGCACCATCATTTCCTTGATGGCAGCCACGGTCAGCATATCGACCGCACGCGAATAATCCGGCTTGGCCGTACCTTCCATGATGCCCGGAATTTCCTTGAACTGACGGCGCACTTCCATCACCACCGCACCCGCCGAACGCCCCACCGCTTCCATCGCCATGGCAGCGAACAGATAGGGAATCAGACCGCCGATGAACAGGCCGATGATGACGAGGTGATTCGACAGATCGAAGGTCACATTTTTGAGGCCGGCCGCCTCAAGGCCATGCGTGTAATCAGCAAACAGCACCAGCGCGGCGAGGCCAGCCGAGCCGATGGCATAACCTTTGGTCACCGCCTTGGTGGTATTGCCGACGGCATCGAGCGGATCGGTGACGTTACGCACTTCCTTCGGCAGCTCGGCCATTTCGGCAATCCCGCCAGCATTGTCGGTGATCGGCCCATAGGCATCGAGTGCCACCACGATACCGGCCATCGACAACATCGAGGTGGCGGCGATGGCGATCCCGAATAGCCCACCCATCGTGTAAGCCGCCCAGATCGACAGGCATACGGCCAGCACCGGCCAGGCACAGGCCTTCATCGACACACCGATACCGGCGATGATGTTGGTGGCATGCCCCGTCTGGCAGCTCGATGCCACATGCTTGACCGGCGCGTAATCCGTGCCGGTGTAGTACTCGGTGATGTACACCAGGGCAGCGGTCAATACCAGGCCAACCACCGAGCAGCCAAACATCGACACGGCAGTAATCTTGGCAGCCGCATCACCCGCACCGATCAGCCATTGCGTCACCGGCCAGTAAGCGATCAACGCCAGCACACCGGCAACGATCAGACCACGATAGAGCGCATTCATGATCTTGCCGCCGTCCGTCGCCTTGACAAAGTAGCAGCCAATGATCGAGGCAATGATCGAAACCCCGCCCAATACCAGCGGGTAGAGCAACAGATTTTCGCCCAGTCCCGGTGAAGTCTTCAGGGTCAACGCCGCCAGTACCATGGTGGCAACGATGGTCACCGCATAAGTCTCGAACAGGTCGGCAGCCATGCCAGCACAGTCGCCGACGTTATCCCCGACGTTATCGGCAATCACCGCCGGGTTGCGCGGGTCATCTTCCGGAATGCCGGCTTCGACCTTGCCCACCAGATCGGCACCCACATCGGCGCCCTTGGTGAAGATGCCACCACCCAGACGGGCGAAGATGGAAATCAGCGAAGAACCAAACGCCAGACCGACCAGCGGCTCGATGACATGATGCAGGTCCGCCCCTGCACTGGTGCCGCCACTCATCTGCAACAGCACGCCGTAATAGCCGGCCACCCCCAGCAGACCGAGTCCCACCACCAGCATGCCGGTGATCGCCCCACCCCTGAAGGCGACATTGAGTGCCGGAGCGATGCCCCCCCGCGCCGCCTCAGCCGTGCGTACATTGGCGCGCACCGAGACATTCATGCCGATATAACCCGCCGCACCGGACAGCACAGCACCAATGAGAAAACCCACCGCCGTCAGCCAGCCCAGGCCCAGGCCCATGACAAGGAACAGGACGACACCGACAATGCCGATGGTCTTGTACTGGCGATTGAGATAAGCCTGCGCCCCCTGTTGCACAGCCTGGGCGATCTCCTGCATCCGTGAATTTCCAGCCGGTTGAGCCAATATCCATCTGCTGGAGAGAACACCGTACAGAATGGCCGCGACGGCACATACCAGCGCTAACATGAGTCCAGACATGCAATTTCCTCCTTGGGTTGGAAAACAGAACTTCGCAAAATTTCACAAAACTTCGCCAAACATCGATTTTTCGTTATGACTACCTATGACACTGCATAGACCACACCGCCCACTGCCCACAAAAAAGGCTGCCTTGAAAATACCGGCAGCCTTTTGATCCTATCCACGTTCCATCTTCATTCACACCCTGAATTCCGGCAATTTCCGACGCACGGCAACATTGTTCAGACGCACATAATCCGGCAGGCCCTGGCGATACGGCGGGTAATCCTCGCCTTCGATCAAGGGCAACAGATAAGCACGACAAGCATCCGTGATGCCAAAACCATCATCACTGATGAAATGACGAGGCATCATCTTTTCAACGTTGGCAACCTCGGCCAGATCAGCAACGCCGATCTCCCAGCGATACGGCGCGTCAGACAGGCGAACGATGGTCGGCATGACGGCATTGTGCCCGGCCAGCGCCAGCTCAACTGCTGCCTGCCCGAGTGCCACTGCCTGCAGGACATCGGTGCGTGAAGCAATGTGACGCGCCGCCCGCTGCAGATAATCCGCCACCGCCCAATGATGCTTGTAGCCCAGTCTGTCCGTGATGAGCGTGGCAATCATCGGACCGATGCCGCCGAGTTGGGCATGACCGAAGGCATCACGTGCCCCGCTTTCTGCCATCAGCTCACCCTGGGTATCGCGCAAACCTTCGGAAACGCCGATGGCGCAGTAACCAAAGCGCTCGACACAAGACTGAACCCGCGCCAGAAATGCCGCCTCATCGAAAGGAATTTCCGGAAACAGCAGGATGTGTGGCGGCTCGGCTTCCTGCTCGCCGGCCAGTCCGCAGGCGGCCGTAATCCAGCCTGCATGGCGCCCCATGACCTCCAGGACGAACACCTTGGTCGAGGTCTTGGCCATCGAAGCGACATCAAACCCGGCTTCGCGCATCGAAATGGCGACATATTTGGCCACCGAGCCAAAACCCGGACAGCAATCCGTGATGGGCAGGTCGTTATCCACCGTCTTTGGCACATGGATGGCCTGGAGCGGATAGCCCAGAGAGGCCGACAGCTGCGACACCTTCAGGCAGGTATCCGCCGAATCGCCCCCACCGTTATAAAAAAAGTAGCCGATGTCATGGGCACGAAAAACCTCGATCAGGCGCTCGTACTGAGTGCGATGCGTCTCCAGGCTCTTTAGCTTGTAGCGGCAGGAACCAAACGCCCCGGCTGGCGTATGGCGCAATGCGGCGATGTTTTCCGCCGGCTCGAGCGAAGTATCGATCAGATCTTCAGTGAGCGCCCCGATGATGCCGTGACGCCCGGCATATACCTTGCCGATTTGCGCTGGGTGCGCCCGGGCCGCCTCGATGAGCGCCCCGGCAGTGGCATTGATGACCGCCGTCACGCCACCCGACTGGGCGTAGAACGCATTGCGCGGCACCGGCACCGTATCGCCCCTTTCTCCGTCGTCCTCAGGCCAGCACGCCCAGCACCTTGTCACGGATGGCGTCGACACTGCCCACCCCGGCAAGCCGGTGATACTTCGGCGCACCGGCCGCGCTCGTTGCGGCCCACTGGCTGTAATAGGCCACCAGCGGCAAGGTCTGCTGACGATAGACTTCCAGACGCTTTTGCACCGTCTCGGCCTTGTCATCATCACGCTGGATCAATGGCTCGCCGGTCACGTCATCCTGGCCGTCCACCTTGGGAGGATTGAACTTGACGTGGTAAGTGCGCCCCGACGCCGGATGCACGCGGCGACCGCTCATGCGCGTGACAATTTCCACATCGGCAACATCGATCTCCAGTACATGATCGATGGCCACTTGGGCGGCTTTCAGTGCATCGGCCTGGGCAATGGTGCGCGGAAAGCCATCGAGCAGATAGCCTTTGGCGCAATCCGGCTGCTGCAAGCGATCCTGCACCAGACCAATGATGATGTCGTCAGAGACCAGCTTGCCGGCATCCATCACTTTCTTGGCTTCGAGCCCCAGCGGTGTCCCGGCACGAATCGCGGCACGCAGCATGTCGCCGGTAGAAATCTGGGGGATACCGAAATGTTCGGTAATGAATCCTGCCTGGGTACCCTTGCCAGCGCCGGGAGGTCCGAGAAGTATCAACCGCATGCGAGCTCCTGAATAAAAAAATCCAAAATCCGTAATGTTTTTTATCGTACTGCCTTAAACGTCATACCCACACCGCGTCATGCAAACTGCGGTACGGCAGGCATCCAGACACGCATCTGTCCTGACAATTCAAGGCCGCCAAGATAGCCTCAATTACCACGCGGGTCAAACATCTTGCGCACCCGTTCGAGGTCATCCGGCGTGTCCACACCGGCCGCCGGTGCCTCCTGGCAGGTCACGACACGAATGGCATGACCATGCCACAGCGCCCGCAACTGTTCCAGGGACTCGAGCCCTTCCTGGGGCGACGGTGGCAACTGACCATAACGCCGCAAAAAACCGACCCGATACGCATACAGCCCGATGTGACGCAGCGCCCCCAATCCGTCCGGCAAAGCGTGCCGGTCCAGCGCAAACGCATCACGCGCCCAGGGAATCGGCGCACGCGAAAAATACAGGGCGCGCCCGGCGGCATCACAAACCACCTTGACGACGTTCGGATTGAAAAAATCAGCCGCCTCACCAACGGGATGGGCCGCCGTAGCAATGGCCGCCAGCGTATCACCCTGCAACGCAGCAGCAACCGCATCGATCAGCGCCGGCACGATCAGCGGCTCATCACCCTGCACATTGACGACAATCTCGTCATCCCGCCAGCCCAGCTGCGCCGCCACTTCGGCAATCCGGTCCGTACCACTCGGATGGTCGGCACGCGTCATGACTGCCTGATGACCATGCTCCTCGACCGCCGCACGAATCTCCTCATGATCCGTCGCTACCCATACTCCTTCATGGCGACAGGATTGAACGGCCTCGACCACCCGCACGATCATCGGCTTGCCCGCAATATCCGCCAGTGGCTTGCCGGGCAGGCGCGTCGAAGCATGACGTGCCGGAATGACGATACGAGGTTTCATGCGTTCACTGTTCCATGTCCGATGCCCGATGCCCGCTATCGGCATCCAGGAATATCTTCAAGCCTCGCTATCAGCCAGGTTGCGTGCCTCACCTTCGAGCATCACCGGAATATCGTCCTTGACCGGATAAGCCAGCCGGCAGGGTTTACAGACCAGCTCGGCCTGTGCCTTGCGATGTTCGAGCGGCCCTTTGCACAACGGGCAGACCAGGATTTCAAGCAGTCGGGGATCCACGCATTTTCTCCACAAGATAAGGTTCGATCAGGCGGATCAGCCCATCCCCCGCCGTATCAGGCACCAGGTGCGCCGTCACCGGCAACACCCAGATGGCACGCCCGCTGAAAGCGCGGCATTTTACTGCATCCTTCTCGGTCATCAGCAGTACGTCAGCCACGATACCTGACAGATCCTCCGCACTGTAGCGATGATGATCCGGAAACACATGCCGGCTAAACCGCAATCCCAGTGCCTCCAGATGCCGAAAAAACCGCTCCGGCACTGCAATCCCGCAAACCGCTGCCAACCTCAGGCCGGCCAGCTCTGCCGGCAGACATTGCACGGCGGGATCATCCAGCCGCTGGAACGTCCGACCTTCAAGCTGCATGACAAAATGGGGAACCGCCGCCGCTTCGACAGGCACGCATACCTGGGTACCGTTGAGCACCAGCGCGGTCACCCTGGCCAGCCGTTGTGGTGATTCACGCAACGGCCCGGCCGGCAAACGCCAGCCATTCATCAGCCCCCGGCCATCGAGCACCGCAATTTCGACATCGCGCCCCAAGCGGTAATGCTGCAAGCCATCATCACTGAGCAGCACATCGCACTGCGGATAGGCAGCCAGCAAGGCGCGCCCGGCCGCAGCACGATCGCGGCCAACAAAAACCGGCACCCCCGCACGCCGCCGCAACAGCAACGGCTCATCTCCCACCAACCCGGCCAGGCTATCCGCATGAACCTCACACACTGCCTGTGGCCGGGCATCCGCGGCGTAGCCCCGGCTGACGATGCCCGGCTGCCAGCCAGCCGCGCGCAGCTGCTCGACCAGCCAGAGGGTCAGCGGTGTCTTGCCGCTGCCCCCAACGATGATATTGCCCACCACTACCACCGGCACCGGCAGGTGCTGCTGCTTCAGAATGCCCCAGTAAAAGGCCAGACGGCGCAAGGCGGCCAGCAGCACGAATAACCCGGCAAACGGCAATAACAGCCACGCAGCCCAGCCGCGCCGCTGCCAGACACGCAGGAAGAAGCGACTCAAATCCACACGGGCACCCGCAGCCAAAGATTCGCAGGGAAAATCATGACCGGCATCACGACCCGATCAAAAACCGCCAAAAACCCATGACAGCCACCAGACCGGTGTATCGGATGATTAACGGCGGTCGCCCTGGGTGGCAAAGGAAATGTGTGCCAGCCCGGCCTGCTGCGCCGCTTGCATCACGTCGATGACACTTTGATGCGTCGCCTGGGCATCCGCGCTGATGATGACCACCGGCTCCTTGTCCTTGTTCCCCGCTTCGGCCACCCGGCGCAATGCCAGGCTGAGCCCAGCCACATCACGACTACCAATGACACTGCGATTGATCATCACCTCGCCCTGGGCGTTGATCGTGACATTGATCTCGTTGGGCTGCTCGGCCTGCTGCTGGGCATCGGCCGTCGGCAAGTTAATCTCCAGACCGGCATACTTTGAGTAGGTCGTGGTGATCATCAGGAAAATCAGGATCACCAGCAACACATCGATCATCGGGATCAGATTGATCTCCGGTTCTTCATGCGCCCGGCCACGTTGAAAATTCATGTCGGTTCCCGCTTCGCTTATTTGCGCTCGCCATGCACCAGCTCGACCAGCTTGATGGCCTGCTGTTCCATCTCGACCACCAGGCCATCGACCCGGGAGCGGAAATGGCGATAGAAAATCATGCTCGGAATGGCGATGATGAGGCCAAAGCCGGTGTTGTAGAGCGCCACCGAAATCCCGTGTGCCAATGCCTGCGGATTGTTGCCCGAAGCGGTCGGCGAACCAAAGATTTCGATCATGCCGACTACCGTGCCAAACAGACCCATCAGCGGGCTGATCGAAGCGATGGTGCCCAAACTGGTGAGAAAACGCCCCAGCTCATGCGCCGCAGCACGCCCGGCCTCCTCGATGGCCTCCTTCATGACCTCGCGTGAATTCGCCGCATTGCGCAGCCCCGCCGCAAACACCCGACCCAGGGGAGAATGCATTTCGAGACGGCGCAACATCTGGTCATTCACCCCGTCCTGGCGATAATCACCGACCACGCCTTCGAGCAAACCCAGCGGCACAATCTTGTTCTGGCGCAACATCGAAGCACGCTCGATGATCAGCGCCACCGCAATGACCGATGCCAGCAACAGAGGATAAATCGGCCAGCCGGCCGCTTGAACAATGGCAAACACGGAAACTCCTCACAACAGCAAGATAGTCGCGAACTTTAGCCTGTCAGAGGGGTATTCGGCAAGGATGGCGGCAAGGCGGGTAAAGAAGGGATGACAAGAAGGCCGGCAGCAAATGTCACGCGATGTCACGCAATGTCACGCTGCGCCGAACCGTGTGCTCCACCACATTGCAGATTCGTTGTTTCACATTAGAATCAACTCATGAGCAAAATTAAACAGCCCCGCACCGGCAGTGGCAATCAACAAGATGCGGTACTCGAAATCGAGCGTAGCAAGGTCAAGCCACCACCGATGTACAAAGTATTGTTGTTGAACGATGATTTCACCCCCATGGAATTTGTGGTGATGATCCTGGAACAATTGTTTGGCATGAATCGTGAAAAGGCCACCCGCGTCATGCTGGCCGTACACCAGCAGGGCAAAGGGGTTTGCGGGGTGTATCCCAAGGATGTCGCCGCCACCAAGGTTGAACAGGTCGTTGCATTTGCACGCCAGCACCAGCACCCGCTGGCATGCGTGATGGAGGAAAGCTGAATGATTGCGCAAGAACTCGAAGTCAGTCTGCACATGGCCTTTGTCGATGCCCGACAGAAGCGGCATGAATTCATCACCGTCGAACACCTGTTGCTGTCGCTGCTCGACAACCCTTCGGCGGCTGAAGTGCTGCGTGCCTGCGCCGCCAACATCGAGGAGCTGCGCCGCGAGCTGCTCAACTTCATCACCGAGCACACCCCCAAGGTCAGCGGCACGGAAGACATCGAGACCCAGCCAACACTGGGCTTTCAGCGCGTCATCCAGCGTGCCATCCTGCATGTCCAGTCCTCTGGCAAGAAGGAAGTGACCGGTGCCAACGTGCTGATCGCCATCTTTGGCGAAAAAGATTCGCATGCCGTGTACTTCCTGCAACGCCAGAACATCTCCCGCCTCGACGTGGTGAACTTCATTGCCCACGGCATCGCCAAGACCCCTCAATCCGCAACCCGCAGAGACACCGAGCAGACCGAACAAACCGAGCAGGAACAGGAGAGCAAGGAAAACGGGGCACTGGAAAACTACGCCCAGAACCTCAATACCCAAGCCCAGCAAGGCAAGATCGACCCGTTGATCGGCCGCGACCAGGAGCTCGAGCGTGTCATCCAGACCCTCTGCCGCCGGCGCAAGAACAACCCGCTGCTGGTCGGCGAAGCCGGGGTCGGCAAGACCGCCATCGCCGAAGGTCTGGCGCGGCACATCGTCGAAGGCCGGGTGCCGGAAGTACTGGCCAATGCCACGGTGTACGCACTCGACATGGGCTCGCTGCTGGCCGGCACCAAATACCGTGGTGATTTCGAACAGCGGCTGAAAGCCGTGCTGAAACAGCTGCACGACATCCCGGGTGCCATCCTGTTCATCGACGAAATCCACACCCTGATCGGTGCAGGTGCCGCCTCGGGCGGCACGCTGGATGCCTCCAACCTGCTCAAGCCAGCGCTGTCGAGCGGCCGCCTCAAGTGCATCGGCGCCACCACCTATCAGGAATATCGCGGCGTCTTCGAGAAGGACCACGCCCTCTCCCGGCGCTTCCAGAAAATCGACGTCAACGAGCCGACCATCGACGAAACCGTTGCCATCCTGCGCGGCCTCAAGTCGCGTTTCGAAGAGCATCACGGCATCAAATATTCCGCTGCGGCCATTGCCAGCGCCGTCGAGCTATCCGCCAAATACATCAACGACCGCCACCTGCCCGACAAAGCCATCGACGTCATCGATGAAGCCGGCGCAGCGCAACGCATCCTGCCCAAGTCGAAGCAGAAGAAGCTGATCGGCAAAACCGAGATCGAGGAAATCGTCGCCCGCATCGCCCGCATCCCGCCACAACACGTCTCGACCGATGACCGCAACACCCTGAAGAATCTCGAACGCGACGTCAAAGCCGTGGTTTTTGGCCAGGATCGCGCCATCGAAGCGCTGGCCAAGGCCATCAAGATGTCACGCTCCGGCCTTGGCAATCCGCAAAAACCCATCGGTAGCTTCCTCTTCAGCGGCCCGACAGGGGTCGGCAAGACCGAAGTCGCCCGCCAGCTGGCCTATTGCATGGGCATCGAGCTGATCCGTTTCGACATGTCCGAATACATGGAACGCCACGCCGTCAGCCGCCTGATCGGTGCCCCGCCGGGCTATATCGGCTTCGACCAGGGCGGACTACTGACCGAGGCTGTCACCAAGAAGCCACACGCCGTGCTGCTGCTCGACGAAATCGAAAAAGCACATCCGGATATCTTCAACATCCTGTTGCAAGTCATGGATCATGGCACGCTGACCGACAACAACGGACGCAAGGCCGATTTCCGCAATGTCATCCTCATCATGACCACCAACGCCGGCGCCGAAGCCCTGCAAAAGACCACCATGGGCTTCACCAACACCAAACAGACCGGCGATGAACTGATTGAAATCAAGCGGCTATTCACCCCGGAATTCCGCAACCGGCTGGATGCCATCATCTCCTTCGCCGCGCTCGATGCCCAGATCATCCTGCAAGTGGTCGA
>JAGOSV010000005.1 GCA_018062105.1 Sterolibacterium sp. | reverse complement strand
CGAGATCAACCGCCGGCGCGGTGAAAGCCACCTCGGCAGCGAAATCCCGCTGACCAACTTCCGCGGCATCGAGCTGCGCAACTTCCCCGCCGAAATCGCCCGGCTGGCGCTGATCATCGCCGAGTTCCAGTGCGACGTGCTGTATCGCGGGCAGAAGGACGCGCTGGCCGAATTCCTGCCGCTGTCAGCGGAAAACTGGATCATCTGCGGCAACGCGCTGCGGCTCGATTGGCTCAGCATCTGCCCGCCGACGGGTAGGGGCGTAAAAGTGCAGGCCGATGATTTGTTCCCATCCACACTCATGAAATCGTCATTCCCGCGAAAGCGGGAATCCATGGTTTCCAATCAACATACAGATGCACGTCATCCCCGCCTGCGCGGGGATGACGTGGGGGAAATGGGCAATGGCTCTGAAAGCTCATTGCCTTTGGCAGAAATCGACTTCGCCAACGAGGGTGGGGAGACGTATATCTGTGGGAATCCACCTTATCGCGGCAGCAAGTGGCAAACGGACGAGCAGAAAGCCGACCTTGCAAATGCCTGGAGCAAGCATCCAAAACTCGCCAAGACTACCGACTTTGTGACCGGATGGTTTGCGCGGTTCTTTGATTATGCCGACCAGGTGTCCAACGTGGTTGCCGCATTCGTGGCAACAAACAGCGTATGCCAAGGTCAGCAAGCGAGCGATGTGTGGCCGGTAGCGTTTGAGCACGGCTGCGAAATTCGCTTTGCGCACACTTCGTTCAAATGGGCGAATCTTGCCGCACACAATGCAGGTGTGACCGTGGTTGTGGTTGGCTTAGGTAAGAAGTCCAGCGCGCCGAAGTTTCTTTACGAAGGCGGCTTGGTCAAGCAATGCTCCGCCATTGGCCCCTACCTTGTGCCTGACAGCTTGACCTATGTGCAAAAAGCCAACGCACCGATTGGCGAGCAATCAATCATGCTATTCGGCAACATGCCACGCGATGGTGGCCATCTTCTGATGGATACCGATACGGCGATGAAAGTCGGTGCTGACGATATGGCAGCCCGGCCATTCATTAAGCGATACGTAGGATCGGAGGAACTCATCAATGGCAAGCTACGCTATTGCCTATGGATTGAAGATGATGAAACCGAGGCTGCAATAAAAAGTAATTTCATCGCGCAGCGGCTCAAGCTGGTGGCAGAGAACCGCAGCGAATCCCCAGCCGAATCCACGCGCCAGTTTGCCAAGCGCCCACATCGCTTTGTGCAAATTGCCGGAGTTGCAGAAAAGAGCGCAATTGTTGTGCCAAAGGTTTCTTCTGAATCGCGCCCTTATCTTCCAGTGGGATACACGACTGCCGAAACCATCGTCAGCGACCTCGCCTTCGCCCTCTACGACGCCCCCCTCTGGAACATGGCGCTGATCGCTTCGCGCCTGCATCTGATCTGGATCGCCACGGTCTGCGGCAAGATGAAAACGGACTTCCGCTACTCCAACACCCTCGGCTGGAACACCTTCCCCGTCCCGCCGCTCACCGAGAAAAACAAGGCCGATCTCACCCGCTGCGCCGAAAACATCCTGCTGGCGCGCGAGGCGCATTTCCCCGCCACCATCGCCGATCTCTACGATCCGGAAACCATGCCGGAGAACCTGCGCGCAGCGCATGAAGCCAACGACGAGCTGCTGGATCGCATCTACATCGGCCGCCGCTTCAAGAACGACACCGAGCGGCTGGAGAAGCTGTTCGAGCTGTATACCAAGATGACGGCGGAGGCCAGCAAGACGCCCGCGAAGAAAACGACAAGAGGGATGAAAGCATGACTATGGAAAAGCCGCGATCTTCCTCATCCTTGCCGCGCGCCGAAACGTTGACGGTGGAATTCAAGAGCGATCTCAAGCGCCTGTCCGACGATGAACTGATGGAAGCGCTGGTGTGCCTGGCCAATGCGGAGGGCGGGGAACTTTGGCTGGGCGTGGAGGATGACGGCACGCCGACCGGCCTGCATGACGCGCACCGGAATCTGGCCGGTTTGCCGGGGCTGGTGGCCGCCAGAACCTCGCCTTCGCTGGAAGTGACCGTGGAGGCGCTGGAGATCGCGGGCTGCCGTGTCGCCCGGATTGCGGTTTCCAAGCCGAGGTCCGAGGTGGCGACGACCGCAGGCGTGTATCTGCGCCGCCGCATCAAGCACGATGGCACGCCCGAGTGCGTGCCCATGTTGCCGCACGACCGGATCAGCCGGGCATCGAGCTTTGGCCTGGTAGATGTATCGGCCCAGCCGGTGGCCGGCGCCACGCTGGCCGATTTCGATCCGCTGGAGCGCGAGCGTTTGCGTCAGGCAATACAGAAATTCGGCGGCGACCGGGTATTACTGGAGCTGGATGACGAGGCGCTGGATGGTGCACTCGGGTTCACCACCCGGACCGGGCAAGGGGCGCAGATGGTACGGGCGCCAACGCTGACCGGCCTGTTGCTGATTGGCCGCGAGAATGCGTTACGCGAACTCGTACCCACGCATGAACTGGCGTTCCAGGTACTGTCTCGCGAAGCCGTGTCATTCAATGAGTTTCAGCGTTATCCCTTGCTGAAGGCATTGGGATGGCTGGAAACCAATTTTCGCCCCTACAACCCGGAGAATGAAGTACAGATCGGCCTGTTTCGTGTTCCCGTTCCCAAGGTAGATATTGGCGCTTTCCGGGAAGCGGTAGCCAATGCCTTGGTGCACCGCGATTACCACTGCCTTGGTGCTGTCCATGTACGGTTGGACGATCATGGACTGACGGTCAGTAATCCAGGGGGATTGATGGAGGGCGTGACACTCCACAACTTGTTGACGACCGAACCGCGTCCACGCAATCCGGCGCTGGCCGATGCCATGAAGCGTATCGGCGTCGTTGAGCGGTCGGGGCGCGGGGTGGACAAAATTTATCGCGGCATGTTGCGCTTTGGCCGACCGGAGCCCGACTACAGTCGCACCAATGACCACGGTGTGGTGCTGCAACTGGCAACCGTGGAAGCGGACGAGGTTTTCCTGCAGCTGGTGGTCGAGCAGGAAAGCCGGCAAGGTGGGACTGTACTACCTATCGACAGTCTGATTGCACTGGCCGCATTACGTGAGCAAAAACGTCTGGGTGCGGAAGAATTGGCCGGGCTCATCCATCGCGATCAGTCTCAGGCCAAGCGAACGCTAGAACGACTGATCGAGGCCGGATTGGTGCAACCGCACGGCAACACGCGCAACCGCAGCTATACGCTATCTGCGGAGGTGTATCGATCCAAAGGCCTGCAGGTTGCGTATACACGGCAGGCTGGATTCAGCAGCTTACAGCATGAGCAGATGGTACTGAGTCATGTGCAGCATCATGGGCGCATCCAGCGCAATGAGGTTATCGAGCTGTGTCATCTCACCGGAGATCAGGCCGCCAAATTGCTGAAGCGGCTCAAGAACGAAGGCCGGCTGGTGAAGCATGGTGAGCGACGTTGGACGTTCTATACATTGAGCGGAAGTGAATCTCTATGAGCCGCCATGAACGTTGGAAAAGATTTGATCGGGTTTTGATTCTACCTGCCTGAATTTGCCATTTTCTTTGGGTATTAAATTGTAAATCGTTATTAAACAAATGGTTGCAATTATTTCTTGGGCACCAAAGTTTTGATTCCTATGAGCTGCTATGAGCTGCTATGAGCCGCTATGAGCCACGTCCCTAATCCATTTTCCTGAACAAACGTCATGAACGATACGATCAAGTCGATCAACCCCACCAACGCCTACACCGTGCCCTCGGTGGCCATCACTGGATGAAAGCCGGGTGGCCACCAGTGGATGCGGCGCCTGGTTTGACAACTTGACGAATACATTGCGACAAATATAATTGGAAATATACTTGTTCAAGTTGATTGCTAAGGAAACACTGATTTATTCCGTTCGCCCTGATCTGTGACCGAAGGAAACCCCCGGAGGGGGTCGAAGGACATCTCCTGTAATAACAAGGGCTTCGACAAGCTCAGCCCGAACGGATCTGATTTAATCAGCGTCTCCCTAAGGAACTGCCGCCATGTCACAAATTACGCTATATCTGGACGATGCCACGCAGGCGCTGGTCGAGCAGGCCGCGCAGGCCAATGGCCTGTCGAAAAGCCGCTGGGTGGCGGAAATCATCCGCAAGCACGCTCATCAGGAATGGCCCAAGGCATGTCTGGAGCTGGCCGGAAAGTTCCCGGATTTTCCTTTGCTTGAGGCTGACGGGGCGAGTGGCATGCCGGACGATGCGCCGCGCATCGGGTTCTGAGGGGCGGTTGTGCTGATCCTCGACAGTAACATCATCAGCTACTATCTTCGCGGTGACCCGCAGATCGTGCCGCGTGTTCAGGCGCTTGCGCCTGCAAAAGTCGGTATGCCGGCCATCGTGGAATATGAATTGCGCTATGGCCTTCTGCGCCTGCCGCAGGACGCAGCCAAGCCCAGGCTGGCAGCGTTGATGCAATTGTTGCAGCCCATGCAGCGGTTGCCATTTGACAGTGACTGCGCAGCCCAAGCCGCCCGCATTCGCGCCGAGCTTGAGGCCGCAGGAACGCCTATCGGCTCCCACGATACGTTGATAGCCGCCACGGCATTGCGTTACCAGGCCACGCTGGTGACGCGCAATGTGCGCGAGTTTTCTCGCGTGCCGGGCTTGCAGTGGCTGAACTGGCACGAAGCAGCATGACTGGAAACCTGCCAGCTGATTCCCCTTGCCGTTTGTTGAACAAATGCCATGACGACCCATCCCACAAGCCTCGCCAACCCCACCAACGCCTACACCGTGCCCTCGGTATCCATCACCACGGCATGCACGGGTGCTGCCAGCCGCGCCAACGAGCTGGGCATGCGGGCGATGCAGGAGCGTGCCTGGGCGAAACGCGGCGAGCCGTATCTGCTGATCAAGTCGCCGCCGGCTTCGGGCAAGTCGCGGGCGCTGATGTTCATCGCACTGGACAAGCTGCACCACCAGGGTTTGCGGCAGGCCATCATCGTGGTGCCGGAGCGTTCCATCGGCGGCAGCTTTGCCGATGAGCCGTTGAGCCAGCAGGGTTTCTACTGGGATTGGCAGGTGGCGCCGCAGTGGAATCTGTGCAGCGCGCCGGGTGTGGATGAGCCGCGCGTGGCGAAATCCAAGGTGGATGCGGTCAAGAAGTTTCTCGCCAGTGACGACCGGGTTCTGGTGTGCACCCACGCCACCTTTCGCTTTGCGGTGGAGGAGCTGGGGGTCGAGGCATTCGACGGGCGGCTGATCGCCGTCGACGAGTTCCATCATGTCTCCAGCAATCCGGATAATGTGCTGGGCAGCCAGTTGGGGGCCTTCATCGCGCGCGACAAGGCGCATATCGTGGCGATGACCGGTTCCTATTTTCGCGGCGACAGCGTGGCGGTGCTAGCGCCGGCGGACGAGGCCCGTTTCGAAACCGTGACCTACACCTACTACGAGCAGCTAAATGGCTACCGTTGGCTGAAATCGCTGGACATCGGCTATTTCTTCTACACCGGGCGCTATGTGGATGCGGTGGCCAAGGTGCTCGATCCGCGGCTGAAAACCATCATCCATATTCCCAACGTCAATGCGCGCGAAAGCCTGAAGGACAAGGAACGTGAGGTAAACGAGATCATGGCGGCGCTGGGCGACTGGCGCCATGTCGATCCCGTTACCGGCTTCCATCTGCTGCAAACCGGCGACGGGCGCACCCTGAAGGTGGCCGATCTGGTGGACGACAGCGATCTGGCCCGGCGCTCGCGCGTGCTGGCAGCGCTGAAAGACCCGGCGCAGAAGTTCAACCGCGACCATGTCGACGTGATCGTCGCGCTGGGCATGGCCAAGGAGGGCTTCGACTGGATCTGGTGCGAACATGCGCTGACCATCGGCTATCGCAGCAGCCTGACGGAAATCGTGCAGATCATCGGCCGCGCTACGCGCGATGCGGAGGGCAAGGAACGGGCGCGCTTCACCAACCTGATCGCCGAGCCGGCAGCGGAGCAGGCTGCGGTGGCCGAGGCGGTGAACGACATGCTCAAGGCGATTTCGGCCAGCCTGCTGATGGAGCAGGTGCTGGCGCCGCGCTATGAGTTCACGCCGAAGAACAGTGGCCCGAAAGAAGGCTTCGATTATGGCGAGGCGGGTTATCAGGAAGGTGGCCGCAACATCGGCGTGAATAACGCTACCGGGCAGATACATCTGGAGATCAACGGGCTGACGGCACCGCAAAGTGTAGAGGCGACGCGGATTTGCAGGGATGATTTGAACGAGGTCGTCACCAGTTTTCTGCAGGATAAGACGGTGCTGGAGCGCGGCCTGTTCGACCAGGACAACACCTTGCCCGAGGAGCTGACGCAGCTGCGCATGGGCAAGATCGTGCGTGAGCGTTATCCGGATTTGAGCACCACCGATCAGGAGGCCATACGCCAGCACGCCATCGCCGCCATGAACATCACCCAGCAGGCCAAGCTGGCTTTGGCGCAGCTCGCTGCCCATGCTGACTTTGACGGCGGCAGCGATGGCGGCATGCAAGGCAGCACGGCCTTGCTGGACGGGGTGCGCAAATTCATCAATGTGCGCGATCTGGATATCGACCTGATCGACCGCATCAATCCCTTCGAGGCCGCCTACGCTGTGCTGGCAAAGGCGATGGATGAAAAGTCGCTACGCCAGGTGCAGGCCAGCATCGCCGCCAAAAAGGTCAACATTCCCGAAGACGAGGCGCGCGAGCTGGCCAAACGCGCCCTGCAATTCAAGAACGAGCGCGGCCGCCTGCCGGATATCAATGCCGCCGATCCCTGGGAAAAGCTCATGGCCGAAGGCGTGGCCGCGCTGGCGCGTTACCGCGCGCAGGCCAAATCGACACCGGCACAGGAGGGCTCCAGTCATGACTGAGATGAGCGATGACGAGCTGCTGGACGCTCTGGGTGTCGAGGTCGCGCCGTTCAAGATTGCCCGCCACACGCCGCGCGAGGAACGCATCATCGCCGGCTTCGAGGACATCCTGCGTTTCCATCAGGCACATGGCCGCGCCCCGCTGCACGGCGAGGATCGCGATATCTTCGAGCGCTTGTATGCGGTGCGGCTGGATCAGCTGCGCCGGTTGCCGGAAGCGCAAACCCTGCTGGTGGAGATGGATGCCCCAGGGCTGTTGTCGGGCATGACAGCGGCCCAGATCGACGTGGATGCGCTGGATGAGGATGCCTTGCTGGCCGAGTTGGGGGTGACGAGCGAGCCTGCCGACCCGGCTGATTCAGGCGACATCACCGTGCTGCGCCATGTACGCTCTCGCGTCGAAATCAAGGCGGCGGAAGAAATTGCCAACCGCACGCCCTGCGTGGATTTCGATCGCTTCAGGTCTTTGTTCGAGGATGCCGGCGATGGCCTCAAGGCCGGCACCTGGCTGAGCAGACCTTTCGCAAAAGATGCTTCCATCCAGCTGGGGGATTTCTTCATCATCGGCGGCCAGATCGCTTACGTGGCAGAAATACTGGCAGCGACCAAAACCAGGGATGGACGCGACAACCCACGGCTGCGCGTCATTTTTGACAATCACACCGAGAGCAACCTGCTACTGCGCTCACTGTCCCGCTCGCTCTATCCTGATGGAAACGCCCCCGTGGGCAGCCGTCTGATCCGCAGGGACGATGGCCCGCTGTTTGGCGACACGGCGGAACCTGACGACATCGAGAGCGGAACCATCTATGTGCTACGCAGCCTGTCCAGCCATCCCTTCGTGACCGAGCATCGCGCGCTGATCCACAAGATCGGCGTGACCGGCGGCAAGGTGGAAACCCGTATTGCCGGCGCAGAAAAGGATGCCACTTATCTTCTGGCCGGTGTAGAAGTGGTGGCGACCTACAGGCTGCACAACCTGAACCGCAGCAGGCTTGAAAAAATCTTCCATCATCTGTTTGGTGCAGTACAACTGGATCTAACCATCGAAGACCGCTTCGGGAACTCCGTCAAGCCAAAGGAATGGTTTCTGGTGCCCCTCCATGTAATCGATGAAGCGGTTCAGCATATCCGGGAGGGAACGATCACCCATGTGGTGTATGAGCCAGAAGCGGCACGACTGATCACGTAGACGGCAACGCAGACACGCTCAACGCTATCCCCCGGCCAGTAAAATCCCGGCATGGATTTTCGTACCGAACGACACACCAAACTGGCCCACCTGCGCCGCATGCGCTTTGGCGCCCCGGCGAATCCACATAGCGAATCCCTCGGCACCCAGACGTGCGGCCTGCTCCAGGAAACCCTGGCGGCCGACGTGGCCGCCGCCGAAGCCGACAGCACATCCACCCAGCCTGGATAAAATCTTCCTTCTCATGCCCCCACATTTCTTCCGCTGGCAGCGCCTCGCGCTACTCTTTACCCTCGTACTGCTGACTGCCTGCGCGCACATCCTGCCTCTCGGGAATGGGGATGGGGCAATCGCCACACCACCCCCTGCAAAGCCTGCGGCCACACCCAGGATTGCACTGGTTCTGGGCGGTGGGGCGGCACGCGGCTTTGCGCATATCGGGGTCATAAAAACGCTGGAAGCCCAGGGCATCGTGCCGGACATCATCGTCGGCACCAGCGCAGGCTCGGTCGTGGGTGCCCTGTATGCCTCGGGGCACAACGGTTTCGAGCTGCAACAACTGGGCCTGCAGATGGATGAGCGGCAAATCAGCGACTGGTCGCTGCCGGATCGCGGCGTCATCAAGGGTGAGGCACTGCAGGAATTCATCAACCGCGCCGTCAACCAGCGCCCTCTGGAAAAAATGCCCCGCCTGCTGGCTGTCGTCGCCACAGACCTGCACAGCGGCGCACCCATCGTCTTCCGTACTGGCAACACCGGTATGGCAGTACGCGCTTCGAGCAGCGTGCCCGGGGTCTTTCAGCCGGTCGTCATCAATGGCCGTGAATATGTCGATGGTGGGCTGGTCAGCCCGGTACCCGTCAGTACGGCGAAATCCCTGGGGGCTGATTTCATCATTGCCGTCGATATTTCCGCCCGACCACAATATGGCAAGACCCAGGGAATGATCGATGTGCTGCTGCAAACATTTTCCATCATGGGGCAGGCCATCAACCGCCTGGAGCTCCCCATGGCAGATGTTGTCATCCAGCCAAACACACCCGGCATCCGCGCCACAGGCTTTCAGGATCGGCATCAGGCCGTGATGGAAGGCGAAAAAGCTGCTACGGCAGCGCTTCCCGAAATACGCTCAAAACTTGCCCGCTGGGGCGAGCGAGTCAAATAACGGCACCGGACACCATCCGTCCCATCGGCTCGATCAACTCAATCCGCCTGGACACGTCTGGCGCCGTTGTAGCGCCGTCCCCAGTATTTTTCGCGCATGTCATCGACCCGAACTTTGCCGCCGCTGGCCGGCGCATGAACGAAACGATGATTGCCCAGGTAGATGCCGACATGCGAGAAGGTACGGCGCATGGTGTTGAAAAATACCAGATCACCCGGCTGCAACTCGTCTTTTTCCACCGCCTCGCCACGCCGGCTCATTTCGCGTGAAGTGCGTGGCAGCAGCGTACCGATGCTCTTGAAGACGTGATCAACAAATCCACTGCAATCGAATCCCCGCTCGGGTGAGTTCCCGCCACGCCGATAGCGAACCCCAAGCAGCTCCAGGGCTCGATCAGTCACCTCATTGAGATTGCTGCTGGTGCGCTGCAAAAAGGAAGATGAAGGAGACGGAGACAGGGACAATGACGGTGAAATATCCAGCTGCTGGCGCGCCAACTGGAAATCGCGATCCACCTGGTCGGCCCGGGCGACGTTCGTGTTCAGCCCGGCCCCCAGCATCAAGGCAACCAGCAAGCCGCCTCGCAGTTTTCGCACCTTGAAGCCCCAGCCCCGGCCCCAGCCAAAAACTATCGCCATCGCCATCAGGCGCTCAGTACCGCGGCTATCGAATCCGCGACGTAATCGATATTGCGTGTATTCAGAGCAGCCAGACAGATACGCCCGGTACTGACGGCATAAATACCGAACTCGGCCCTCAGCCGCTCAACCTGTTCTGCCGTCAGTCCCGTATAGGAGAACATGCCGCACTGGGCAGCCACGAAGGAAAAATCCTGTTTGACGTTGCGCTCGCGCAGCTTGGCCACCAGCCCGGTGCGCATGGCACGAATCCGCTCACGCATGCCAGCCAGCTCATCCTCCCACTGCTGGTGCAATGCTGGATCGGACAACACCGCGGCAACAATCGCACCGCCGTGAGTCGGGGGATTGGAATAGTTGGTACGAATGACCCGCTTGACCTGACTTAGCACACGCGCACTTTCATCCTTGCTGGCCGTGACGACGGACAATGCCCCGACACGTTCGCCATACAACGAAAAGGACTTGGAAAAAGAGCTGGAGACAAAAAAGGACAGACCGGAAGCCGCAAACAGGCGCGGCGCAATGCCATCCGCCTCAACGCCATCGGCAAAGCCCTGATAAGCCATGTCGATGAAGGGAACGAGCTGCCGGGTTGCGCAAAGATCAACGAGCTCACGCCACTGCGCCTCGTTCAAGTCAGCCCCCGTCGGATTGTGGCAGCAGGCATGCAGGACGATGATCGAGCCCGCCGGCAGGCCGGAGAGCGTGGATTTCAGCGCACTGAACTGGACACCGCGTGTGGCAGGATCGTAGTAGGGATAGGTCTCAACAGGAAACCCGGCCGACTCGAACAGGGCGCGATGATTCTCCCAGCTCGGATCACTGATATAAACCTTGGCAGCAGGCAGCAGACGCTTGAGATAATCAGCCCCCACCTTCAAGGCACCCGTCCCCCCCAGCGCCTCGATGGTTACGACACGACCGTCGGCAAGCAGGGGGGAATCTGCACCAAACAGCAGTTTTTGTACCGCCTGGTTGTAGGCCGCCAGACCTTCGATCGGCTGATAGCCCCGTGCCGGTGCCGCTTCGAGTCGCGCTTTTTCAGCGGCCTTGACTGCCGCCAGCAGCGGAATCTTGCCATGATCATCAAAAAACACCCCCACGCCAAGATTTACCTTGTTGCTGCGGGTATCTGCGTTGAAAGCCTCATTCAAACCAAGAATGGGATCCCGGGGAGCCATCTCCACCTGGGCAAAGAGCGTAGAAGTCATGGGAAAAAGAGAATCAAAAAAACAGACGGAAGATGTCGCTGCCGCAAGCAGCGAGCGACGGCCAAAGCGGCGTATTTTACCCGGGAAACTTGGCATGATGCACAGCCACCGCTACACTCACCGCTTCGCCATCCCAGCAACCTCACAAGGAACCCCCATGAGCATCAAACTCCTCGGCATTTCCGGCAGCCTGCGCCAAGCCTCTGCCAACACCGGCCTGCTACGGGCGGCCCAGGCACAACTGCCTGCCAATACCACTCTGGAAATTGCCGATCTGTCCGACATCCCTTTCTACAGTCAGGATATCGCCACCAAACCGGCAGCCATCCTGCGGGTATTTGACCAGCTGGCCGCCGCCGATGCCCTGGTACTGGCCTGCCCGGAATATAACTATTCGCTCGCACCGGCACTCAAAAACATCCTCGATTGGGCCTCACGGGAACCCAACAACCCCCTGCTCTCCGGCAAGCCGGTCGCCATCATGGGGGCTGGTGGCGGCATGGGAACCTCACGGGCACAATACCACCTGCGCCAGGTCTGCGTCTGCCTGAACCTCCGGCCACTGAACAACCCAGAAGTCTTCGCCAACGCCTTCAGCGCCTCTTTCGACGGCAACGGCAATCTGGTGGATGAATCGCTGAAAAAACTGATCGGCGAGCAAATGGCTGCTCTGGCGGACAAGGTTCACCAGCAAAAACGCTGACCCACCCCTCATTTCTCCGCCATTTCGTGTGTTCGTGTGTTCGTGTGTCTACCGCTGCCGCCACCCCAGCCATCCAGACTTTTCCCGGCAGCCCCTACCGGCTGCACCTGCCCTTTCAGCCAGCCGGTGACCAGCCTGCGGCCATCCGCCAGCTGGTCGAAGGGCTCGAGGATGGCCTGCTGTACCAGACCTTGCTGGGCGTGACCGGCTCGGGCAAGACCTTCACCATGGCCAATGTCATCGCCCGCACCGGGCGGCCGGCCATCGTCATGGCACCCAACAAGACGCTGGCCGCCCAGCTCTACGCCGAATTCCGCGAGTTTTTTCCGGAAAACGCCGTCGAATATTTCGTTTCCTACTACGATTATTACCAGCCTGAAGCCTATGTGCCCTCGCGCGACCTGTTCATCGAGAAAGATTCCTCCATCAACGAACACATCGAACAGATGCGCCTGTCGGCCACCAAAGCCCTGCTGGAACGGCCGGATTGTGTGATCGTTGCCAGCGTCTCGGCCATCTACGGCATCGGCGATCCAGTCGATTACCACAGCATGATCCTGCATCTGCGCAGTGGCGAAAAACTGTCGCAGCGTGACATCATCCGCCGCCTGACGGAAATGCAGTACGAGCGCAATGACATGGATTTTCACCGTGGTATCTACCGGGTGCGGGGCGATGTCATCGACGTGTTTCCGGCAGAAAATGCCGACCATGCCGTGCGCATCACCCTGTTCGATGACGACATCGAATCCCTGACCCTGTTTGACCCGCTCACTGGCCACACGCGCCAGAAACTCGGCCGCTTCACCGTCTATCCAGCCAGCCACTACGTCACACCACGCGACACCGTCGTGCGAGCCATCGAACATATCAAGGGCGAGCTACGTGAGCGTATCGACGTCTTCCAGCAGGAACAAAGGCTCGTTGAATGTCAGCGCATCGAACAGCGCACCCGCTTCGACCTGGAAATGCTCGATCAGCTGGGCTTCTGCAAAGGCATCGAGAACTACTCGCGCCATCTTTCCGGTCGCCAGCCGGGTGAGCCTCCACCGACGCTGATCGACTATCTGCCGCCTCGTTCGCTGATGTTTCTCGACGAAAGCCACGTCACCCTTCCCCAGATCGGCGGCATGTACAAGGGCGACCGGGCACGCAAGGAAAACCTCGTCAATTATGGTTTTCGCCTGCCTTCCGCACTGGACAACCGCCCTTTGCGCTTTGAGGAATTCGAACGTCTGATGCCACAAACCATCTTCGTTTCTGCCACACCAGCAGAATACGAGGGGCAGCACCAGGGTCAGGTCGTCGAACAGGTGGTGCGTCCCACCGGATTGGTCGATCCTGTCCTCATCATCCGCCCGGCAACCACCCAGGTCGATGACCTGCTCGGAGAAATCCGGTTACGGGTGGCTATCGAAGAACGTGTGCTGGTCACCACCCTGACCAAGCGCATGGCCGAACAGCTCACCGAATATCTTGCCGACAACGGCATCAAGGCACGCTATCTGCATTCCGACATCGAAACCGTCGAGCGCGTCGAAATCATCCGTGACCTGCGTCTGGGTGTCTTCGATGTGCTGATCGGCATCAATCTGCTGCGCGAAGGGCTGGACATCCCGGAAGTCTCGCTGGTCGCCATCCTCGATGCTGACAAGGAAGGATTCCTGCGTTCGACGCGTTCCCTCATCCAGACCATCGGCCGCGCCGCCCGTCACCTCAACGGCACCGCCATTCTCTACGCCGACCGCATCACCAGCTCGATGCAACGCGCCATCGACGAAGCCGAACGCCGCCGCAGCAAGCAGCTGGCCTTCAATGCTGCCCACGGCATCACGCCACAAGGCGTGGTCAAGCGGGTCAAGGATCTCATCGACGGCATCTACGAAACCACCAGCGAGCCACGCGCACGTCTGGCCGCCCAGCCATCGGCACGCTATGACGTAATGAACGAAAAGGAGCTGTCCAAAGCCATCCGGCAGCTGGAAAAAGCCATGCAGGAGCACGCCCGCAACCTTGAATTCGAGGAGGCTGCCGCCGCCCGTGACGAGCTGTTCCGCCTGCGTGAACGAGCGCTGGGAGCAGCCCTCCCCGATCAGACGGAATAAGCGGGACAGACCGCTGCAGGAGGGCGGGCATCGAATAAAATACACGGTTTCCCCACTGTGCCCGCAGCAGCCTTCCAGGAACGCCACATGAATAAAATCCACATCTTCGATTCCACCCTGCGCGATGGTGCCCAGGCCCAGGGTATCTCCTACTCGGTCGAAGACAAGCTCAAGATCGTCGAAGCACTGGATGCGCTGGGTGTGAGCTATATCGAGGCGGGCAACCCCGGCTCCAATCCCAAGGACATGGAGTTTTTTCGACGGGCGGCCGCACTCGATCTGAAAAATGCCAAGATCATTGCCTTTGGCGCCACCCGCAAGGTCGGCATCGAGGCCGCGCACGACAACAACCTGCAATCCCTGCTGCAAGCCGGCACAGCCGCACTGTGCATCTTCGGCAAGAGTTGGGATTATCAGGTGACGGACATCCTGCGCACCACGCTGGACGAGAACCTGCGCATGATTGCCGATACCGTCAGCTATCTCAAGCAACAGGGCAAGGAAGTCGCATTCGATGCCGAGCATTTTTTCGATGGCTACAAGGCCAATCCAGACTACGCCCTGCAAGCCCTGGCCGCCGCAGCCGAGGCTGGAGCCGACTGCCTGGTATTGTGCGATACCAACGGCGGCACATTTCCCGACGAAATTTTCGACATTACCCGAGCCGTCGCACAACGCTTCCAGACCGCCATTGGCATCCACTGCCACAACGATGGCGAAATGGCCGTCGCCAATTCGGTGATGGCGGTCAAGGCTGGCGCAACCCAGGTGCAGGGCACCATCAACGGGATTGGTGAACGCTGCGGCAACGCCAATCTGTGCTCCATCCTGCCCAATCTGCAGCTCAAGCTGGGACGTGAGTGCATCCCCGAAGATCGCCTCAGCCGCCTGACCTCCGTAGCGCGCTTCGTCAGCGAAATTGCCAACATCACGCACAATGAGAAAGCACCCTATGTCGGCAATGACGCCTTTGCCCACAAAGGCGGCATGCACATCGATGCGGTCAACAAGAACCCGATTTCCTACGAGCACATCAATCCCAAAGCCGTCGGCAACACGCGCCACATCCTGATGTCCGAAGTGGCCGGACGCAGCACCCTGCTGGCCAAGATCAACGAAATCGACCCTCTGCTGAAAAAAGACTCACCCGATACCCAGCGTGTCCTCGACCGTCTCAAGGCACTCGAACATGAAGGGTATCAATTCGAAACGGCAGAAAGCTCCTTTGAACTGGTGGTACGCAAGGAATTGGGCAAATATCAGCCCTTCTTCGAGCGCAAGGACTTCAAGGTCATCGTCAATGAACCTACAGCCGGCGGCATCAATTCATCGGCGATGATCAAGATTGCCGTTGGTGAGCTGGAAGAAATCACCGCTGCCGAAGGCGATGGCCCGGTCAATGCCCTCGACAAGGCCATGCGCAAGGCACTCGAGCGCTTCTACCCGGCCATCGGCCAGATCAAGCTGACCGACTACAAGGTGCGCGTACTCGATTCAGATCAAGCCTCGGCCGCCCGGGTACGTGTCTTGATCGAATCGACGGACCACCACGAATGCTGGACCACCATCGGAGTTTCCACCGACATCATCGATGCCTCCTGGCGCGCACTGGTCGATGCCGTCGAATACAAATTGCTGCGTGACCAGAAAAAAGCCGTAGAATGAGCTCGAGCATGTCGTAAGCAATACGGATATGTCCAGAAAAAGGATGACAGGCGCATGCCGGACAAGCGCAAAAAATTAGGTAGTTTTCCCTTCCATTCAAGGGCTGAAATCCAGTTCCGCGGCCACTCGGGCAGCGGAACGCTGTGTGACATTTCGCTGAACGGTGCCATTTTCACCTTCGACCCCCCCCTCGGCGACTCCCCCTTCCTGCGCCCCTGCCGTCTGCATGTCTTGCACAATGGCCAGGGCTCGGAAGTCGTCGCCTCCTTCAATGGACTGGTGGTTCATAACGCCGAGGACACCCTGGGCATCAAATTCATCGGTGTCGGTGAAAAGGAACGGGTTGCCCTGATCCAGCTAGTCGAGCTCAACCTGGCCGAAATCAGCCTGCTCGACCGCGACGTCCCCACCCTGCTCAAAAGCATGGTGCCCCCGGGAAACGCTGAATAAACCTGCCTGCATCGGATATCGATGCCTGGTGAAACACCAGCGCTCTCGCCCGCCCTGCCCACAAAAATCCAGGCATCAACAACCCCGGCTCGGACACGGCTTGCTTTTGAGCCACCTCCAGCAGGACATCACCAAACACCACCGAACAATAATAATTCTTATTTACTCACGCTGCAAGGTAGGCTATCATCGGCACCCGGCGTTGCCACATCTGCCCAGCTACCATCCTCGCTACCGCCCAAAAGGTCGCATGCCGTCCGAAAGGTTTGAGGTGGGCACGCCCCTGACGGATTTTCCTCCTCTCATCCGGGATCCATGCCATGACCCCCAGACTGTCACGCCTGCTGCTCGCCTTGCTATGCACCCCGCTTGCCCTGACGCCCGCCCTGGCGGCCGAAGAGCCGGTGTTAAACCTCTATTCGGCGCGTCACTACCAGACGGATGAGGCGCTCTACCAGAACTTCACCAAACAGACAGGTATCCGCATCAACCGGATCGAAGGCAAGGAAGAAGAACTGCTGGAGCGCATCCGCAACGAAGGCGCCAGAAGTCCGGCCGACATTCTGCTGACTGTCGATGCGGCACGGCTGGCTGCCGCCCACGATCTCGGGCTGTTTTCCCCCATCCAATCCAAGCTGCTGGACAGCCGCATTCCGGCGCATCTGCACACCACGGACTGGTATTCCTTTTCGCTGCGTGCCCGCGTCATTGTCTATGCCAAAAGCCGCATCAAGGCCGACGAAATTGCCAACTACGCCGACCTGGCCAAACCCGCCCTGAAAGGCAAGCTCTGCTCACGTTCCGGCGCACACCCCTACAACATTTCACTCATGGCATCGATCATCGCCCACCAGGGCGAAGCCAAAGCCGAAGCATGGGCCAAAGGTGTCGTGGCCAATTTTGCCCGCAGCCCCAAAGGTGGCGATACCGACCAGATCAAGGCAGTAGCCGCCGGAGAATGTGACGTGGCTCTCAGCAATAGCTACTACGTTGCCCGCCTGATGCGCTCCACCAAGCCGGAGGATCGCCGGATCAGCGAACGTATCGGTGTCATCTGGCCGGATCAGCAAGGGTTCGGTGCCCACATCAACGTCTCCGGCGCCGGCATCCTGAAGACGGCTCCGCACAAGGAAGCCGCGCTGAAGTTCCTCGAATATCTGGCCAGCGACGAGGCACAGCGTTACTTCGCAGACGGCAACAACGAATGGCCGGCCGTTCCCGGCATCAAGGTCAGCAACCCGGCACTGGAGGCCCTGGGGTCCTTCAAGGCCGACACGCTGGAAGTCGGCAAACTGGCCAACGATCGCATCAAAGCCCAGATGATCTTTGATCGGGTTGGTTTCCGCTGACTGCCTGGGATACCGAACTCCGAACTCCGAACTCCGATCTCCGCTATCCCCTCGGCACCCTCATCAGCCAGAACGCCGGTTCTGGCTGGCAGTGATCTGTCGTGACAGCAGAATCAACGGCAGCAAGCCGACACCAATGATGGCCAGGGCGGCCGTCGAAGCTTCCGCCAGCCGCTCATCGGCAGCCAGCGTATACGTCTGGGTCGCTAGGGTATCGAAGTTGAACGGCCGCATGACCAGGGTTGCCGGCAGTTCCTTCATGACATCGACAAACACCAGCAAACCGGCCGTCAGCAGGCTACCGCGCAAAATCGGCAGGTGCACACGCCAGAGTGCTGCCACCTGCCCCAACCCCAGGCTGCGGGCAGCCGCATCCATATTAGGCGTTACCTTGGCCATGCTGGCCTCCACGGTTTGCATGGCCACGGCCAGAACACGAACCAGATAGGCATACACCAAAGCAGTGATGCCCCCTGTCAATATCAGCCCCGGATCATCCCAGCCCATCATCTGCCACTGCCCGGCCAGCCAATGATCGAGCCGCGTCACCGGAATCAGCACCCCAACCGCGATGACCGAGCCAGGCACGGCATAGCCCAGGCCAACCAGCCGATTCAGCGCTGTCACCACCCATCCCCGGGACAGCCTGGCGGCATAAGCCAGCAGCAACGCCAGAACGACGGCCAGCACTGCGGTCAATCCTGCCAGGAGAAAACTGTTGCGCGACAGTTCGACAAACCGGAGACCAAACTGTGCATCCCCATCCAGCAGGGCCAGACGCAACAACAGGCTGCCCGGCAGCAGAAAGCCGAAAAACAGCGGCAAGGCACACACCAGCCACGACCACACGGCGCGGCCACCATGCAAGCGTAACCGTTGTCTCACCCCCGACAGCCCCCCCTGCCGTCCTGTCGTATTGTGAAAGCGTGCCCGGCCCTGAGAAATGCGCTCCATGGCCAAAAGCAACACGACCACCCCCAATAACATGGCCGCCAGTTGTGCTGCCGCAACCCGATCCCCCAGGGAAAACCAGGCTCGATAAATACCCGTGGTAAATGTCTGGACCGCAAAATAGGAAACTGTGCCGTAATCCGCCAGCGTCTCCATCAGCGCCAATATGCCCCCCGCCACGATTGCCGGCCGTGCCAATGGCAATGAAACACGGAAGAAACTCTGCCATGCTCCCAGTCCCAGGGAACGCGCCACTTCGAGCATGCCACCGGCCCGCTCAAGAAACGCCGTGCGTGCCAGCAAATAAACATAAGGGTAAAGCACGCAGACAAACATGAGCACCGCACCACCCAGGCTACGAATTTCCGGGAACCAGTAATCCCCTCTTTGCCAGTCGAACTGATCCCGCAGCATCGTCTGCACAGGGCCGGAAAATTGCAGCAGATCGGTATAGGCATACGCCAGGACATAAGCAGGCATGGCCATCGGCAAAATCAGAGCCCACTCGAAGAGGCGTCGCCCGGGAAAGTCGTGCATGACCACCAGCCAGGCCGTCGCCACACCAACGACCACCACACCCAGCGCAACCCCCAGGCAAAGCCAGAGGGTATTGGCTGCGTATTCCGGCAACACCGTCGCCCCCAGATGCCCCCAGATCTCAGCCGTGCCACTACTGAAGATATTGGCCAGCACACTGGCCACCGGAAAGCCGACCAGCCCGGCAACCACGGCAGAAATCAGCAGCAAAGGATTGAGTGGTACCGTCACTGCAGCCACCGGATTCCTGAACATGGAAACAAAGGATCGGCAATTATAATTGCACACCCAGCCTGATACCCCGTTCGATCACCCAATATCCAGTGACCTGCCCCCAGTCACCATTGACCGGCCACCATTGACTGGCCACCCGGCCGGAACTGAAACAGCCAACATCCTCACACGCCATGGCCTTCCTTGAAATCACCGACATCATCCAGCGCTACGGTAGCCATACCGTCATCGATGGTGCCCGTTTTACCCTGGAAAAAGGCACGATAGCCTGCCTGCTCGGCCCATCTGGCTGTGGCAAGACCACCTTGCTGCGCTGCATTGCCGGCTTTGAAACCGTGACAGCCGGCGAAATCCGGATCGAAGGTCTGCCATGCAGCCGACCAAACTGGAGCCTGCCCACCGAGCAACGAAAGATCGGTATGGTCTTTCAGGATTACGCCTTGTTCCCCCATCTGAATGTGGCCGGCAACATCGGCTTTGGCCTGTCTCACCTGTCACGTGCAGAACGCCAGTGCCGTATCGAAGAACTGTTGTCCATCGTCGGCCTCGAAGGACGGGGAAAAAGCTACCCCCACGAACTTTCCGGTGGTCAGCAACAGCGCGTCGCCCTGGCACGCGCCCTGGCACCCAACCCGCGCCTGATCCTGCTCGACGAGCCCTTTTCCAACCTTGATACTGATCTGCGCGAACGGTTGTCCCTCGAAGTGCGCGACATCCTCAAGCGACAACACACCACCGCCATTCTGGTCACCCATGACCAGCACGAAGCCTTCGCCATGGCGGATGAAATCGGCCTCATGATGCAAGGCCGCATCCAGCAATGGGACACCCCCTACAACCTCTACCACCACCCGATCAACCGTCAGGTAGCCGACTTCATCGGCCAAGGCGTACTGCTACCGGGCAAGGTCTGCGACGCTGGCAGCGTCATGACCGAACTGGGGCGCATCACCTCGCGCCACCCTGCCAACCTGTCCGCCGAAACAGCCGTAGACGTCCTGCTGCGCCCGGATGACCTGTGCCACGACGAAAGCAGCCCGCAACGCGCCACCGTACTCCACCGAGCCTTCCGTGGTGCGGAGACCCTCTACACCCTGCGTCTCGACAGCGGTACCCAACTCCTCGCCCTCGTGCCCTCACACCACGACCACACTGCAGGAACACGCATCGGCATTCGTATCGACGCACCTTGTGTCGTTGCCTTCGAACGCCCGAGCACTACCTTGTGAAATGATTCCCTATCTGCAGCGAAGCGAACCATTTCCCCCACTCAGCCAGGCATTGACACAACCCAACGGCCTGCTGTGTGCTGGTGCCGATCTCTCTCCGGCGCGACTGCTGGAAGCCTACCGGAATGGCATCTTTCCCTGGTACATGCCCGGCGACCCGCTGCTCTGGTGGAGCCCGGACCCACGCATGCTGCTTTTTCCATCAGAGCTCAGAATTTCCCGCTCCTTCAGCAAAGTCCTGCGCCATCGCCCTCATGAAGTGCGCTTCGACACCTGCTTTGCCCGCGTCATGAGTGAATGTGCCGCCCCACGCGGCCCTGGAGAATCCACCTGGATCAGCGACGAAATGCAGCAAGCCTACGGTCGTTTGCACGAACTGGGTTATGCCCACTCGGTTGAAACCTGGGTGAATGATGAGCTTGTCGGCGGTCTTTATGGTGTCGCCATCGGCCACATATTTTTTGGCGAGTCGATGTTCTCCCGCCAGAACGACGCCTCCAAGATTGCGCTTGCCTACCTTTGTCATCACCTGCAACGATGCGGCTACGCAGTCATCGACTGCCAGATGAAAACCGATCATCTGTCCTCGCTGGGTGGCCGTGAAATGGCGCGTGCCGACTTCCTCCGGCATCTGCCACAATGGACGGGCACCGACTGCAATCCCCAGCCCGGCCGCTGGACACCACAAGAATCCCCAAAGCCATCGAACGTACATCATGAACCGGACATGCTGACACCGGCAGCACCGCAGCCCCCGAAACAAACGCCATGACCAGACACCACGAACCCAGCTTTGCACAATTAGAGTTCTACACCACTGCGCCCTACGGCTGCTCCTACCTGCCTCACCGCATCGCCCGCTCGCAGATCGCCGCCCCCAGCCATCTGATCGACACAGACACCTACGGCAAGCTGATCCACTGCGGTTTCCGGCGCAGTGGTGCCTTCATCTATCGTCCCCAATGCGATACCTGCCAGGCCTGTATTCCGGTGCGCCTGATCGCTGCCCGTTATCAGCCAACGCGCAGCCAGCGGCGTGCCCTCACCCGTCACGCAGACCTCATCGCCACTCGCCGGCCACTCACCTTCCAGGAAGATTATTACGCGCTCTATCAACGCTACCAGCAGGCACGCCACAGCGGCGGTGGCATGGACCTCGACAACCGCCAACAATACAAACAGTTTCTGCTGCAAAGCCCCATCGAAACCCTCCTGATCGAATTCCGTGATGACCCCGCCAAGCACCACGGCCGCGACACCCTGCGCATGGTCAGCCTCATCGACCTGCTACCGGACGGCCTGTCTTCCGTCTACACCTTCTACGATCCGGATCTGCCCGCCGCCAGTCTCGGCACCTACGGCATCCTCTGGCAGATCGCCCAATGCACCCACCTGAACCTGTCCTACGTTTACCTGGGTTACTGGATCGAACACAGTCGCAAGATGGCCTACAAATCAACCTTCCAGCCCCTCGAAGCCCTGATCGACGGACACTGGCAGGACTTTTCCATCCTCGGTGCTTCAAACGCACAAGACCTACTCCCGGAATAACCCCATGCTGCCCTATCCCCTCATCCGCCCCCTGCTCTTCAACCTCGACGCCGAACGCGCCCATGAGCTGACCATTGCCAGCCTGCATCGTCTCGCCTGCCTGCTGCCAACCCCGGCTCCCACGAATGAGCCGCCATTGCGCCTCATGGGACTGGCGTTTCCCAATCGTGTCGGTTTGGCTGCCGGGCTCGACAAGAACGGCGAAGCCATCGACGGCCTGGCCAAGCTGGGCTTCGGCTTTCTGGAAATTGGCACAGTCACCCCTCGCCCGCAACTCGGCAACCCCAAACCCCGCCTGTTCCGTCTGCCCGAACAGCAGGCCATCATCAACCGCATGGGCTTCAACAATCACGGCATGACCCGCCTGCTCGACAACGTCCGGGCAGCACGCTACGCCGGCATCCTGGGCATCAACATCGGCAAGAACGCCGACACACCCATCGAATCCGCCGTCCATGATTACCTGAGTGGTCTCGAACAAGCCTACCCGCTGGCCAGCTACATCACCGTCAACATCTCCTCACCCAACACCAAAAACCTGCGCCAATTACAAGGCGAAAACGAACTGGACGCCCTGCTTGGTGCCCTCAAACGACGCCAGACCGAACTGGCCGATCAATACGGTCGCTACGTCCCCCTGGCACTGAAAATCGCCCCCGATCTCGACGACGAACAAATCAGCCAGATCGCCAGTACCTTGCGCCGCCACCGCATCGATGCCGTCATCGCCAGCAACACCACCCTGGCACGCACCGGCGTTGAAGGCTCGCCACATGCCCAGGAAACCGGCGGTCTGTCTGGAGCCCCGCTGTTTGAAAAATCCACCGCCCTCGTTGCCACCCTGAGCCGCGCCCTGGCAGGGGAATTGCCGATCATCGCCGCTGGTGGCATCCTGAGCGGCGCACAGGCACGCGCCAAGCTCGATGCCGGCGCACAACTCGTACAAATCTACAGCGGCCTGATCTATCGTGGCCCCGAATTGATTCAGGAATGTATCCGCATGACCCAGGGAGGAACACCCTCTCCCTCCTGAGTTTCACTACCCAAGGAGAACGAACGTGATCATCGGCTGCCCCAAGGAAGTCAAAAACCACGAATACCGCGTCGGCCTGACCCCGGCCGGTGTACATGCCCTCGTTCAGGCCGGCCACCAGGTTCGCATCGAAAAAGATGCCGGCGCCCGAGCCGGTTTCGATGATGCCGCCTATCTCGCTGCAGGCGCCCAGATGGCCGGCTCCGCGGCCAAAACCTATCAGGCCGAGCTGATCGTCAAGGTCAAGGAGCCCCAGGACGTCGAATACGACATGCTGCGTTCAGGGCAAATCCTGTTTTGCTACCAGCACCTCGCCCCCAACCGCCCCCTGGTCGAACAACTGCTGCTGAGCGGCACCTCCTGCGTTGCCTTCGAAACCGTCACCGACCGCAAGGGTGGCCTGCCCCTGCTCGCCCCCATGTCCCGCATCGCCGGCCGGCTGGCACCGCAATTCGGCGCCTGGGCGTTACAAATGGCCAATGGCGGCAGCGGTGTCCTGCTCGGTGGCGTACCTGGTGTCCCCGCAGGCAAGGTCATCATCATCGGCGCTGGCAATGTCGGCGCCCATGCCGCCCAAATTGCCGCCGGCATGGGTGCGGATGTCACCGTCCTCGACACCGACATCGAACGCCTGGCCCAGCTCGATGCCCTCAATCACGGCCGCATCCACACCATCATCAACGATTCCATGACCCTGGAACAACCCGTGCGTGATGCCGATCTCGTCATCGGTGCCGCCCTTATCCCCGGCAAGCTCGCCCCTCGCATGATGACCCGCGCCCTGCTGCGCCAGATGCGTCCCGGCAGCGTACTGGTCGATGTCGCCATCGACCAGGGCGGCATCAGCGAAACCTCGCGCCCCACCAGCCATACGGAACCGTTGTACCTCGAAGAAGGCGTGGTGCACTACTGCGTCTCCAACATGCCCGCCGCCGTTGCCCGTACCGCCACCCTCGCCCTCAGCCAGGCCACCCTGCCCTACGCCCTCAACCTGGCCAATCTCGGCCTCAAGGAAGCCCTCACCCGCGACCCGGGCCTGGCCGCCGGCCTGCAGGTCCATGCCGGCCACCTCACCCACGCCGGACTGGCACAGGAACTGGGGCTCAGCTGCGGTAACCCGCCGACATGATGCAGCAACGCCAGGCACGGCCATGATGGCTCTCAATCGAGGTCCCGCGAGCATTCGATCCAGTCATCACTCATGGCCTTGTTTCATGAGGCAACCACCGCCGTCACCTCGATTTCCACACGTGCGCCTTCCTCGATGAAACTGCACACCTCGACCACCGTCATGGCTGGGTAATGCCGCCCCATGCAGCGCCGGTATATCTCGCCGATTTCCTTGCGGCGCGTCTTGTATTCCTGCTTGTCCACCAGATACCAGTTCATGCGCACGATGTCCTGCGGCCCGGCACCGGCTTCGGCCAGCACGGTCAGTACGTTGTCCAGCGCCTGCCGCACCTGTTCGACGAGATCGCTGGTGCGAAAGACATGCTGTGCGTCCCAGCCCACCTGCCCGGAAACGAACACCAGACGCCCGGCCGCACTCACTCCATTAGCATAGCCGACCGGCTGCGGCCAGTCGGCGGGTTGCAAAAATTCCATGCTCATTGGTCGTTTGCCTCTGTTTCTGATTCCGTCCTTGATTCTGTTCCTGGTTTCGCTTTTGAGCCTGCGGCTGCAGACGATGCGTCACGCAGGCGGAAACGTTGCAGCTTGTTGGTTTCCGTCCGTGGCAAAGAGGAAACGAATTCGATGAGGCGCGGGTACTTGTACGGTGCGATATGCTGCTTGACGAAGCTTTGCAACTGTAACACCAGCCGATCATCGGCCTGCCATCCGGCGGCCAGCACGATGCAGGCCTTGATGATCTGGCCGCGCCCGGCATCCTCGACTCCGATCACACCACACTCCTCTACGGCGGGATGTTGCAACAGGGTTGCCTCAACCTCCGGGCCGGCCACGTTGTAACCCGCCGTCACGATGATGTCATCATTGCGGGCGCAATGGTGGTAATAGCCCGCCTCGTCCAACCAGCCGGTATCACCCGTCACGTTCCAGCCCTGCTGGACATACACTTGCTGCCGGACATCGGCAAGATAGCGGCAACCCGTCGCACCCCGTACCGCCAGCCGCCCCAGACAGCCGGCCGGCAGCGTGTTGCCCTGTTCGTCCAGAATAGCCAGCTGGTAGCCGGGCAATGCCTGGCCGACCGCCCCCGTCCGTGCCTCACCCGGCCGGTGCGCGATGAAGATATGCAGCAATTCCGTACTGCCCAGGCCATCGACGATTTCCTTGCCGGCAGCTGCCCGCCAGCGTGCGCGGGTCGCCTCGTCCAGCGGCTCCCCCGCCGAGACGCACAACCGCAGATGGGATAAATCATGTCTTTCCGCTTCCTGCAAGGTGGCCAGCTGCCGCCAGAAAGTCGGCACACCGAAGCAGATCGTGACCCGTGCCCGCGCCATGGCGGCCAGCATGACAGCCGGTGCCGTCTGCTCCAGCAGCAGACTCGATGCGCCATGACGCAAGGGAAAACACAGCAGGCCGCCTAGCCCGTAAGTAAACCCCAGAGGCGACACGCTGCAAAAAATATCCTCCGGCTGCACGGCCAGAATGCTGCGCGGAAACAGATCACTGACTGCCAGCACGTCGCGATGGGTATGCACACAGGCTTTCGGTCGTCCGGTGGTGCCCGAGGTAAAAGCAATCAACGCAGCCTGATCCGCCGCTGTATCATGCCCCGGGCAGGCAGCCGGGGGAGCTGTGGCAGCATGCGCCGCCAGCAAGCGACCCAGGGAATGGCCAGCGCCGGTCAGCGGCAACAGAACTGCCCCTTGCGCCTCTGGCGCATCTTGCGCCGCCTGCGCCAGAGCCAGCCGTGCCTCATCGAGCAGGCGCTCATCACACAGGACGAAATTCACCCGGGCCTGATCCAGCATCTGGCGCAACTCACCGGCACGCAGCAGCGGCATGCTGGTCACCACGATCCCGCCCGCCTTGACCACGGCCAGCCAGCAAGCCACCATCAACGGCTGATTGAAGCCACGCAACAACACCCGGTTGCCGGGGATCAGCCCCAGTTCCTCGCGCAACACCCGGACGATGCCATCAACCTGGCACTGCAACTGCTGGTAGGTCACCGTTTCAGCCAGGGTACGCAGTGCGATGCTCGCCCCCAGGCCACGAGCCACCGGACGATCCAGCAGCTCGACCGCAACATTCAACCGATCCGGGTAGCTCAAACCCGCCAGTTGCAAGGAGATTTCAGGCAGTTCCCCGGAAGAAGGCAGATGATCGCTGACGAAATGATCCAAATACGCCACAGACACGTTGAGATTGACCCGCCATGGGAAGAACGGAAAAGCAGGAGGAAACCGGCATGAAACAGACCGGCCATCAAACCATTGCCGCGTGCCATTGTCGCGCCGCCACCATCCAATTCCTGCCGGTTCTATCGAAAAAAGTACTCGGGACAGCCGTCCGACAACCGTCCCTTTACCAGCCCTTTTCAGCTGCCCTTTTCAGGGACGGATGAGCTTAACACAGCCTCCAGCCTTGGTGTATGATGGCGAGGTTTGCTGTCTATTTGTGGGCAGTAAATGCGTGGCTCGGCAGCAGCTCAATAGCAGTATCGAAACGAAACGAAATGAAATGCCCGATCCATGCCGTTCCGCTCACCAGTTGCAAGTCCCTTCTTTTTTCAGCCACACCTTCCCTTTCATCCCTCTGTCCTTGCAAGGAACCACGATGAACCGCTTTACGCTTCGCTCCTCAGTTTTTGCGCTGGCCACCGCCCTGAGCCTGGCACCCGTGTTTGTTGGACAAGCCAGTGCCGCAGGCAACGCCGCCAGTGGCACCATCGCCACCGTCAACGGCAAGCCCATCCCCGCCAGCCGCGCCGATGCACTGGTTGCAGCACAAACAGCCCAGGGCCAGCCAAATAGCCCGGAACTGCAAAAAATGGTTCGCGATGAACTGATCCGCCGCGAAGTGCTGTCGCAAGAATCGATCAAGCAAGGCTATGAAAAGAACCCGCAAGTCCTGCCACAGCTGATGCTGGCGCGCCAGAGCGTACTGATCAACGCCTACATCGGCGACTACGTCCGCAAACATCCCCTCTCCGACGATCTCCTGAAGAAGGAATACGAGACCATCAAGCTCGGCCTAGGGGACAAGGAATACAAGGTGCGTCACATCCTGGTCGACAAGGAAGACGATGCCAAGGCCATCATCGCCAAGCTGGACAAAGGCGAAAAGTTTGATGACCTGGCCAAGGATTCCAAAGATCCGGGCTCACGCGAGCGCGGCGGCGAGTTGGGTTGGGCAGCCCCCTCCAACTACGTCAAGCCGTTCTCGATGGCCATGACCAAGCTGGAAAAAGGCAAATACACCGAAATTCCGGTCAAATCCGACTTCGGCTACCACGTCATCCTGCTGGAGGATGTGCGCGAGCTGAAACTGCCATCCTTCGAGGAAGCCAAGCCACAACTGGCGCAACGCCTGCAACAGCAGATGATTGAAAAGCACATCGCCGAGCTGATGAGCAAGGCCAAGGTTCAGTAACTGCCAGAAGTGCAGCAACCCGCCGGGGCATGAGTCTCTCGCCCCGGCCGCTATCGTAATACAGGCTACAGGCAATACAGCCACAAGGGGCCCAACAGGCCCAAAAAGGCCCAACAAAAAAGCCTGTCACGTTTTCGGTGACAGGCTTTTTTGTTACCTGGACAGAATCAAACTCAAACGATCCTGCCTTTCATCTGGTGGGCGCTGACGGGGTCGAACCGCCGACATTCTGCGTGTAAGGCAGACGCTCTACCAACTGAGCTAAGCGCCCGAAGCTGGCTATTTTACTGAATCTTTCAAGGTTTTGCCAGGGCGAAACTTGGGGACACGGGCAGCAGCAATCTTCAACAGGGCACCGGTGCGGGGATTGCGTCCGTCACGGGCGCTACGCTTGATCGTATAAAACGTGCCAAACCCGGGCAAGCTCACCGTCTGCCCCTTTTTCAGGCTGCCCTTGATGACACCTATGGCGGCATCCAGCGCACGAGCCGCTGCGGCCTTGGAAATATCAGCAGTTTCCGCCATCTGTTCGATCAGCTCCGATTTTTTCATGCGCCCACCCCTCCGATGTGATTATCGATTGCTTCGGTTGTCACCCACCACGACGCGGTGAGTATCCCACAGGAATCTGCAAACAGGCCGTCAAGCACAAAAAACGGGCGGCTCCGAAAACGCGGAGGCCGCCCGTCTACACTTTCCATCTACCGGCGCGTGCCATCAATGTGGCAACAATCCTCCACCCCGCTCTTCTTCCTGGGCAGGACGCACACCCCCCTCTTCTTTCGCCGTGGCGGTGGCGGCATCCTCGGTCGCCGGCTCCGGCATGCGTTCCAGTGCCAGTTGCAGCACCTTGTCGATCCAGCGCACGGGAATGATCTCGATACGGTTCTTGATGGATTCCTGGATTTCGGCCAGATCCTTGACGTTTTCTTCCGGGATCAGCGCGGTGCGTATGCCTCCCCGTACTGCCGCCAACAATTTTTCTTTCAATCCACCAATGGGCAGCACCTCGCCGCGCAGCGTGATTTCACCCGTCATGGCGATGTCGGCACGCACCGGGATACCGGTCAGCACGGACACCAGCGCCGTGGTAATGGCGGCACCTGCCGATGGGCCATCCTTGGGTGTGGCACCTTCCGGTAGGTGGATATGCAGGTCGTTCTTCTGGTAGAAATCCTCGGCGATGCCGAAGTTCTTTGCCCGCCGCCGCACTACGGTCAAGGCTGCCTGAATGGATTCCTGCATGACTTCACCGAGCTTGCCCGTCGTCATGGTCTTGCCCTTACCCGGCACGGCCACCGCCTCGATGGTCAGCAGCTCGCCGCCCACCTCGGTCCAGGCCAGCCCCGTCACCTGGCCGATCTGGTTTTCCTTCTCGGCAATGCCGAAGGAATAACGCCGCACCCCTAGGTATTTATCGAGGTTCTTCGCGTTGACGATGACCCTGGTCTTGCGCTGGCGCAGTACCAGAGCCCGCACGACCTTGCGGCATATCTTGGAAATATCCCGGTCGAGCGAACGCACCCCGGCTTCACGCGTGTAATAACGGACGATGTCGCGTAGTGCATCTTCCGTCACCGTCAGCTCATCCCGCTTTATGCCATTGGCCTTGAGCTGCTTGGGCAGCAGGTAACGCGTGGCGATGTTGATCTTTTCGTCTTCTGTGTAACCGGACAGACGGATCACTTCCATGCGGTCGAGCAAGGGTGCCGGAATATTGAGTGTGTTGGCCGTGGCCACGAACATGACATCCGAAAGATCGTACTCGACCTCGACATAATGATCGACAAAGGTTGAGTTCTGCTCCGGATCGAGCACCTCGAGCAGTGCCGCGCTTGGATCCCCACGGAAATCCTGCCCCATCTTGTCAACTTCATCGAGCAGGAACAGTGGATTACGCACACCGACCTTGCTCATGTTCTGCAGGATCTTGCCCGGCATGGAGCCGATGTAGGTACGGCGGTGGCCGCGAATCTCAGACTCGTCACGCACCCCGCCCAGCGACATGCGAACGAACTTGCGATTGGTTGCCTTGGCGATCGACTGCCCCAGCGAGGTCTTGCCCACCCCCGGCGGCCCCACAAGACACAGGATCGGTGCCTTCAGCTTGTCGACGCGTTGCTGCACCGCCAGATACTCGACGATGCGCTCCTTGACCTTGTCGAGGCCGTAATGATCCTTGTCCAGCACCTTGACCGCCGCCGAGAGGTCTTTGTCGGTGCGGCTCTTCTTTTTCCAGGGCAGAGCGATCAAGGTTTCGATGTAATTGCGCACGACGGTGGCTTCAGCTGACATCGGCGACATCAGTTTCAGCTTCTTCAGCTCGCCCTGTGCCTTGGCCAGTGCCTCCTTGGGCATGCCGACATCCTTGATCTTCTTTTCCATCTCGTCGAGTTCGGCCCCTTCCTCGCCTTCACCGAGCTCTTTCTGGATGGCCTTGACCTGTTCATTCAGGTAATACTCGCGCTGGCTTTTCTCCATCTGGCGCTTGACGCGGCCGCGGATGCGCTTTTCGACCTGCAGGATGTCAAGCTCGGCTTCGAGCTGAGACAACAGCTTCTCGAGGCGCCCGGCCACCTCGGCAATTTCCAGCACTTCCTGCTTATTCTCCAGCTTGAAGGGCAAATGCGCCGCAATGGTATCGGCCAGTCGCCCAGCATCCTCGATACCCGACAGGGAAGACAGTACTTCGGGCGGAATTTTCTTGTTGAGCTTGGTGTATTGATCGAACTGCGCCAGGATGGCCCGGCGCATGGCCTCGACTTCATGGGCGCTGCCTTCATCGACCGGGATCGGGGCAACTTCAGCCACGAACAGCTCATGGCGATCCTCGATACGCCCCAGACGGGCACGCTGTACGCCTTCGACCAACACCTTCACCGTTCCATCCGGCAATTTGAGCATCTGCAGGATGCTGGCAATACAGCCCACCCGATACATATCCTCCACATCGGGCTCATCCTTGGCCGCAGACTTTTGTGCCACCAGCAAAATACCTTTGCCGGACTCCATCGCCATGTCGAGCGCCTTGATCGATTTCGGCCGCCCAACAAACAGCGGAATCACCATATGCGGAAAAACGACCACATCGCGTAACGGCAAGAGGGGCAATTCCAGGGTTTCTGCTAGTTGTTCCAGTTCGCTCGACATGTCGTCATCCTTTTGATTGAGTGCAGCCAACGCCGGAGATTGGGGCAAAAACGGGCATTTCAAGCGCAATCCATCCGTGCATGATACGCCTCGCAGCAGGGGCCGACATGATGGGGAAAGAATGATCCATGCAGTGATGCCGGAGGATGCAAGCCCGCACCATCCAAACCATCCGCACTATCCGCCCGGATCAGCGAATCACCGCCAGCCCAGAGCCAAAACCCACGGGCGCAGCAGCAGATATCGTAGCCAACCAACGCCGCCAACACTGGGCGCTTCCCAGCCCCGGTTACGTTCAGCTGGCGATCTTATCGGCCGGTGCGTCGGCGTAAATGAGCATGGCCGGGGTGCCATGTTCGACCATACCTTCGTCGATGACCACCTTGGTCACACGCTCCAGGCCAGGCAGCTCATACATCGTATCCAGCAGCACGCTTTCCAGAATGGAGCGCAAACCCCGCGCCCCTGCCTTGCGAGCGATGGCCTTACGGGCAATGGCCTGCAAGGCATTGGGGCGCACTTCAAGTTCCACCCCTTCCATCTGAAAGAGCTTCTGGTATTGCTTGACCAGAGCATTCTTCGGCTCGACCAGAATCTGGATCAATGCCGCCTCATCGAGTTCATTGAGCGTCGCCACCACGGGCAGACGCCCGACAAACTCCGGAATCAGGCCAAACTTGATCAGATCCTCGGGCTCGATCTGCCGCAGGGTGTCTGAAATATTGGTGGCATCACGGCTCTTGACCTCGGCCCCGAAGCCGATGCCGCTGCGCTCCGAGCGGTTACGGATAACCTTGTCGAGACCATCAAACGCACCGCCGCAGATGAACAGGATGTTGGTGGTATCAACCTGGACAAAATCCTGGTTCGGATGCTTGCGCCCACCTTGCGGCGGCACCGAAGCAGTCGTCCCCTCGATCAGCTTGAGCAGCGCCTGCTGCACCCCTTCGCCCGAAACATCGCGGGTAATCGAAGGGTTCTCTGATTTACGCGAAATCTTGTCGATTTCATCGATATACACGATGCCCCGCTGCGCCTGCTCGACCTCGTAATCACACTTTTGCAGCAGCTTCTGGATGATGTTTTCGACATCCTCACCCACATAGCCGGCTTCCGTCAGGGTCGTCGCATCCGCCATCATGAAGGGCACATTCAGCAGGCGCGCCAGCGTCTGCGCCAGCAGCGTCTTGCCCGAACCCGTCGGGCCGATCAACAGGATATTGCTCTTGGCCAGTTCAACGCCATCTCCTGACTTCAGCCCCGTCAGATGTTGCAGGCGTTTGTAGTGGTTGTATACCGCCACAGACAGAGTGCGCTTGGCAGCTTCCTGGCCGATCACATACTGATCCAACGTCGTGCAGATTTCCTTCGGTGTTGGCAGTTGCGCTTTGTCCTTGCCCTGCGCCACGTCACCGGCAGCAACTTCATCGCGGATGATGTCATTGCACAGATCGATACATTCATCACAAATGAACACGGACGGGCCGGCAATCAGCTTCTTGACCTCATGCTGACTCTTGCTGCAGAAAGAGCAGTAGAGCATCTTTTCCTGACCCGATTTTTTCTGTGCCATAGTGTTCTCGTTCCCGTTTCTGTTTCCGTTTGCCTGAAACCCGCGCCTGCAACAGGCAGTGTAGCGCAACAACACAACACTGCAGCAGCGCAAACACGGGCATCGGCAGCCGTCCCACCTCAGCCATCAATTACGCAAGTCGCATCAGCCCTGAGGACGAATCGGCATCATCCAGCGGCGCACCTTACTTGGGTGCTGCCTCATCGGCGCGCCGTTCGAGCACCTGATCGACGATGCCATACTCGACCGCCTCGGCTGCCGAAAGGAAGTTGTCGCGATCCGTATCCCGCTCGATGCGCTCGTTCTTCTGGCCGGTATGCTCCGCCATCATGCGATTGAGCTTCTGCTTCAGATAAAGAATTTCCTTGGCATGAATCTCGATGTCGGACGCCTGCCCCTGAAAACCACCCATCGGCTGATGGATCATGACCCGCGAATTAGGCAGACAGAAGCGCTTGCCCTTTGCTCCAGCCGTCAGCAGGAAGGCCCCCATGCTAGCCGCCTGGCCGATGCACAGCGTCGACACATCCGGCTTGATGAACTGCATCGTGTCATAAATCGCCAGACCGGCCGTCACCGAACCACCTGGCGAATTGATGTAGAGATGAATGTCCTTGTCCGGATTTTCCGACTCCAGGAACAACAGTTGGGCAACCACCAGATTCGCCGTCGCATCATTCACCGGCCCCACCAGAAACACCACGCGCTCACGCAGCAAACGCGAATAGATGTCGTAGGCACGCTCGCCCCGCCCGCTGGTCTCGATGACCATGGGCACCAGTCCCAACATCTCCGGAGCCCCATCCCCTGCCGTATGCTGCATGGCTCCCTTCATCATGGCCGCATTCCCATCACTTCATCGAACATCACCGGCTTTTCGCTAACAGCCGCATTGGCCAGTACCCAGTCCACCACATTGCCTTCCAGCACCATGGACTCGAAGTTAGCCAACCGCTGCGGCTGCTCGTAGTACCAGCGCACCACTTCGGAGGGTGTTTCGTAGGGCTCGGCAAATTCCTCGACCATGGTGCGGATCTGCTCGGGCTTGGCGAACAACTGCTTTTCCTTGACCAACTCGGCAATGACCAGCCCCAGCTTGACGCGACGCTCGGCCTGCGCGGTAAACCATGAAGGCTGTATCGGCACATTCTTCGCCGACATGCCACGCGACTCGAGATCCTGAATAGCCGCACGGGTCATCTGCTCGGATTCAGCAGCCACCAGCGCCTTAGGCACGGCAATCGGATGAACCTCCACCAGCACATCCATCACTCGCGTCTTGATACGCGCATCGAGACGCTTCTTCACCTCGCGTTCGAGGTTTTGCTTGACCTCCTCGCGCATCTTGGCAAGATCGCCGTCCTCAACCCCCAGCAATTTAGCAAACTCTGCATCCAGTGGCGGCAACACGGCGGCCTCCACACGCTTCACCGTCACTTCAAATTGCACGGTCTGGCCAGCCAGATCCTTGGCCTGATAATCCTCCGGGAAGGTCAGATCAAAGGTTTTCGTCTCACCGGCCGACATCCCCAGAACCGCCTTTTCAAAATCCGGCAGCATCTGGCCACCGCCGCACTGCATCACGAAATCACTGGCCTGACCACCCTGGAACACTTCGCCATTGCGCCGCCCCGTGAAGTCGATGACAACCCGGTCACCCTCGGCCGCCGCACGGCTTGTTTCTTCAAAACTGGCCTGCTGCTTGCGCAGAAACTCCAGAGTCTTATCGACTTCCGCATCGCTGACAGACAGCGTCGGTTTCTCGATCTGCTGGGCAGAAACATCCCCCACAACCACATCAGGATAGACCTCGAACACGGCGGTGAATCCCATCATCCCGGGTGATGGCTCTTTCAGCGGCTCGAACTGCGGATAACCAGCCACACGCAGCTTCTGTTCCCGCGCCTTGTCGCTGAACGACTGCTCGACTACGGCACCGATGGCCTCGGAGCGTGCCTGATAGTCATATTGCTGTCGCACCAGATTCATCGGCACCTTGCCCGGGCGAAAACCCGGCATCTTGACCGTACGCGCCATTTTCTTGAGGCGCTGCTCGACATCCTTGTCGATGACCTCCAGCGCGATCGTCATATCCAGACGACGTTCCAGCGGATTGACGACGGCCTGGGTTTCCTGAACAGCAGTTTCTTGGTTCGTTTGCATGAAAGTTCCTGATACGGATAACGAAAAAAGCAGCAAAATCAATAGATGGCAGGACTTTTTCGCAGCGCACCCGGGCTCTGGGTGGCAGCGCAACCTGTCTCGATACAAGCGGGTCATTCTACACCAACCCTGCATCAACCGCGCGACGATGCCCGGTAGTGACCCAGTAGTGCCTGCCCTCGCCACAGCTCAATGCCTGCGATCTTCCAGCAAGGACACGGCATCGAATGTTCGCTGATTTCGTTCATGGTGATTCCAGATGAACAGCATGCAAGCCATGACAAAACTCGCAAACACGGCGATGATGGTGTAGATGGACCAGTGTGCCATGACCATCGCCGAATACAGCCCGGTCATAACGAGAATGGACAGGTTCTCGTTGAAATTCTGTACAGCAATCGAATGCCCGGCCCCCATCAGCAAATGCCCCCGGTGCTGCAACAGGGCATTCATCGGCACCACGAAAAAGCCGGACAAGCCGCCAACCAGAATCAGCAGAGGGATGGCCACGGCCGTATCCTGCACAAAAACCATCACCATGACCACCACGCCCATGGCCACCCCCAGCGGGATCACCTTGACCGAACTGCGCAGCGACACGAAACGCGCCGCCAGCACCGCTCCTGCAGCCACACCGAAGGCCACCACACCCTGCAACAAGCTGGCTCTGGACAAATCAAGATGCAAGGCATCATGAGCCCAGGCCAGAACAATGAATTGCAAGGTTGCCCCAGCACCCCAGAACAGGGTGGTCACCGCCAGCGAAACTTGACCCAGCTTGTCACGCCACAGCAAGCGCACGCACTTGCCAAAGTCGTGCAGCAAATACAAAGGATTTCGCTTGAGCACACGGTGATCGACGCCGGTATCCGGGACATACAGATTGAACACAGCCGCCATCAGATACAACGTACCGATAATCAGCAGATTCATTTCCGGCACGGTATCGATCCCCGTATCCAGGCCGGGAAAATCGAACGACAGCAGTGCAGAAGCAATCTCCGGCTTGATCAGCAGTCCGCCGATGACCGTCCCCAGAATAATGGCCAGCACCGTCAAACCCTCGATCCAGCCATTGGCCACCACCAGCAATCGCGGCGGCAGCAATTCGGTCAGGATGCCATATTTGGCCGGGGAATATGCTGCGGCGCCAAGCCCGACCACAGCGTAAGCCAGCAGGGGATGGACATCAAAAAACATCAGCGCACAGCCCAGCACCTTGATGCCATTGCTGATGAACATGACGCGACCTTTGGCCATGGAGTCGGCAAACGCCCCGACAAAGGCCGCCAGAACCACATAAGACACGGTGAAGCATGTTTTCAGCAGCGGCGCATAACTGTCTGGAGCCTGCAAGTCACGCAGAATGGCGATGGCTGCAATCAGCAGGGCATTGTCGGCCAGCGCAGAAAAAAACTGCGCGGCCATGATGACGTAAAAACCAGCGTTCATGCACTTGTCGCCTTGGGGCGCGGGGATGAGGCAGGAGACACCCACCTTATTACCGCCATGTTTTCTCCGAAGCAAAAATCCCGATCACCTGACTTCAGAGCGACCCCGGACGGAATCAAAGCCGCTGCTCGATCCAGCCCTTGACCGAAGCCAGCGCCGCACCAAGATTTTCTGGCTGGGTTCCGCCAGCCTGCGCCATGTCGGGACGACCACCGCCCTTGCCACCGACCTGCTGGGCAACGGCATTGACCAGTTCCCCCGCCTTCACCTTGCCCTGGAGATCAGCTGTCACTCCGGCAATCAGCGTGACCTTGCCCTCATGGACACTGCCCAGAACGATCGCGGCCGTGCCCAGCTTGTTCTTCAACTGGTCGAGCGTCTCGCGCAGCACCTTGGCATCCGCCCCTTCGAGCGTTGCTGCCAGCACCCGAGCGCCCTTGAGCTCAATCGCCTGGCCAACGAGATCGTCGCCTTGTGAGGCCGCGAGTTTCGATTTGAGCCGCGCGACATCCTTCTCCAGATGGCGGACTTCTTCCATCATGCCGGCCACCCGCGCAGCCGCATCATGTGGCGGGGTCTTAAGCTGCGCAGCCACCTCATTGAGGAGGGCATCCTGCCGCTGGACGACTTCGAGCGCCCCCTCACCCGTCACCGCCTCGACACGGCGGATACCAGCCGCCACGCCACCTTCAGCAACGATCTTGAACAGGCCGATATCGCCGGTACGCTGGACATGTGTCCCGCCACACAGCTCGGTCGAGTATTCACCCATGCCGATGACGCGCACCTCATCACCATATTTCTCGCCAAATAGTGCCATGGCGCCGGCCTGAATCGCAGCGTCATAGCCCATGAGACACGCACTGACCGCCACATTGCGGCGGATTTCACGATTCACCAGGGCTTCCACCTGGCTAATCTCTCCTGCCGTCATCTGCTGCGGATGAGAAAAATCGAAACGTGTGCGACTGGCATCGACCAGCGAACCCTTCTGCTGCACATGGCTGCCCAGCACTTCGCGTAGCGCGGCATGCAGCAGGTGGGTTGCCGAGTGGTTCCACTGCGCACGCAGGCGAGCCACGGTGTTCACCCGTGCCGTAACCTTCTCGCCTACGGCCAGCGTGCCGGACTTGAGCGTACCTTGGTGGCCGAACACATCGGCCTGGATTTTCTGCGTGTCGCTAACCTCGAACAGCGTCGTGCACACCGCCCCGCGCACCAGCTCGCCGCAGTCGCCCACCTGGCCACCGGATTCAGCGTAAAACGGCGTGACATCGAGCACCACGATACCCTCTTCACCCACATCCAACTGACTAACACGCTGGCTGTCACGATACAGCGCCAGCACCATGGCATCTTCTTCAAGCGACTCATAGCCCTTGAAATCCGTGCCCTTGCCGTCGTAATCAACGCTGCCCTTCATCTTGAAACTCGATGCAGCACGCGCCATGTCACGCTGACGCGCCATCGCCGCATTAAAACTGGCTTCGTCGATGGCCATCTCGCGCTCGCGACAGATATCAGCCGTCAGATCAAGCGGGAAGCCGTGGGTGTCGTAGAGCTTGAAGGCAGTCTCGCCATCGAGTGTCTTGAGTCCGGGCTTCAAGGCAGCTTCAAGGATGTCCATGCCATGTTCGATGGTCTCGCCAAAGCGTTCCTCTTCTTGGCGCAATACGGCGGCGACGCGCTCCTGTTGCGCAACCAGTTCCGGATAAGCCGCCCCCATCGCAGCACACAGATCGGCGACCAGCTTGTAGAAAAACGGTTTTTTCTGGCCGAGCTTGTAGCCATGGCGGATGGCACGACGGATGATGCGACGCAGGACATAGCCGCGCCCGTCAGAGCCAGGAATGATGCCATCCACCACCATGAACGAGCAGGCACGGATGTGGTCAGCAATGACCTTCAGCGAATTGTTGGCCAGATCGGCGCACTGTGTCTCGCGTGCGGCCGCCTGGATCAGTTGCTGGAACAGGTCGATCTCGTAGTTGCTATGCACATGCTGCAACACGGCGGCAATGCGCTCCAGTCCCATACCGGTGTCTACGCTGGGCTTGGGCAGCGGATGCAGAACGCCGGTCTCGTCGCGGTTGAACTGCATGAATACCAGATTCCAGATTTCAATGTAGCGGTCGCCGCTCTCATCAGGCGAACCCGGGGGGCCACCCCAGACATCCGGACCATGATCGAAAAATATCTCGCTGCACGGACCACAGGGGCCGGTATCAGCCATCTGCCAGAAGTTGTCCGAAGCATACTTGGCTCCCTTGTTGTCACCGATGCGCACGATACGCCCAGCCGGCACGCCGACCTCCTTGGCCCAGATGTCGTAGGCCTCATCATCTTCGGCATACACCGTCACCCACAGCTTCTCGGAAGGCAGTGCGTAGACCTTGGTCAGCAGCTCCCAGGCGTAATGGATCGCGTCACGCTTGAAATAATCGCCGAAACTGAAGTTACCCAACATCTCGAAGAAAGTGTGGTGGCGTGCCGTGTAACCGACGTTTTCCAGATCGTTGTGCTTGCCACCGGCACGCAGGCTGCGCTGCGACGATGTTGCCCGTGTGTAGGGACGTTTGTCCTTGCCAGTAAACACATCCTTGAACTGCACCATACCCGAGTTGGTAAACAGTAACGTCGGGTCATTGCCCGGCACCAGCGGGCTGGAAGGAACGATGGTGTGCCCCTTGGAGGCAAAGAAGTCGAGGAATTTCTGGCGGATTTCGGCGCTGTTCATGGCAGGGTCGCGTGAAGAATAGATAAGCGGTCAAGTGGCTGATTTTAGCAGCCGGCAAACGCTTCCGGCAGCTTGCTGCGGCGCAAAACATGGGGAAAACAGGCGTAAAAAAACCGCAGCGGTTCAGGCTGCGGTTTTTCTGGTTCAGGAAATTACTTGAGCTTGATTTCCTTGTAGGCCACATGCTTGCGTGCCTTGGGATCAAACTTCATGATCTCCATTTTCTCGGGCATAGTGCGCTTGTTCTTGGTCGTTGTGTAGAAATGGCCAGTACCGGCCGTGGATTCAAGCTTGATTTTTTCGCGGCCGCCTTTAGCCATGATGGTCTCCGATCAAAATACAGTGAGGTTCAAACCGATTCGCCGCGACCGCGCAGGTCGACGAGGACAGCATCGATGCCATTCTTGTCGATGGTACGCAAGCCGGCATTCGAGACACGCAGACGCACCCAGCGATTCTCGGTCTCGACCCAGAACTTGCGGTATTGCAGGTTCGGCAGAAAACGACGCTTGGTCTTGTTGTTGGCATGGGAAACGTGGTTTCCGACCATCGGGGCCTTGCCCGTAACTTGGCATACGCGGGACATTTGGGTTGCTCCAGGGTTCTAGGTTCAGCAAAGCCCGTCATTATACCCAAGCCCATCCAAAAATGTCGAGGAAATTAAAGACAAAAATACACCAACAGGAGAAAGAGGAGAAAGAGGCGCCAATGACCTAGTATGGGTTCCGGAACTTCGCTCATTTTGCCGCCACAACCGCCCCTCGATGGACGACAACAATGTGGTCAAAGTAGCCCGCGTTCGGCAAAAGACAATGGCTGCGCGTTGCCAGCAACGATGAAATGATCCAGCACACGGACATCCACCAGCGCCAGTGCCTGTTTCAAGGTATCGGTCAATTGCCGGTCTGCGGTAGAAGGCTCGCTCACCCCCGAAGGATGGTTATGTGCCAGGATCACCGCCGCCGCATTCTGCTGCAATGCCTGTTTGACGACCTCACGCGGATAAACGCTGGCCTGATTCAGCGTTCCGCGAAACAGCACTTCGTGCGCCAGCAGACGATTCTGGCTGTCCAGCCACAGGGCGACGAAGCATTCATGCGGCAGGTGCGCCAGATTGAGGCGCAGCCAGTCACGCACAGCCACGGGGGTTGTCAGCAAATCACGCTGAGCCATCTCCTCCCGCAAGGCACGACGCGCCATCTCCAGCGTGGCCTGTAGCTGCACGTATTTCGCTGGCCCCATGCCGGAAATCCCGGCAAACGCCTCCTCTCGCGCATGGCACATATGCGACAGGCTGCCAAAGTGTGCCAGCAACTCACGCGCCAGATCCACGGCACTCTTGCCGCGCACCCCCACCCGCAGAAAAATCGCCAGCAACTCCGCATCGGAAAGTGCTGCCGCGCCCAGCGCACGCAGACGCTCGCGCGGTCGCTCCTGCTCGGGCCAGTCGATGATTGCCATACGCTAGAATGCCCGCTTTCGTGTCATCAACGTCAAGGAACCGCTGATTAAATCAAATCCGTTCGGGCTGAGCTTGTCGAAGCCCATGTTATTACATGAGATGCCCTTCGACAGGCTCAGGGCGAACGGAATAAATCAGTATTCCCTCAACATTGACATTGCATTTTTCATTGACATTGCATTTTTTTGCCGGATTTTACACGTTATGAAAGAACTTTCAGGCAAGCGTTTCGTGCTGGGGGTCACCGGCGGTGTCGCCGCCTACAAGGCCGCCGAACTGGCACGCCTGCTGGTCAAGGCCGATGCCCAGGTGGATGTCGTGCTGACAGCGGCCGGCGCACAATTCATCGGCAGTGCCACCTTCCAGGCGCTCACCGGCCGCCCCGTCTGGAGCGAGCTGTGGGACCAGCGTCAGCAACGCGGCATGGGGCATATCGACCTGACCCGGGGGGCGGATGCCATCGTCGTGGCTCCGGCAACGGCGGACTTCCTCGCCAAAGCTGTGCAAGGGCGCGCCGACGACCTGCTCTCCACGCTCTGCCTGGCGCGTGAATGCCCCCTGCTGGCGGCACCGGCCATGAACCGCCAGATGTGGGAAAACCCGGCCACCCAACGCAACCTTCAGCAGCTCAAAGCCGACGGCGTATTGCTCCTGGGGCCGGCCACGGGCGAACAGGCCTGCGGCGAATTCGGCCCGGGCCGCATGCTCGAAGCGCAGGAACTATTCGACGAAATCGTCGCTACCCTGCAACCCAGACACCTGACCGGCCGCCGCGTCCTGCTCACGGCCGGCCCCACCTTCGAGCCGCTCGACCCGGTGCGTGGCCTGACCAACACCAGCTCGGGTAAAATGGGCTTCGCCCTGGCGCGTGCCTGCGCCGAGGCCGGTGCCGCCGTCACCCTGGTGGCCGGCCCGGTCAGCTTGCCTACCCCGCGTGCCGTGCGCCGCATCGACATCCAGACCGCCCGCGACATGCATCAGGCCGTACTCAGTGCTGTGGGCAACGTCGACATTTTCATCAGCGTAGCCGCCGTTGCCGACTATCGCCCGGCGCAACAGGCCGACCAAAAAATCAAAAAAACCACCGCCGGCGCCACCCTCAGCCTCGAACTAACCGCCAATCCGGATATCCTGGCCGAAGTCGCCGCCCTGCCCGCCGCTCCGTTCTGCGTCGGCTTTGCCGCCGAAAGCCAGAATCTCGCCACCTATGCCGAAGGCAAACGCCTGGCCAAAAAACTGCCCCTGGTCATTGGCAATCTGGTGCAAGACGGCCTGGGACACGACACCAACACCGTCATCCTGTTCGACGCCAGCGGCCAGCACAAACTCCCGCCCGGCCCAAAAACCACCATCGCCCGCGATATCGTCGCCCACATCGCTCGCATGCTGGAGAACTGAACGCTGAACGAGCCACAAAACACTACCCGTCGGGCCCTGCCCATCGAACCACACCAATCATGCCCACCATCGACCTCAAAATCCTCGACCCACGCCTGAAGGAAAACGCCGATGAACTAGCCCCGCACTACGCCACCCCGGGTGCGGCCGGTCTCGACCTGCGTGCCTGCATCGACGCGCCCCTGACCCTGGAACCCGGCCAGACCCAACTGATTCCCACCGGCATTGCCCTGCATCTGGCTGACCCGGGACTCGCCGCCCTGATCCTGCCGCGCTCCGGACTCGGCCATAAACATGGCATCGTACTCGGCAATCTGGTCGGCCTGATCGACTCAGACTACCAAGGGCAAATCTTCGTCTCGACCTGGAACCGTGGCACGGAATCATTCACCCTCAACCCGCTGGAACGGCTGGCTCAACTGGTCATCGTGCCGGTACTGCAAGTCAGCTTCAACATCGTCGAAGAATTCCCCACCAGCCAGCGTGCCAGCGGTGGTTTCGGCAGCACCGGGCGCGGCTGACCAGAAACGATGCAGACCGAATATCCTTCATCCGGTCCCCGCAGGATGATCAAAACCTGGCTGCTGCTCCTCATGTTCGCCCTGCTCCCAGGACATGTGCTGGCTACAGACGCAACGGGCACCGATGCCGAAATACTCGAATGCACCCTCATCGCAGATGCCACGACCGGCAGCATCCTGTATGAGCGCGGTGAATGCACCCGCCGTGTATCGCCCTGCTCCTCGTTCAAACTTCCCCTGGCACTCATGGGTTTTGACAGCGGCATCCTGCAGTCGCCGGAATCCCCCCGCTGGACATTGAAGCCGGAATACCGGCCCCTGCCCTCACCAAGAGATAGAGAATACCCGCTGGTTTCTCCGGCGCTATGGCAAAGCGACTCTGTCGTCTGGTTCTCGCAACAACTGACCCAACGCCTCGGCAGCGAGCGATTCGCACAGTATGTACAAGCCTTCGAGTATGGCAATCAGGATGTTTCCGGCGATGCCGGAAAAAACAACGGCCTGACACAGGCCTGGCTGATGTCCTCCCTCGCCATCTCCCCCAGGGAGCAAGTCCAGTTTCTCCTGCGCCTGGTCACACACCAACTGCCCATTTCCAAAGCCGCGCATGACATGGCCTATGCCACGATCCCACGCTACCCGGCCACCGGGACAGCAGAGGGATGGCTGATCCACGGCAAGAGCGGCAGTGGCTGGCTTCGGGATCACGCCGGCAGAATCGATGAAACCCGGCCACAGGGTTGGTTTGTGGGCTGGGCCGAAAAGAATGGGCGGCAGATCGTTTTCGCCCGACTGGAAATCGACAACAAAAAATCAGACATCCCGGGAGGAACAAAGGCACGCGAAACAATGCTCAAGGATATCCCCGCATTGATGGCTGGCCGATGATCCTTGCCCCGGATATAGGCCACAAAAAACCAGACAAGTTGCGTGCTTCCACATGACGCGGCAGAATCAACCCCCTCATAACGACAGCCCCTCATTGATTTGAAATCTCCCTCAGGCAAAAAAAATGATCCGGACGACGCACGGGAGCGGCTGACCCTGCGGCTTGAGCCGGTCGACAACCAGCGTCTGGCCAATCTGTGTGGTGCGCTGGACGAAAACCTGCACCAGATCGAAACCGCCTACGATGTCGTACTGACACGGCGCGGCGAGCGGTTCAGCATCCACGGCAACAATGCCCGCCGGGCGGCGGTGGCTTTGCGTCATTTCTACGACAAAAGCAATGCACCGCTCTCCATCGACGAAATCCAGCTAGGTCTGATCGAGCTCACCAGCCACGGTGCACCGCAGGCATCCTCCCCCGGTCTGCTGACCCGCAAGGCCGACCTGCATGGCCGCACGCCACGCCAGGTGCAATACCTGAAGCAGATACAGGAACATGACATCACCTTCGGCGTCGGCCCCGCCGGCACCGGCAAGACCTATCTGGCCGTAGCCAGTGCCGTCGATGCATTGGAGCGCGACCAGGTCAGCCGCATCGTCCTGACCCGCCCGGCGGTCGAAGCCGGCGAACGCCTGGGCTTTCTGCCTGGTGATCTGTCACAAAAGGTCGATCCTTACCTGCGCCCACTCTACGATGCCCTCTATGACCTGATGGGCTTTGACAAGGTAGGCAAGATGTTTGAACGCCAGGCCATCGAGATTGCTCCGCTGGCTTACATGCGTGGACGCACCCTCAACCATGCCTTCATCATCCTCGATGAAGCGCAAAACACCACGCCCGAGCAGATGAAGATGTTCCTGACGCGCATCGGCATCGGTGCCAAGGCGGTGGTCACCGGCGATGTGACTCAGGTCGACCTGGCACGCGGCCAGAAAAGCGGCCTGATCGAAGCACGGCGCATCCTGTCCCAGGTGCGCGGCATCGCCTTCACCGATTTTCTCGCCGAAGATGTGGTGCGTCACCCGCTGGTTGCCCGCATCGTCGCGGCCTACGAAGCTCATGACCAGAAATCACAAAAAAGCTGAAGCTGCCCGCCGCCCGCCGCCCGCTGCTATCTCCTTGTCGCTGACGGTTCAGTATGCCTGCAACAGCGCGGGGGATGCCGCCCGCTTCCTGCCTTCCCGCCCGCAACTGCGCCGCTGGGTGCGCGCCGCACTCGATAACAGGACGCAGCACGCAACGGTGACCCTGCGCTTCGTCGATGCCGACGAGGGTCGCACCCTAAACCGCGAGTTCCGCGGCCGGGGCAGCCAGACCAAGGACTACGCCACCAATGTACTATCCTTTCCCTATGCACCAGCGCCCGATCTGGCCGGTGACCTGGTGCTCTGCCTGCCCGTCGTCCTGCGTGAGGCTCGCGAACAGAAAAAACCACCGCAGGATCATCTCGCCCACCTCGTAATTCACGGCATGCTGCACCTGCAAGGGTTTGATCACGAAACGGAGGCCGAAGCCGAACATATGGAACATCGTGAACGCGACCTTCTCAAACGTTTCTGCATCGCCGACCCCTATCTGTCGGAACATTGACCGGCCACCATCGGCGTACCACTTCCCCCACCATCCCAATCCCAACATGGACCCTTCCAGTCGCCCGACCCTGCTTGAACGCCTCTCCGCCCTGCTCACCCGCGCCCCGGAAGATCGCGAGGAACTGCTCGAACTGCTGCACACTTCGTTCGAGCGCAACCTGCTCGATTCCGACGCTCTTTCCATCATCGAAGGTGCCCTGGGGGTTTCCGACATCCAGGTGCGGGACATCATGGTGCCGCGTGCCCAGATGGATGTCATCGACATCAACGATGCCCCAGAAAAAATTGCCGGCGACATCGTCGAAGCCACCCATTCACGCTTCCCCGCCATCGACAAAAACCGCGATGATGTCATTGGCATCCTACTTGCCAAAGACCTGCTGCGCTACTTTGCCGGCCGGGATTTCGATCTGCGCGATACTCTGCGTCCAGCCATCTTCATCCCGGAGTCCAAGCGTCTCAATGTCCTGCTGCGCGAATTCCGCGCCTCGCACAACCACATGGCCATCGTCGTCGATGAATATGGTGGTGTCGCCGGCCTGGTAACCATCGAAGACGTGCTGGAGCAGATCGTCGGCGATATCGACGATGAATATGATTTCGACGAAGCTGCCGACAACATCGTCCTCGACAATACCGGCCGTTATCGCGTCAAGGCAACTACTGAAATCAACGATTTCAACCAGAGCTTCAACACCCATCTGTCCGATGAAGAGGTCGACACCATCGGCGGCATCGTCATCCAGCATCTCGGTCGCCTGCCCAAACGCGGCGAGATCCTGCAAATCGACAACTTGCGCATCCAGGTCCTGCGCGCCGACAGTCGCCGCGTCCATACCCTGTTGATCGACCCACAGCAGGCCATCCCCCTGACCGCCCCACCACCGTGACCCAGGACACTGCCCGGGCTTCCCGCCTCCCTCTGCTGCTGGCTCCGCTACTGGGCGCGCTGGCTGTTGCCGGCTTCGCCCCTTACGAACTCTACCCGCTCCCCATCCTCAGCCTGGCCGGAATCTTTCTCCTGTGGCGTGCAGCCCCCAACGCGCGCTGCGCCGCCTGGCTGGGGTTGCTGTGGGGCTGGGGATTTTTCCTGTGCGGCATCTCCTGGGTTTTTGTCAGCCTGCACATCGTCGGCGGCATGTTCCTCCCGCTGGCACTCCTATCCACCCTGATGTTCTGCACCCTCCCGGCGCTCTACCCGGCACTGGCCGGCGCACTGTTCCGGCGTTTCCTGACCGGCCGCCCCATCGCGGACGCCCTGCTCGCCGCCGCGCTGTGGATGCTTTGCGAATGGCTACGCGGCTGGCTGCTGACGGGCTTCCCCTGGCTGGCCAGCGGCTACGCCCAGACCCCACCCAGCCCACTCGCCGGCTATGCCGCAGTAATAGGCTCTTACGGTATCAGCCTGATCGCCGCCCTGCTCTCCGGCCTGCTGGCATTTTGCCTGCATGGTGTCGGGCCCCGCATCCGCATCGCTGCCCTGCTCGCCGCACTCACTCTGATCGTGGGTGGAGCCCTGCTCACCCGCATCCACTGGACACAGCCGACAGGTGCGCCCATCAGCGTCACGCTCCTGCAAGGCAACATCCCGCAAGAAAGCAAATGGGATGCCGATCGCCTCAAGATGTCACTGGATGTCTATGAGCAGCTTGCCCAAAGCCACCCGGCACAACTGCGCATCCTGCCAGAAACCGCCCTGCCAATGTTCGTCCATGAAATCCCGCCAGCCTTTCTGGCGATGCTGATGGACCAGGGGCCGACCATCACCGGAGCGGCCAATCTCATCTACGCATCCGGCAAGCCTAGGGGATATACCAATGTCGCCCTGGCACTAGAGCATGGCCGGGCATTCCAGTACTACGCCAAGACCCATCTGGTTCCCTTCGGCGAATACATCCCCGCCGGTTTTGCCTGGCTCATCGCCCAGATGGAAATGCCGATGTCCGACTTCAGCCCGGGCGCAAAATACCAGTCGCCGCTGGAAATCGCCGGCCAGAAGATCGCCGCCAATATCTGCTATGAAGACCTGTTTGGTGAAGAAATCATCCGTGCCCTGCCGCAGGCTACCTTGCTGGTCAATCTATCCAACACCGCCTGGTTCGGTGACTCCCTGATGCAACCGCAGCACCTGCAGATCGCCCGCATGCGTGCCCTGGAAACCGGCCGTGTCATGTTGCGTTCCACCAACACCGGCATGACCGCGGCCATCCAGCCAGATGGTCAGGTCAGTGCCGTCCTGCCAGCCTTCACGGCCGCCGCCCTGACCGTGCAGGCACAAGGCTACAGCGGCAGCACACCCTATGTCCGCTGGGGCAACACCCTGGCCCTGCTGCTGGCCATCCTCGCCCTGCTACCTGCCCTGCGCTGGCGGCGCAACCCGCCCCCAGCCCCGTCAGCAAGCCCATGAGCTCGCGTCGCGCACGCCGAATCACCGCCACAACACCCGCCCCCCGGCCACACGCCCTGCCGACTACCCCGCCACCCGTCACGCGCCAGCACTGGCTCGACGGCCTGCGCGGTGCTGCCGTGCTGGCGATGATTGCCTACCACGCTGCCTACGATCTCAATTTCCTCGGCTGGCTGCATCAGGACATGAATCATGACCTACGCTGGCGAATCGCACGCAGCCTGATCCTCGGCAGCTTCCTGTTCAGTGTCGGTGCTGCCCAGGCGCTGGCCACCCATCAACAAACCCCAGCCGCCGCACGCTGGCGACGCATCGGCAAAATTGCCGCTGCTGCCCTGCTGGTCACGCTCGGCAGTGCCTTGCTCTTTCCGCAATCCATCATCTGGTTCGGTGTCCTGCATGCCATCACTCTCATGAGCCTGCTGCTGATCGCCCTGCAAAAAGCACGGCTCGACACCGCCCGCACCAGCCTGCTGTTCGGTTTCATCGCCCTCATCCTCGGCAATGTCGGCAGCCACCCGCTTTTCGATTCACCCGCCCTAGCCTGGCTGGGGCTGATGACCCACGCGCCCGATACCGAAGACTATGTTCCCCTGCTACCCTGGTTCGGCCTGTGCCTGATCGGCCACGGCTTCATGATGTGGCGACTGCAGCAGTCAGACCGCCCGGATGGTACGAAATCATCACCTACCCGGCTGCCACACAGCCTGCTCTGGCTGGGGCGTCACAGCCTGGCTATCTACCTGCTGCACCAGCCGCTCCTGCTGGCCATCCTGATACCCCTGCGCCACTGGACAGCGGCCTGAACGACCTGCGGGGCAAACACCAGCCCGGGGCAGTCGCCAGCGCTCAGGCCATACGCAGCCGGCCATCCTCCAGATGCAGCACCCGGTCTGCCCGGGCGGCCAATTGCGGATCATGGGTCACCACGATGATGCTCGTCCCCTGCGTGGCATTGAGCGTCATCATCAAGCCAAACACCGTCTCAGCCGTGTGCCGGTCGAGATTCCCCGTCGGCTCATCCGCCAACACACAAGCCGGCCGGGTCACCAGTGCCCGGGCAATCGCCGCCCGCTGACGCTCCCCCCCGGACAGCTCGCCCGGACGATGACTCAGACGATGACCAAGACCGACCGCCTCCAGCAGACTGCCTGCCTGGGCTTCGGCTTCGGCACGCGCCATGCGTCGAATGCGCAGTGGCATGGCCACATTTTCCAGTGCAGAAAATTCTGCCAATAGATGATGGAATTGATACACAAACCCCAGGCGCTCATTACGCAACCGCCCCCGCTCCACTTCCGACAAGGTGGTCAGCTCGCGCCCCAGCACACTGACCGTACCGGCCGTGGGACGATCCAGCCCGCCCAGCAAATGTAATAACGTGCTCTTGCCCGAACCGCTGCTGCCGACGATGGCCACTCGCTCCCCAACCGCCACGGACAAGTCGAGCGCCTGCAACACAGGCACTTCCACACTACCCTGCCAGAAGGATTTTTTCAGTCCCGTGCAGACGATGGCTGAGGCTTGCTGCGGCTCACTCATAGCGCAAAGCCTCGGCCGGATTGACCCGTGCTGCCCGCCAGCTCGGGTAGAGCGTCGCCAGCAATGTCAGAATGAAAGATACCGCCGAGATGATGACGACATCCGGCCACTGCAGCTCAGAAGGCAACTCGGAGATGTAATACACATCTTTGGCAAGGAACTGCGCCCCCAAAAGACGCTCGATGGCCGGCACCACGACATCGATGTTGAGTGCCAGGGCAATGCCACCGGCCACCCCCAGCAGCAGGCCGATTACACCAATCAAAGCGCCCTGGACGATGAAAATTTTCATAATGCTGCGCGGACTCGCCCCCAGTGTGCGCAGGATGGCAATGTCCGCCTGCTTGTCGGTCACCGCCATGACCAGCGCCGAAACGATGTTGAACGCAGCCACAGCCACGATCAGGAGCAGGATCAGGAACATCATGTTCTTCTCGATGGCCACGGCGCGGAAAAAATTGGCATGGCTGCGCGTCCAGTCAGAAATGTAGGCATCAGCATCGATGTAACGCAGCAACTCACGCGCCACCCTGGGCGCAGCAAACAGGTCATCGACCTTCAGGCGCACGCCGCTGACCCGCTCATCGAGACGATACAGACGCTGTGCGTCCTGCATGTGGATCAGGGCCAGTCCCGAATCGAACTCGAACATGCCAACCTCGAAAATGCCAACCACCGTGAATTGCTTGAGGCGGGGCAGGATGGCGGCCGGCGTCACCATGCCCTGCGGCGCGATCAGTGTCACCTTGTCACCGACCGTGATGTGCAGGGCATAAGCCAGCTCGGAACCGAGGATGATGTTGTACTCTCCAGCCCGCAAATCCGCCAGATGACCGGCCTTCATGTGCTTCTCGAAATCTGCCACGCGCTCCTCGGCCTCCGGCAGCACACCGCGCACGATCGTCCCGCGTACCTCCTGATCGAAGGACAGCATGCCCTGCTCCTGGACGAAGGGAGCGGCTTCACGCACCTCCGGATGACGCGCTGCCTCCTGCATCACCTTGACCCAGTCGACCAGTTCTCCGCCATGGCGCGGCGAGCCGGTAATCTGGATATGCGAAGCCACCCCAAGGATGCGGGTACGCAATTCCTTCTGGAAGCCATTCATCACCGACAGCACCACGATCAAGGCAGCCACACCCAAGGCGATACCCAACGTGGAAATCAGGGAGATAAAGGAAATGAAGCCGTTGCCACTGCCCTGCCCGTCGCTCTTGCGCCGCTTCGAGCGCGTGTAGCGCAGGCCGATCCACCATTCGTAATTCATGATCCGCGTATGTTAACATGCCCCGATGCAGCTTCAGCTTGTCTTGCCCGGCCTGCTTTGGCATGGCCAGGTACTCCGTGACATCAGTGCCGACCTCTCCCTGCCCGCCCTGTCCTGGCTACTGGGGCGTGCACGCCAGCGCTGGCTGCCCCCGGCCCCGCCCGAAGCCGTACTCGCAACCGCCTTTGGCATCCAGCCCGCACCCGGCGAAGACCTGCCCTATGCCGCATTGCGCCGCCTGGGTGATGGCAGCGATGGTGGCCAGCCATCCAAAGAAGGCTACTGGCTATGCCTCGACCCGGTGTGTCTGAGCATCGGCAAGCGTCGCCTGACCCTCGCCACCGATGCCCCGCTGCCCGATGACAACGAAATGCAGGCCATCATCACCGCCCTGACCCCCCTGTTTCACGAACTGTGCCCCGGGTTCCGTGCCCTGCACCTTGGCCCGAGTGGTCATGCCTATCTGCACCTCGATACTACCCCGAACATCCAGACCACCCCGCCCTCTTTCGCCGCCAGCCCAGAATCCATGCTGCCGCAGGGCTCAACCGCCCTGCCCTGGCGCAAGCTGCTGAATGAAGCGCAAATCCTGCTGCACACCCTGCCCTTCAATCTCCAACGCGAAGAAACCGGCCAGTCACGCCTCAACGCACTCTGGCTGTGGGGTGGCGGAACCTTGCCCCGCGCCTGCCCCAACCCGGCAGCCTTCACACAAGTCTGCGGCCCGTCTCCTCTCCTGAGCGGCCTCTGCCGTCTGGCTGCCTTGGCCGCACCATTGCAGATGGAGGCGGCCACCGTGCTGAAAGCCGCACCCGGCACACGCGCACTCGTCTTCCTCGATGACCTGCAATCGCCTGCCCATCAATACGATGCCCTGGCCTGGAGCGAGGCACTGCAAACGCTGGAACGCACATGGCTGCAACCACTCTGCCAGGCCCTGCGTCATGGCACACTGCGCCATCTCACCCTCAAGGCGACGGGCGACGCAGCACAGCTCGAACTCAAACTATCCGCCACGGCTCGCTGGCAATTCTGGCGCCGCCCCCTGCCCCTCTCCCATCTGGAAATTCCTGCCCCATGACCCGCATCAGCACCCGCCCCAGTCCCATCCGTGCCTGCACGATGCTCGAACAGCAAGGCCTCTCGCCCCTGCTGGCCAGAATCTACGCCGCCCGCGGCCTGACCGATCGCAGCCAGCTCGATACGGCACTCAGCACCCTGCTGCCCCCCACTCAGCTACGCGGCGCTGCCGAAGCCGCCGTGCTGCTGGCAGATGCCATGGCCAGTGACAAACGCCTGCTGATCGTTGCCGATTACGACTGCGACGGTGCCACGGCCTGCGCCATCGGGCTACGCGCGCTCCGGCTGTTCGGTGCCCGCCACCTCGACTACCTGGTACCCAACCGTTTCGAATATGGCTACGGACTGACCCCTGAAATCGTCCAGCTCGCCGCACAACGTCAAACCGAGCTGCTGATCACGGTAGATAACGGCATCGCCAGCGTCGCCGGCGTTGCCGAGGCTCGCCGTCTGGGCATGCAAACCCTGATCACGGACCACCACCTACCAGGAGATACCCTGCCCGACGCAGAGGTCATCGTCAATCCTAACCAGCCCGGCTGCTCCTTTCCCAGCAAGGCTCTGGCTGGCTGCGGTGTCATGTTCTACGTCATGCTGGCACTGCGCAGCGAGCTTCGACAGCGCGGCCACTTTGATGGAAAGACAGAACCCAACCTGGCCAGCCTGCTCGATCTGGTGGCACTGGGCACCGTTGCCGATGTCGTCCCCCTCGACCGCAACAACCGTACCCTGGTCACCCAGGGACTGGCACGCATGCGAGCCCAGCACATACAGCCAGGCATCGCCGCCCTGTTCCAGGCCACCGGGCGGCGCTTTGAAACCGCCTCCACCTTCGATCTCGGCTTTGCCCTCGGTCCCCGCCTCAACGCTGCCGGCCGCCTGGCCGACATGAGCCTCGGCATCGAATGTCTGCTGACCGAAGATCGCACCCGTGCCCTCAATATCGCCCAGGAGCTGGATGCCCTCAACCGCGAACGGCGCAGCATCGAAGCCGACATGCAAAACGAAGCCCTGCTACGCCTCGAAGAAATCGCTGCCAGTGAAGCTGAAGCTGAGGCTGAAGCAACCGAAACATCCGGTGCCTCGGCAGAAGGACGCGCCAGCATCACCCTCTTCGACCCCGACTGGCACCAGGGCGTCATCGGCATCCTGGCATCGCGCATCAAGGATCGCCAGCATCGCCCGACCTTCGTCCTGGCCTGCGGCAACGAAGGCGAGCTAAAAGGCTCAGGGCGCTCCATCCCCGGCCTGCACTTGCGCGACGCACTGGATCTGATCGCCAAACGATACCCCGATCTACTACTGCGCTTTGGCGGCCATGCCGCCGCCGCCGGTATAACCCTTCATGAAGATAACCTGCTGCAATTCGAAGAAGCCTTCGAAACCGTCTGCCAGCAGCTGCTCCCTGCCAGCGCCCGCACCCGCACGCTGGAAACCGATGGCAGCCTCGAAAACGGCTACATCTCGCTCGATACAGCACGCCTGCTGCAAGCACAAATCTGGGGACAAGGCTTTCCTGCCCCGCTCTTCAGCGATGAATTCACCGTCGAAAAACAGCGCATCCTCAAAGAAAAGCACCTCAAACTGACCTTGCAGCGTAACGGCGCCCGCTTCGATGCCATCCAGTTCAACTTTTCCCAAGCCCCAACCCCCAAAATCCGCGCCGTCTACAAACTTGATGTCAATGAATTCAACGGGGTAGCAAATGTTCAGCTGCTGCTCGAACACATCGAACCAGCCTGATGCCACAGGCCACAAAAACCAGTTTTCCGCAGGTGATTCATGTATAATCTGCTGTTTTTTCGACACCGGATTTACGGGGAACACACATGGTAGTGATTCGTCTCGCACGCAGCGGCGCCAAGAAGCGCCCGTTCTACAACATGGTCGTCACCGACTCGCGCAACCGCCGCGATGGTGGCTTCATCGAGCGCATCGGTTTTTACAACCCGTCTGCCTCTGAAAGCGAACAGGGTCTGCGCATTGACACCCAGCGCCTGACTTACTGGCAAGGCAACGGAGCCCAGATGTCGCCGACCGTGGCTCGCCTGGTCAAGAAAAGCGCCAGCACCGCAGCAGCCTGAACATCGCCCTGAGCTGAAATCCCACCGCATGGCATCGTCGCTCTATCCCTCCTGCAAGGGAGAGAGATTGATGCCATGCGGCTGTTTCATTCATGACAATGCAAACCATGTCTCCGCCCCCCGCCCCGGGCGATGACATGATCGTCTTGGGGCGCATCGTCGAACCCTACAGCCTGCATGGCTGGGTCAAAGTGCATTTTTTCGGTGACGATCCGCAAGCACTCGGAGAAATGCCCAACTGGTGGCTCTCGCCGACAGCGGACGAAGCCCTCCCGACCCCTCCCAAAAATCACACCGGGAACACAGCCATTGCTACTGCCGCCGCCCCGGCAAACTGGCAAAGCTATCCACTGGAGTCACTGAAGCCACACGGCAAGGGCATGATCGCCAAATTCGCGACCATCGACAGCCGTACCGCTGCCGAAGCCATCGACGGCTGGTACATTGCCGCGCCGCGCTCAGTCCTGCCGGCAACCAACAAGGATGAATACTACTGGGCAGACCTGATCGGTGCGACCGTCACCAACAATCAAGGCATCCTTCTGGGCAAGGTCACCCACCTGATGAGCAGCGGTGCTCACGAAGTCCTGTGCCTGCGTGATCAACAAGGGCAGGAACGCCTGCTGCCCTTCGTTGCCGAGGTCGTCCGACAGGTAGATACCACCCGCCAGACTATCCTGGTCGAGTGGGGCATAGACTGGTAATGGCAGTAACCATGAATACCTGCCCACCCCGCCATGCCCGGCCCACACTGGAATTCGACATCATCACGCTGTTTCCGGAAATGTTCGCTGCCTTGACGACCCTGGGGATTACCGGACGGGCAAAAGAAAACGGGATTTGGCACGCACATTTCTGGAACCCAAGGGACTTTTCCTGCGATAATTACCGGTCTGTCGATGATCGACCTTACGGAGGCGGCCCTGGCATGGTCATGATGCCCGGCCCGCTGGAGCAGTCCATCATTGCTGCCCGCCAACGCCGCATCCTTACAGGCGCATCACCGACACCTGTCATTTATTTTTCACCCCAGGGTCAGCCACTGACGCACCAGCGCGTCATGACGCTGATGCAGTCCCCTGGAGCCATCCTGCTATGCGGGCGTTATGAAGGAGTGGATGAACGATTGATCCGTCGCTGCGTTGATGAAGAAATATCACTGGGTGATTTCGTCCTCTCCGGCGGCGAAATTCCCGCGATGGCTCTGATCGACGCCACCGTGAGGCAGTTGCCAGGGGCGCTGAACGATGCCCACTCCGCCCTGGAAGACTCCTTCGTTACCGGCCTGCTGGATTGTCCGCATTACACACGCCCCGAAGACTACGAAGGCCAGCGTGTCCCGGAAGTCCTGCTCTCCGGCAATCACGCCAGAATACGCCGCTGGCGACTCAAACAAGCCCTCGGGCGTACTTGGCTGCGCCGGCCGGAGTTACTGGCTAGGCGCAGCCTGAATCACGAAGAAACCCTCCTGCTCGATGAATTTCGGCAGGAACATGAGCAACAGCCGTAAATCGCAGATCGTCATTGACCTGCCGCAGCATGTAGCACCCGCAGCACCCGTCGTTTGTAGTTCCCACAATAGCGCGCACATCAGAGTTCGCAGTCTCACGCGGCACTGCTCTGTGCGAACGGCCACCGGCCAAGTTCAATCAATGGAGTTTTTCATGAATCTGATCGCACAACTCGAAGCTGAAGAAATCGCCCGTCTGGGCAAGACCATTCCGGAATTCGCCCCTGGCGACACCGTCGTCATCCAGGTGAAGGTCAAGGAAGGCAATCGCGAACGTACCCAGGCCTATGAAGGCGTGGTCATCGCCAAGCGCAACCGCGGTCTCAACTCCAGCTTCATCGTCCGCAAAATCTCGGCTGGTGAAGGTGTCGAACGTACCTTCCAGACCTACTCCCCCCTGATTGCCAGCATCGAAGTCAAGCGCCGCGGTGACGTGCGCCGCGCCAAGCTGTACTACCTGCGTGAGCGCTCCGGCAAGTCGGCACGCATCAAAGAAAAACTGGTCAGCCGCAGCAAGGCCACCGCCGCGGTAGCCAAATAACGATTTATCCTTACCATATCTTCACCACAGGGAAGATCAGGCGCAACCATCAAGTTTTACCGTATTTTTTGAAGAATTTTGTTGACAATACAAGATGAGCGCCTATAATTCTTTCCTGTCTTGCGGCAGTAGCTCAGTTGGTAGAGCGCAACCTTGCCAAGGTTGAGGTCGAGAGTTCGAGACTCTTCTGCCGCTCCAAAAGTTTCAAAAGGAAAGCAGGGAAAGCGCAAGCTTTCCCTTTTCTCTTCATGGGTCACAACTTTTGTTGTCACCTCTGGCGGGGTAGCAAAGTGGTTATGCAGCGGCCTGCAAAGCCGTCTACGCCGGTTCGATTCCGGCCTCCGCCTCCATAAAATCCAGACCACTCACCCAAACTCGGCCGGCCATGGCGCACGGCAGGCTTGTCCCTACCTGCCCTGTCCTCCATCCAGAGTTCCTGGTGCATCCAGAAACGACCGGTGCACCTTGAGAGCCGTTGACCGGCTATCATTCAGCCCATGAATCGCATCGACATCCTGACCACCATTGCCGACCAGGCCGAACGGGGCGAGCTTGTTTTCCCGACCAACATCGATGCAGCCCTGAAAGTGCGGCAAGCGCTCGAACAACCAGACTGCCATGTGCAGGACATCATCAAGCTGGTCATGGGCGAACCCCTACTCTCCGCCCGCATCGTCGCCACCGCCAATTCCGTGGCCTACAACCGTACCGGCAGCGAAGTCTCAGATGTACGCAAAGCTGTGGGACGTCTGGGCTTTCGCACCCTGCAAGCGCTGGCCATGGCCGTCGTGGCGCGCCAGTTCTCCTGTCTGATCGCCAATCCACAGGTTCACGCCATGGCCACCCAGCTCTGGGAGCACACGGCACATGTCACCTCTCTGTGCCACCTGATCGCCGAGCGGGTCACCTTTCTCGACCCCGAAACTGCCATGTTTGCCGGCATCGTCCATGAAGTCGGCGGCTTTTATCTGCTGTCGCGCATGCAGTCCCACCCCGACCTGCTCGACGGCAGCCCGCTGGAATGGGTCGAGCATGGCCAAGACAAAATCGGCCGTGCAGTACTGAAACGTCTGGCCATCCCGGAGAACATCACCGAAGCCATTGAAGCCCACTGGAACGGCTTTCTGACCCTGCCTCCCGTCACTCTCGGTGACACCCTGCTGCTGGCCAATCAACTGGCTCCAGTCAGCTCTCCGCTGGATCAGGATGATCTCGCCAAAACTCAGCCCAACCTGCCGCCCTCGCTGATCGACCATGTCGTCGGCGACGAAACCTTGACCGAAATTCTCGAAAAATCTGCCGAAGAAGTCGCCTCACTGACGGCCGCCCTGCGTTTCTAGCCCACAACCCGACCCATATTTCCCAGCCATGCCCCAAGCCCTGATCCGCGAATTCATTGCCCACCAGAAACTGCTCGCGGCCTCACCTGACATGAACGTGCGCGATGCCGTGCAATGGATGGTTCGGGAAAACCGCGCTGCCCTCATCATCGAGCGCGATCGCCACATGCTCGGCATCTTCACCGAGAACGATGCTCTCGGCCGTGTGCTGGCCGAAGGACGTGACCCGGTACGCACCAAACTGCACGAAGTCATGACCCGCAACCCGGTCACCCTGACCGCCGACCAGCCCTTGCTCGAAGCCTTCAACACCATGCGGCAATTCGGTTTTCGTCACGTCCCCATCACCGACAACGACCACCCGGCCGGCATCATCTCCCTGCGCGACTTCCTCGATCTGGACATGAACCATCTCAACCGGCTGATGCCGCGCTGACAAAAAAGCCGCCCCACAGGTTACCAGGGCGGCTCATCTGTTCAACACAAGGCTAGGTCAAGCCAGCATCACACTCATCGGCTTAAAAACCTTCCGCCTTGTGCACGGCCTTCCACACCGCCCCCGGCAGCAGGCGTCGCATGATGTAGCCTAGGCGAGTCCCCTTGCCCGGCATGCACCAGAAATCGCCTTTTTCAAGTGAAACCTCGACGGCATCGAGCACCTCTTCAGGCTTGATCGGCGGATTTTCGTCGAGAATCTTCGGCCACACGGTATCGATGGCCTGCTGCAGCAGTGGTGTCTTGACGGCCGGTGGGCAAACGCAAATGAAGCGCACCCCCTTGTTGCGGTTCTCGTGATACAAAACCTCGGTGTAGCAGGAGACGGCAAACTTGGTTGCCGCATAGGCACCGGTCATCAAGGTCGGCATCTGGCCGAGCATGGACGAAAAGCTGATGAAATCGCCCTTACCGCGCTTCAGCATGGCCGGCAGCGTGGCCTTGGAGACATTCACCAGGCCACCAAAATTGATCGCCATCAGCCGGTGGATCTGTTCGGTCGGCTGATCGAGCAACTTGCCAAAGGGCATGATGGCTGCAGCGTTGATGACGCGGTCGATCGGCCCCAGCTCTTTTTCCACCTGGGCGACAGCAGCGTTCACCGACTCCGTGCTGGTGACATCGACGACATAGGTCCTGATGTTGGGCTTGCCTTCTGCCGTCTTGGCCAGTCCCTTCTCGCTGATGTCGAACGCGGCGACCTTGATGCCCGCATCGGCCAGCCGCCAGGCAGCGAGCTGTCCCATGCCGCTGCCCGCGCCGGTAATCAGCGCGATCTTGCCATTGAATGCCATGTGACTTTCCTTTTATGAATAAAAATTTCCAAGTGCGGGCATCTTAGAGAGCCGCCGCCCTCATGAGCGGCGGAACTACCCGAAATGGGATGCATTCACCCCTACGTCCCTGCACCCTGCACTTCAGCACCGCCGCGAAGCAACCTCAACGCCAGTGAACATTCCCCAGGGTGCCCAGGGTACGATCCAGCATCCCCTCGGCCATGCTGGCACCGAAGCGGCTGGAAAAACGCTCGGCCAGACTCTGCTTGACGGTGTAATCGCGGATGTCCTCGTTCTTGATGACCTCCCGCGCCACCGACTCGACCGTGCCATAGGCATCGGCCAGCCCCAGCTCGATGCCGCGTGTCCCGCTCCACATCAAACCGGTAAACATCTCCGGTGTTTCCTTGAGACGCGCCCCTCGTCCCTTGCGTACCGCCGCGATGAACTGTTGATGAATTTCCGCCAGCATCTTCTGGACAAAGATTTTCTGCTGCGGATCCTCCGGCGAAAACGGATCCAGAAAACCCTTGTTTTCGCCCGCCACCAGCAAGCGTCGCTCAACCCCAAGCTTTTCCATGGCCCGCGTAAACCCGAAGCCCTCCATCAAGACTCCGATCGAACCGACAATGCTGGCCTTGTCGACATAGATGCGATCCGCGGCCGCTGCGACGTAATAGCCACCGGAAGCACAGACATCCTCGACCACCACATACAACGGCGTTGCCGGATATTTGGCACGCAACCGGATGATTTCATCGCTGATCATGCCGGCCTGCACCGGCGTCCCACCCGGGCTGTTGATGCTCAGGATGACCCCCTGGGTGCCCTTGTCTTCGAAGGCAGCCTGCAAGGCACTGATGATCCGCTCGGCACTTGCCTCGCCCTTGGGCATGATGGCACCGTTGATCTGCACCAGCGCCGTATGCCGGGTGCCCTCGCCAAACTTGTCCACCGAGCTGCTCCAATCCCCCAGTGCCAGCAAAAACAAGGCGAGATAAGAAAACCCGAGCAGCTTGAAAAAAATACTCCAGCGTCGCGACCGCCGCTGTTCCGTAATGCCTTCGAGAGCGATCCGTTCGAGTGCCCGGTGCGCCCAGGCCGGATCATTGCCCGGTGAAGAGTCCTGTTCAGGTGAGGTCATGTCATTCCTTCAGATAAATATTGCCGTCATGTTCGCAGACGGCCAGCGTCGTCAGTCCCTTGCCATTGCAGCGGCCACCAATGCACTGTCCCGTTTGTGGAGAATACAGGGCGCCATGCGTGGCACAAATCAGATGGCTGCCGGTGATGTCGAAAAATCGGCCTTCCTGCCAGTCCAGCTCGATGGGGACATGCCCGCAACGGTTGATAAAAGCATGAGCAACCCCGCGATGACGGATGACAAAGGCCTGATCTTCAACCCCATCGCGTGTCACGGTAAAGCGCACCCCCTGGCCACCTTCGCTGCCGTCGACGAGCGCACTGCTGGCACAGATCAGGCGTTCACTCATGACTGCGCCTGCAACCAGGCACGCAGCTCGGCAACATCGGCAGCGCAGGTCAATACCGCCTCGGCCTCCAGCAAGGAGCGGGGATGCGCCCCATACGCCACGGCCAGCGCAGACACGCCGGCGTTCCTGGCCATCAGCAGGTCATGGGTGGTGTCCCCAATCATCAGCGACTGCTCCGGCAACGCCCCCAGCTCATCCATCAACTCCAGCAACATCTGCGGATGCGGCTTGGAATGACATTCATCGGCGCAGCGCGTGGCATGAAAAAAATTGCCCAGACCACTATGCTCCAGCGCCCGCTGCAATCCCTTGCGGCTCTTGCCCGTCGCCACCGCCAGCCGGTAACCCGCCGCAGCCAGCGTCTCGACCATTTCGTACGCACCATCGAAGAGCACCAACTCATGATCGTGCGACAAGTAATGATGACGGTAGCGCTGTGCCATCTCGTCATAACGTGCAGGGTCGAGCTGCGGCAAAGCCGCACGCAGGGCATCCTGCAAGCCCAGGCCGATGACGTGGCGGGCGCGTTCCTCCGAAGGTGGCATTACCCCCAGATCATGGCTGGCATTCTGGATGGCACGCACGATGGCGGCCGCAGAATCCATCAATGTGCCGTCCCAGTCAAACACGATCAACTCAAAACGCCGTGCCATAGTCCCTCCGTTCATTGCGATCCAGCTGCCCGAGAAAATCGCGCAGCACCACCGGCAACGGTGCTTCAAAGCTCAAAGGTGCCTCCTCAGGCCGTAATGGATGACGCAAGCGCAACTTTGCCGCATGCAGGAACATGCGTCTCAACCCCTGTTTTTGCAAGACCTTGTTGCGTTCGAAATCGCCATATTTATCATCTCCCGCCAGCGGAAAGCCCAGATGCGCCAGATGGACACGAATCTGATGCGTGCGGCCGGTTTTCAGTTCCACCTCGACCAAGCTGAACCCCCCCCAACGCGCCACCAGCCGCACGATGCTGTGTGCCTCCTTGCCCTCATCGGATACCCGCACCCGCCGCTCCCCCTCCGCCGTCAGATATTTCAGCAAGGGCAAGCGGACATCCTGACGCGGCATTTCCCAACGCCCCAGCACCAGAGCCAGATAACGCTTGTGGATGCTGCCGCGCCGGAAAGACTCATGCAAGACAGCCAGTGCCGCCCGTTTCTTGGCAACGATCAACAATCCGGAAGTCTCACGATCCAGGCGATGCGCTAATTCCAGCAATCGCGCTGTCGGACGCATGCGACGCAACTGTTCGATCACCCCGAAACTCAAACCACTGCCGCCATGAACCGCTACACCCGACGGCTTATCGACCACCAGCAAGGCCTCATCTTCAAAAACAATGTCGAATTCGCGTTCGGGAATCGCCGCCAGCGGTGCCGACTCGGCGCGTGCTGCCAGGCGGATCGGCGGCACGCGCACCTGATCCCCGGTCTGCAAACGATATTCCGGCGTGACCCGCCCCTTGTTAACTCGCACCTCGCCGCTACGCAGAATGCGATACACATGGCTTTTTGGCACGCCCTTGCAGACGCGCAGCAGGAAATTGTCGATGCGCTGCCCGGCAGACTCATCATCGACTTCCAGCCAGTTCGCCGAATCTTTACTTAAACCCTTCATTTCCAATATACTGCGTCTGGTTTGCTGTCCTTCGGCAAGCGTGCCCGGCGACCCGAAGTGGCGCCGGTGACGCACCGAGGATGTTGTCACCCGACCCATTTGACCTGTTTCGCTGTCGTTGCAATCTACCGCACCTCAGCTGCATGCAGTCACCGGACTCTGGTTGGCGAGGCAACGTGGCCAGAATACCGGCACCGAAACATCGGTGCTGCATTCGGTAAGCACAGCCACGCAGGGCGCGCATTATCACCCGCCATGCCGCAAACCACCAAGGTTATTTCGCTCACCCCAAGCAGCGACGAGACTGACTGATTGCATTGCAACAACTCATTGCAACTCATTGCAACCCATTTGCCACTTTCCACCACACTTTATTGCGCGCACAGATAACCGGCGACCTCTCAGGCACCCGACATTCCAGAAAACAAGACCAGAATGCCCTTACCGATGACATGCCTGCAACAAGGCAGCAGCGGCAGGGTGCCCGATACGCGACCCTGGATACAGACACGTCCGACCACCAGCCCCCTTCACGAGGCCCGTCCACAACAAGCCCATGAAATCACAATAACTGCTGATGCAAACGCCTGTCCGTTGCGCCTCCATCCTGGCGCCCGGGCAGGCCGAGGACAAGTCAAACCGTGCTGTGCGCGCGGGAGACAACATGAAACGCATGCTATTCAATGCGACGCAGGCCGAAGAACTACGCGTCGCGATCGTCGATGGTCAGAAACTGATTGATCTGGACATCGAATCGGCCACCAAGGAACAACGCAAGAGCAACATCTATAAAGCCGTCATCACCCGCATCGAGCCCAGTCTCGAAGCCGCCTTCGTCGACTACGGCAATGAACGGCACGGTTTTCTGCCCTTCAAGGAAGTCTCCCGCGCCTACTTCAAGGCCGACGTGGAGCCTTCCAAAGCCCGCATCCAGGACGCCCTCGCGGTCGGCCAGGAGCTGATCGTCCAGGTCGACAAGGACGAGCGCGGTAACAAGGGCGCAGCCCTGACCACCTTCATCTCGCTGGCCGGCCGCTATCTCGTGCTGATGCCCAACAACCCGCGCGGCGGCGGTGTTTCACGCCGTGTCGAGGGCGAAGAACGCCAGGAACTGCGCGACATCATGGACCGCCTCGACGTACCGCAAGGTGCCAGCCTGATTGCCCGCACCGCCGGCATCGGCCGCTCCTTCGAGGAATTGCAGTGGGACATGAACTACCTGCTGCAACTGTGGAACGCCATCGAAGGTGCCGCCCACTCCCAAAGCGGTGCCTTCCTGATTTACCAGGAATCCAGCCTGGTGATCCGCGCCATCCGCGACTATTTCCACGCTGAAATCGGCGAAATCCTCATCGACACAGAAGACGTCTTCGAACAGGCTCAGCAGTTCATGTCGCACGTCATGCCGGGCAACGTCGCCCGCGTCAAGCGTTACAGCGACGACACCCCGCTGTTTTCGCGCTTCCAGATCGAACACCAGATCGAGTCGGCCTATTCACGCCAGGTAAATCTGCCGTCGGGTGGTGCCATCGTCATCGACCACACCGAAGCACTGGTCTCGGTGGACGTCAACTCCGGCCGCGCCACCAAAGGGGCGGACATCGAAGAAACCGCCTTCAAGACCAACTGTGAAGCCGCCGACGAAATCGCCCGCCAGCTGCGCCTGCGCGACCTGGGCGGCCTCATCGTCATCGACTTCATCGATATGGAAAGCACGCGCAACCAGCGTGAAGTCGAAAACCGCCTGCGCGATGCCCTGCACTTCGACCGCGCCCGCGTACAAACCGGCAAGATCAGCCGCTTCGGCCTGCTCGAGCTCTCGCGCCAACGGCTGCGCCCGACCCTTGCCGAAACCAGCTACATCCCCTGTCCACGCTGCAACGGCACCGGCCACACCCGTTCAACCGAATCCTCGGCGCTACACATCCTGCGCATCCTCGAAGAAGAAGCCATGAAGGAAAGTACCGGCGCACTGCATTGCCAGATGCCGGTCGATGTCGCCACCTTTCTGCTCAACGAAAAACGCTCGGACATCGCCAAGATCGAACTGCGTCACAAGGTCAATCTGGTGCTGATCCCCAACATCCATCTGGAAACCCCGCAGCACAGCATCGTGCGCCTGCGCCACGACCAGCTCAACCAGGAAGAGCTGGTTCTGCCCAGCTACAAAATGGTCGAAACCCCGGCGGAAGAAACCTACACACCGCCTTCGGCACAAACCGAAGGCCGGCCGGCACGCCCAGAAGCTGCCGTCAAAGGCATCACCCCCAGCCAGCCAGCGCCCATCGTCGAGCCCAAGGCAGAGCAACGCCTGCCCGCACCCGTGCCCGTACCTGCCAATACCGGCCTGTTTGCCCGCATCCTGTCGTGGATCACGGGAGAAAAGCCCGCGACGGCCGAACCCGCCCCCGCCCCGGTCGCCGCTGCGGCCAGCACCTCACCTGGCACACGTTCACGCCGTGGTGAAGGACGCGAACGTGGCGAGCGCAGCGATGCGCGACGCGGCGGCAACAGAAGCAATAGCGACAATGGTGGCAATGGTGGCAACCGCAACCGGCAAAACCGCAACGCCGACCCATCCAACCGCGCCGAACGCAACGAAGAAAAGACCGACACCACACAAAAGCCGCAACGTGCCCGTGGTGAAAAACGGGAAGACCGCGAATCGCGTGAATCGCGTGAATCGCGTGAACCGCGCGAGCCACGCCAGCCGCGCGCGCCAAAACCCCAGGCCGTAGCCATCGACAGTAACGAAGCTCAACTGCCACTGAATATCGACACGCCAGAGCTCCAGACCACTGCCCCGGATGATGCCGGCACCACCACTGCAGCGACGCGTGAAGGCAATCGCCGCCGTGGCCGGCGCGGTGGCCGCAGCGAGCGTGGCGAACGCGGCGAGCGCGGCGAACGTAACGAGCGCAATGAGAAGCGCATGGACGAAGGAACCTCCGACAACGAAGCCGGCAGCACGGTTGACGCTGCGCCCGGTAAACTGCCAGAACCCGTGGCCACACCTGCCGCAGCCGCAGTAACGACAGCACCCATGTCTGTATCTGTGCCCGAAGCTGAAACATGGAGTAAAGGCGTCGAAATCGCCCCGACAGCCGAACCCGTGGCAACGGCAACGGCACCTGCGGAACCCCCCCCGCCTCCTGCACCTACCATCACTCCCCAAGCCAGCAACGGCGCCCTGCCGCACATCGCCCATGCAGAAATTGCCCTTCCGGCAAGCCCTGCGGTCGCACCCGTTGTAGTACAACCGCCCACAGCACCGGCAACCTCTGCAGCACCGGAAGCCTCCACAACACCGGCCATCCCGGCAACTCCAGCCGCCGCCCCTGAAGTCCGGGTCGACATGACCGCCTCGCTCGAACAAGCCGGGCTGGTTCTGATCGAAACCAGTGCCACACAATCGGCTCCAGCAACCACCGGTGGGTCTGCTCAAAAGCTCGGCCGCAAACCCCGCCCGGCAGCCATCATCGCCAGCGAACCGTTACAGATGGTTGAAACCCGTCCCGAGTAATCGGTCACCCCAGCCCTGCAGGGGCGTGCGCCTGTTGCACGCCCCGCCTTCCGACATGGAACCCGTCCGTATCTCCAAGTTGCTGGCCCAGCAAGGGCTGTGCTCACGCCGCGAGGCGGATGAGTACATCCAGCGTGGCTGGGTTTATGTCGATGGTGCGCAGATTACCGAACTGGGCAGCAAGGCACTCCCCTCCCAGAAACTCACCCTCAACCGCGCCGCCCAAAGCACCCAGCAAGCGCGGGTGACCCTGCTGCTGCACAAACCGGTAGGCTATGTTTCCGGCCAGGCAGAACAAGGCTACCTGCCAGCCGTCGCACTGATCAACGCCGCCAGCCGTTACACTGGGGATCGCACAAACATGCGTTTCTCGCCGGCACAACTCAAGGGGCTGGCGCCGGCCGGCCGGCTCGACATCGACTCGACCGGGCTACTGGTACTGACCCAGGATGGCCGCATCGCACGGCAACTCATCGGCGAACACTCGACCGTGGACAAGGAGTATCTGGTGCGTGTCGAAGGCAAGCTAAGTGCTGAAGGTCTGGCACGTCTGAATCATGGCCTGAGCCTGGATGGTGTACCACTCAAACGTGCCGAAGTGTGCTGGCAAAATCAGGATCAACTGCGCTTCATCCTGCGGGAAGGCAAAAAACGCCAGATTCGCCGCATGTGTGAGCTGGTCGGCCTCAAGGTGGTCGGCCTCAAGCGGGTGCGTATCGGCCGGATACCGCTGGCGGACCTGCCGCCCGGCCAGTGGCGTTATCTGCGTGACGATGAGCACTTCTGAACCTGTCCTGCTCATCGTCTACCACACCCAGAGCGGCAACACCGGCCAGCTTGCCGAAGCCGTGCGGCAAGGAGCATGCAGCGAGCCCGGCATCACCGTCCGCATGAAACGTGCCTTTGACAGCACGATTGATGACCTGCTTGGCTGCCAGGGGCTGCTGCTCGGCACACCGGAAAACTTCGGCACCATGTCGGGTGCGCTCAAGGACTTCTTCGACCGCACCTACTACCCGGCCGAGGGCAAGACCGTCGCCCTGCCCTATGCCGTATTCATCTCCGCCGGTAACGACGGCCGTGGCACCGTGACGCAGATTGAACGCATCGCCACAGGCTATGGCTGGAAGCGTGTGGCCGAGCCGCTCATCGTGCGCAAAACCATTACCCCAGCCGACCTGAGCGCGGCCTCTGAACTCGGTGCAGCGCTGGCCGCTGGTCTAGCGCTGGGCATCTTCTGAAAGGCAATCACGACGTGGCACTCAAGGCAACCATCTTCAAAGCCGACCTGCAAATCGCCGACATGGACCGGCACTATTACCAGGAGCACAGCCTGACCCTGGCGCGCCATCCTTCGGAAACCGATGAACGCATGATGATGCGCCTGCTGGCCTTTGCCCTGTACGCCGACGAACGGCTAGCCTTTGGCAAGGGGCTCAGCGACGAAGAAGAACCTGATCTCTGGCAAAAGGATCTGACCGGAGCCATCGAGCGCTGGATCGAGGTCGGCCTGCCCGATGAAAAACGTATCCGCAAGGCCAGCAACCGGGCACAGCAAGTCGTTTTGCTCACCTACGGCAGCCGTGCCGCCGAAGTTTGGCGACAACAAAACGCCAGCGCACTGGCGCGCCACAAGAACCTGACCGTGCTGCATCTGCCGGAAGCGGCCAGCCTGGCACTCGCCGCCCTCAGCCAGCGCACCATGCGCCTGCAATGTCAGATCCAGGATGGCCAGATATGGCTGGGAGATGAGCAGACCCGCTTGGAAGTCACCCCCGAACGCTGGCAGGGCTGAGCGATACACACTCTGCGCACTCTGCGCACCCTGCCCCGTCCATTGATGCCGCAGCCGGTTCAGCGATCGCCGTACTGGTGGCGCTGCCCGGCGCTACGACGCTGCTGGTTGTCATTACCACGAGACGGTGCTTCACGGGTATAGCTGGAAGTGCCCTTGGTACGGTTGTGGGTCTTGCCGCCCCCTGTACCTGCACCGGCACCACCGCCTGCAGACTTGTTCCAGGGCTTGTTCTCGCCGAATTTACGCGCCCCCGCTGCCCCGCCCGGCTTGCCCGCGCCCCAGCCGGTCTTGCGCGGCTTGTCGAAGCTCGGCGCACGTTTGGGCTCATGACCCGGAATGATCTCCACCGGAATCTGCTGATTGGTGAAACGCTCGATGTTGCGCACGCTGAACCGCTCACCATGATTGGCCAGAGAAATAGCCTGACCATTGCGTCCGGCACGACCGGTACGGCCAATACGATGGACATAATCCTCGGGATTTTTCGGCAGATCGTAATTGACGACGTGCGTGATGGCCGGCACGTCGATACCACGCGCCGCCACATCGGTGGCCACCAGTACCCGTACCTGGCCGCTACGCACGGCACGCAATGTACGATTGCGCGCCCCCTGCTGCATGTCGCCATGCAGTGAAGCCGCTGCAAAACCAGCCAGACTCAGACGGTCGGCAATCAGGTCGGCATCGCGCTTGGTGGCCGTGAACACGACACACTGGTCGATGGCACTGTCGCGCAGCAGATGGTCGAGCAGACGATCCTTGTGCGCCAGATCATCGACGAAATGCAGGCGCTGCTCGATGTTTTCGTGCTTCGAAGTCGCTCCGGCGATACGGATGACTTCCGGGTTGCGCGTGATGCGGCTGGCCATCTGTCCGACCACGCCGTCGAGTGTGGCGGAAAACAGCAGGGTCTGACGCGTCGCCGGTGTGGCTGCCACGATGCGTTCGATATCCTCGATAAAGCCCATGTCGAGCATGCGATCTGCTTCGTCGAGCACCAGCATGTCGATCTGCGACAAGTCGATCTTGCCAGATTCGATGTGGTCGATCAGACGCCCTGGCGTAGCCACCAGGATTTGCGGATTGCGGGACAGCAGCTGCATCTGTTTGGCATAAGGCATACCCCCCAGGATGGCTACCGCGCGAATGAAATGCAGATGGGCACCGTATTTCTCGGTGGCCTGCGTCACCTGCAGCGCCAATTCGCGTGTCGGTGTCAGCACCAGCACCTTGGGTTGCGCCGCCTGGTAACGAGCATGGTGCCCCCGTGCCTGAGCCGACTGGCGTTGCTGATTGGGCGTCTTGCCACTGGCGGCCGGCTTGGGCGTGTTGGCCAAACGATGGATGGCCGGCAGCATGAAGGCTGCCGTCTTGCCCGAGCCGGTTTGCGAGGATGCCATCAGGTCACGCCCCGCCAACACGGCCGGAATCGCCTGTTGCTGGACGGCGGTGGCCTCGGTGTAGCCGGCATCGGTCAGGGCACGAAGGACGGCAGGATGGAGATTCAGTTCAGAAAATTGCATGGAATACTTTCGTAAAAATTGGCGCTGCCATCGGTACGAAACGCGACAGCAAGGCAACGAAGCGACGTGGCGACGGCAACGGCGCAGAAAATGCCCACGCATGCAGGACTTGCTGCATGGACTCGGGTGCTACGCCAACCAACGAAAAATTCCGGGAGTGCGATTTTTTCTACGGCACAAAAGCTTTGCGCCGGAAAGGTGTCCCGTCCGTGGATCATGGATACTGGATCGCGGGCGACACCAAAAGGCGGTGAGGCTTTATCACTGCTGCTCGGGTTCTGCGGAGCGCTACTGCATGGTGAGGGTCAAAAAACAACCGGAAAACAACAAACTTCAACTACCTCACCATGAAGCAAGGCGCGGATTGTACCGACAACGGCTCATCCGCGCCCAAACAATTTGCATCATTTACGGCCAGATGGCCAGATCGGCAGTGCCCGCCAATGCTGTTACTCAGGCCGCTGCCGCCCGGCTCATGCGCTTGCGGTCATTCTCGCTCAGATAACGCTTGCGCAGACGGATGGATTTAGGCGTGATCTCGACCAGTTCATCATCGGCAATGAATTCAACGGCAGATTCCAGAGTCAGCTGGATCGGCGGCACCAGGCGCACGGCCTCATCGGTGCCAGAAGCACGCACATTGGTCAGCTGCTTGCCCTTGATCGGATTCACCACGAGATCGTTGTCACGGCTATGAATGCCGATGATCATGCCTTCATACACTTGGTCACCGTGTGATGCGAACATACGGCCACGATCCTGCAGTTTCCACAAGGCATACGCCACGGCCATGCCATTCTCCTGCGAAATCAGCACGCCATTGCGACGTTCGGCCATATCGCCGGCCATCGGGCCATAGTCGTCGAAAATATGGCTAGCCATACCGGTACCCCGCGTCAGCGTCAGGAACTCGCCCTGAAAGCCGATCAGGCCACGCGCCGGAATGCGGTACTCGATGCGCACCCGCCCCTTGCCGTCAGGCTGCATATCCTGCAACTCGCCACGGCGCCGCCCCAGCTCTTCCATCACCGCGCCCTGGTGTGTTTCCTCGACATCGACCGTCAGCAGCTCGTAAGGCTCGCTCTTGACGCCATCGATGTCCTTGAAAATCACGCGCGGCCGTGACACCGCCAGCTCGTAACCTTCACGGCGCATATTTTCCAGCAGGATGGTCAGATGCAGCTCGCCCCGACCGGAAACGAGAAAGACATCGGCATCCTCCGTATCCTCGACACGCAGGGCGACATTGGCCAGCAACTCCTTGTTGAGGCGTTCACGAATCTGGCGACTGGTGACGAACTTGCCTTCTTTGCCAGCAAACGGCGAGGTATTGACCTGGAAATTCATGGTCAGGGTCGGCTCATCGACCCTCAGTGGTTCAAGCGGCACGAGCTTGTCCGGCTCACAGAGCGTGACACCGATACCGACCTGCTCGATACCCGTTACCAGCACGATGTCGCCCGCCTCGGCCTGCTGGGTCTGCTCGCGCTCCAGCCCCTTGAAAACGAGAATCTGATTGATCCTGGACTTGCCGCGTGCCTCATCGCCATACATCACGGCAACTTCCTGCGCCGGCCGCAGCCGTCCCTGGGTAATGCGGCCAATCCCGATGCGGCCGACATAGCTCGAATAATCGAGCGAGCATATCTGCAGCTGCAAAGGCGCTTCAGCATCCACCTTGGGCTGCGGCACATGTTCCAGAATGGCATCGAACAACGGGCGCATGTCGGTGCCGGGCTTGGCAGCATCGAGCATGGCAAAGCCATTCAGCGCCGAAGCATAGACCACCGGGAAGTCGAGCTGCTCTTCGTTGGCACCCAGCTTGTCGAACAGGTCGAAGGTATGGTTGATAACCCAATCAGGACGTGCGCCAGGACGGTCGATCTTGTTGATGACGACAATCGGCTTCAGCCCCAATGCCAGCGCCTTGCGCGTGACAAAACGCGTTTGCGGCATCGGCCCTTCGACCGCATCGACCAGCAACAGGCAGCTATCGACCATGGACAGCACGCGCTCGACCTCACCGCCAAAGTCGGCATGGCCCGGCGTGTCGATGATATTGATGTGCGTGCCTTCATATTCGATCGCACAATTCTTGGCCAGAATCGTGATCCCACGCTCTTTTTCCAGGTCGTTCGAATCCATGACGCGCTCGGAGACCTGCTGGTGGGCGGCAAAAGTGCCGGACTGCCGCAGAAGTTGATCGACGAGCGTGGTCTTGCCGTGGTCGACGTGGGCAATGATGGCGATATTACGGATGGCGCGGGACATGGTGGCGGCAGACGGTCAAAGTCTGAGGGTCGTGGAAAAAAGCCGAAGATTCTACCACGCCTGCCTATGTGACGACGCGACAACGACAGGGCAATCGCATTTGAATTTCCTTACTCCCCGATAAACACTGAAGGGTGAGTGGCGTGCCTTTTCCCCTTCTGAGTCGCCGAGTGATGCCCTTGGTGGCCGGGGAAGTCCGGCGGTGCTGTTTGAGCCGCAGGCGAGTTGCACCGTCGGCCGGCCGGCAAGGGCAGCGGGAGGGGAGCCTGGCGCAGCCAGGCCGATGAAGCGGGGCGCGATTCTTTGTGTAGCGGCGCGAGATAATTGGCAACTGTTTTGCGCGATAAATGGCACAGTTGCCTGTTTTGTCTGTTGCAACAAAATTCCGCCTGTTAGAACATGCGGCCGAAGACGTGATGTTGCAGGCAGAAGGACCGTGCGGCGCGCTGGATGTCGTTGAGTACCTCGACCGGGGCGGACACCTGGCGCAGAAAATACAGGGCAGCAGCACCGCAGAGTAGCTCGACGTAGCGCTCATGGAGTGGAAACAGGGGGATCGGGCGATCCGCCAGCCGGCGCTTGCCACCGAGTCAGGGGATGATGGGATGGGTCATGCCTGCCGCCTTGCCTGCTCGGATTCGTAGGCGGCCGCGCAGTGGTTTGAATTGTTGAACAGGACATTGATGAGCCGCGCCAGCGCGGCATAATGCGGTTCGGCGCAGCCGCCACGCACGGCTGCTGATCGTCTCATCCTCGTCGCCGCCGAATGCCGCGTTCGCCGTCTGGTCGAACCCGACAGCGATCCGCATAGCGCGACGCGGGCTGCCGACGATGGCAACGAGCTGCCATACCAGGCTGACGATGGCGGCAGCGAGGCAGAGCAGCCAGAGGATGAAATGACGGGCAATCATTGCACCACGCCGGACAGGATGACCGGGATTCGCGCCTCGGCGATAAGCCCTTCCAGTGCCAGGTAGCCGACGGCCTCCTGTGTTGATGTCAGGCCGAG
>JAGOSV010000112.1 GCA_018062105.1 Sterolibacterium sp. | reverse complement strand
TGCGGTCGTAGGTCTGGAAGGGGGTGGCGGTAACGCTGTTGCCGGTGGCGGCATACTGGCCGGAGATGAAGGGCACGTTGCTGCCGATGACGATCTTGGCTTCTTCATTGTCCAGCGTCAGCAGGTTCGGCGTGGACAGGATGTTGGCATTGGCGTCGTTTTCCAGGGCACGTACCAGCATGCCCAGGCCGGCCGGGTTGGAGAAGATGCCGAGGTTGAGGCCAGGTGCTATCCCCAGGGTACCGGTCGATTTGGCCTTGGCCAGACCTTCGATGAGGCCAGTAAAGCTCTTGCCACCGCTGCCGAAATTGGTGTTGGCCAGGGTGGCGGTGTTGTGACTGGAAGAAGTACTGCCGCCCAGCCACTGGATGCCCAGCTCGCTGGCACGGTCCGAGGTCAGTTCGACGATCAGGGCTTCGACCAGCACCTGGGCGCGACGTTTGTCGAGCTGGTCGATGACGCGCCGCAGGTTGTTGTAGACCGGCTCGGCAGCGGTGATGATGAGGGCGTTGTTGGCGGCATCGGCCTGGATGTTGCCGGCCGTAAGACCGAGGATGGATCCGGCCGTGCCAGCGTTGCCGCTGCCGGCGGTGGTATTGAGGGCGGTGTTCAAGGGGGCTGCCGCTGGACTGGTCGCCGGGCTGCCGCTGGCGGTGGTTTGCGAGAGCGGGGTGAGGCTGCTGCTGGTGAGCCCTGTGTTGCTGGCGTCGCCGCTGATGATGGCACGCAATGTTTGCGCCACCTTGGTGGCTTCGGCATTCTTCAGGTAGACGACGTGGATGTTGCCAGCCTGGGCATTGGGTTGGTCGAAGGTGGCAACCAGGGCGCGTAGCTGAGCCAGCTTGGCGGAATTTTCTGAACGGACGATCAGGGCATTGCTGCGGGTGTCGGGCAGGATGGTGATGCGCTGAACGGCATCCGCGCCGTTGGCCGCCGCTGCCATGCTGGCGCCAGCTATGGCAGGTGCGTTGCCGCTGTCGCCACCGAAAATCCGGTTCAGCATGGCGGCAACGTCGATGGCCGAGGCATGACGCAGCGGGATGATCTGCGGCTCGTCACCGAAGGGAGTATCGAGGGTGGCGATGATCCTGGCCAGCCGATCCATATTGTCGGCATAGTCGCTGATGACGATGCTGTTGTTGCCGGGATTGGCATTGATCGGGTTGTTGGGGGCGATCAGGGGGCGGATGACCGGCACCAGTCCGCTGGCGGTCTGGAAATTGAGGTGGAAGACGCGAGTCACCAGCTGATCCCCGCTGGCCTTGTCGGCGCGTGCCTGGGTCGGGCCGCCGTGGGTTTTGGCATCGGCTTCCGGCAGGATGCGTACCATGCCCTTGTTTTCGACAGCGGCAAAACCTTGCATGCGCAGGGCCGAGAGGAGGAACTGGTAGGCCAGCGATTTGGGTACCGGGCGGCTCGAAATGACATTGACCGTGCCCTTGACGCGCGGATCGAGCAGGAAATTCTTGCCGGTGATCTGCGAGACGGCCTTGGTGACGGTTTCGATGTCGGCATTGACGAAGTTCAGTGTGACCTTGTCCTCGTCATTGGCGTGGGCCGGGCCGACCACCAGCGGCAGCAAGGGCAGGTGGAGACAGCCGGCCAGCATCAGCACGCGCCAGCCAGCCAGCAGCGGAGGCCGCCTGGACGGTGAGGAACAGAGGTGCGTTTTCGTCATCTTCATGATTCCGTCGGGATCAGAGGCCATTCTTGGGCGCATTGGGCAGGGAAGGATGCAGGGCTGGAGCAGATGCCTGGGGGAAAGGTGCAGACAAGGGTTGGGGTTGGGGTTGCGGCAGGCTCAAGGTCTGGCTCTGGCCACCCCGGAGGATTTCGACTGCACGGGGGAGAACTTGTTTGAGTATGGTGCCGGGCGCAAATTCATCGCCTTCATGCACCACCTGGGCCGGTTTGCCTTCAACGGACAGCAGGGCATAGGCGGTCTGTCCTTCCCGTTGTGCGGCGATGACGCCGCTGAGCTTGATGTCTGTAGGCGCAGTGGCGAGTGGCCTGGCGGTGACCGGTGCGATGCCGAACAGGTGGCGTGCGACGATGGCCGGAACGACGCGCTGGGGGTCGGTTTCGATACGTCCGGCCGCCCGCTGGGCCGGCGGTGTCGTTAGTGTCCAGTAGATGCCGGCACACAGCCAGGCCAGTAGCGCCAGCATCAGCAACGTTGCCAGATGCCCCAGCCAGGGCAGCAGGGACGAGGCATTGAAAGTAGATATCGAAAAACGGGGAAATACACGCATGGGCACGCACGGAGCGGAGCGTCGAACATGGGCGGCGAGTATAGCATCGGGCTTGCGGCGCTTCCGTGCGCTTCCGTGGGTATGGTGGGCATTTAGGGAAATGACTGTTCAGTATCGGGGATGCGGCCAGAGGGGCTGGCGTGTCATTCGATGTCCTGCGGCATTGAGAGATTCGCCGCTTTCGGCTATGATTTCGCTTTCCCGCTTGTGGCGTTTCCATGGCCAAATATGTTTTTGTTACCGGTGGTGTCGTGTCCTCGTTGGGCAAAGGCATCGCTGCCGCGTCGTTGGGCGCGATCCTCGAGTCGCGTGGCATTCGCGTCACGCACCTGAAACTCGATCCTTATATCAACGTTGATCCAGGCACGATGTCGCCGTTTCAGCATGGCGAGGTGTTCGTCACCGAGGATGGTGCTGAAACCGACCTCGATCTGGGGCATTACGAGCGCTTTACCAGCGCCCGGATGGGGCGGCGCAACAACTTCACCACCGGCCAGATTTACGAATCCGTCATCAAGAAGGAACGGCGCGGCGAATATCTCGGCAAGACGGTGCAGGTCATTCCGCACATCACCGACGAGATCAAGAACTACGTCAAACGCGGGGCGGAGGGCGCCGAGGTGGCCATCGTCGAGGTGGGCGGCACGGTCGGGGATATCGAGTCGCTGCCGTTTCTCGAAGCCATCCGCCAGATGGGCATCGAGGAGGGGCGCAACAACAGCTGCTTCATCCACCTCACCCTGCTGCCCTGGATCGGCACAGCCGGCGAGCTGAAGACCAAGCCGACACAGCATTCCGTCAAGGAATTGCGCGAGATCGGCATCCAGCCGGATATTCTGCTGTGCCGTGCGGATCGCCCGGTGCCGGAGGATGAACGGCGCAAGATTTCGCTATTTACCAATGTTCAGCCGGAGGCGGTGATTTCCGCCATCGATGCGGACAGCATCTACCAGATTCCCGGCATGCTGCACGACCAGATGCTCGACGAGATCGTTTGTCACAAGCTGGATATCCTGGCGCGGGCGGCGGATCTTTCGGTATGGAAAAAACTGGTGCATGCGCTGCAGCATCCGCAGCACGAGGTGAATATCGCCTTCGTCGGCAAATATGTCGATCTGACGGAATCGTACAAATCCCTGATCGAAGCGTTGACGCACGCCGGCATCCATACCCTCAGCAAGGTCAGGATTCATTACATCGATTCCGAAGGCATCGAGAAGGAAAGCACCGGAGTGCTGGCGGCGATGGATGCCATCCTGGTGCCCGGAGGCTTTGGCCGGCGCGGTACCGAGGGCAAGCTGATGGCTATCCGCTATGCCCGCGAGCACAAGGTGCCGTATCTGGGCATTTGCCTGGGCATGCAGTTGGCAGTTATCGAGTTTGCCCGCGATGCCGCCGGGCTCGAACAGGCACACAGCACCGAGTTCGATGCGCAGACGCCGCATCCGGTGGTGGCGCTGATTACCGAGTGGCTGGATCGCGAAGGGCGCATCGAGCAGCGCGATGCCCAGTCTGATCTGGGCGGTACCATGCGTCTGGGCGGCCAGGCTTGTGCGCTGGAGGAGAGTTCGTTGGCGCGCGAGATTTACGGTGCTGGGCAAATTGTCGAGCGTCACCGCCATCGTTACGAAGTGAATAATGCGTATCTGCCGCGCCTTGAACAGGCCGGGCTGAAAATTTCCGGCACTTCGGCCGAGGGCAAGAAGCTGTGTGAAATGATCGAGCTGCCGCGTGAGGGCGAACATGCGCATCCGTGGTTTGTTGGTTGCCAGTTCCACCCGGAGTTCACCTCGAATCCGCGTCAGGGACATCCGCTGTTCATTTCCTTCGTCAAGGCCGCGCTGGCGGCACGATGCAAGGCTTGAGTCGAGGCACGTGCGGCGATGAAACTGTGTGGTTTTGATGTCGGCCCGGAACAACCGCTGTTCCTGATTGCCGGCCCCTGTGTGATCGAATCGCGCCAGATGGCGTTCGATACGGCGGGTGAGCTCAAGGCGCTGTGTGCCGCGCTGGCCATTCCATTCATCTACAAATCCTCCTTTGACAAGGCCAACCGCAGCTCCGGCCGCTCGCCCCGCGGCCCGGGTATGGACGAGGGGCTGGCGATCCTGGCTGAAGTGCGGGAGAAGGTGGGCGTGCCGGTGCTGACTGACGTGCATGAGGTCAGTCAGATTGCGGCAGTGGCGCAGGTGGTCGATGTCTTGCAGACGCCAGCGTTCCTGTGCCGGCAGACGGATTTCATCGAGGCCGTGGCCTGTTGCGGCAAGCCGGTCAATATCAAGAAGGGGCAGTTTCTAGCGCCGGCAGACATGCAGCAGGTCGTTGCCAAGGCCAAGGCGGCTAATGGCGGCCAGGACAACATCCTGGTCTGCGAGCGCGGCGCGAGCTTTGGTTACAACAACCTCGTGTCCGATATGCGTGCGCTGGCCATCCTGCGTCAGACCGGCTGCCCGGTGGTGTTCGATGCAACTCATTCGGTGCAGCTACCCGGCGGGCAGGGAACGAGTTCAGGCGGCCAGCGCGAGTTTGTGCCAGTACTGGCGCGGGCAGCGGTGGCGGTAGGGGTGGCCGGGGTATTCATGGAAACCCACCCGGATCCGGAGCACGCCTTTTCAGACGGTCCCAATGCCTGGCCGCTGGCACGCATGAGGCCACTGCTCGAAGGGTTGAGCGAACTCGATGCCCTGGTCAAGCGTAACGGCTTGGCCGCCATGTAACGCCCCGGTATCACGGGTTCTCGCAGTCTGTTCTGATTTTTTTCGATAATTCGATAAGGAAACCACGCATGAGCGCCATTGTTGATGTCGTTGCCCGCGAGATTCTCGATTCTCGCGGCAATCCCACTGTTGAAGCCGATGTGTTGCTGGAGTCCGGCGTGATGGGGCGGGCGGCCGTGCCGTCCGGCGCGTCGACTGGCTCGCGTGAGGCCATCGAGCTGCGCGATGGGGACAGCGAGCGTTTTCTCGGCAAGGGCGTGCTGCGTGCCGTCGAGAATGTGAATACCGAAATTTCCGAAGCCATCATCGGTCTGGATGCCGAAGAGCAGGCTTTCATTGACAAGGTGCTGATCGACCTCGACGATACCGAGAACAAGTCGCGTCTCGGTGCCAATGCCATGCTGGCGGTGTCGATGGCCATTGCCAAGGCGGCCGCCGAGGAAGCCGGTCTTCCGCTGTACCGCTATTTCGGCGGCTCCGG
>JAGOSV010000004.1 GCA_018062105.1 Sterolibacterium sp. | reverse complement strand
ATCATGAAAAATTTGCCCGATTTCACTTTTCCACAGCCGGTGGCGCGGCTTGCCGCGCGGTTGCCGCAATTGCCGCCGACTCTGCTGTTGACGACCACCTTGAATCTGGCACTGGACCGGCTGCTGCCGCGTGAGCCACTGGCTCCGCTGGTGGGCAAGCGGCTGATGATCCGGGTGCGGGATGCCGGCCTGTCGTTGCGGTTTGGCATGGGGCGGCGCCATTTTCATCCCAGTTTCGATCCACGCACGCCGGATCTGATCATCACGGCACGGGCGCGAGATTTCGTTGCCCTGATGACGCGCGAGGAAGATGCGGATTCACTGTTTTTCAGTCGCCGCCTGTTGATGGAAGGGGATACCGAGCTGGGCTTGCTGGTGAAGAACACGTTGGATACCGTCGAGCTGCCGGCTCTGGACGTGGCGCAGTTGCAGCAGTTGCGGCCACTGCAGGTGGTACGCAAGGTGCGTGAGGTCATCGCCCGGGCAGCAGCGATGCGGCACCCGCTGGATGTCCCGCTTGCCTGAAGCGCAGGAGACCGTTCGTCCGGCAGGTACGGGTACCGATGCGGCAGACGCAGGCTTGTCACATCTGCCGGTTTACTTGGCGGTAGCCTATGCCCTGCTGGTGATCTACGCCAGCCTGCACCCCTTCAGCGGCTGGCGTGACAGCGGTGTAGATCCCTGGACCTTCCTGTCGGCGGCCTGGCCGCGCTACTGGACTGTTTTTGATATCACCAGCAATGTCCTGGCGTATTTTCCTCTGGGGTTTGTTTGGGTACCGGCTCTGCAGGGACGCTGTGGGCGGCTGCTGGCTTTTTTTGCGACGCTGTTGCTGGCGGTGCTGCTGAGCCTGGTGCTTGAGGCGGTGCAGAATTATCTGCCCAGCCGGGTGGCATCCAATATCGATCTGATGACCAATGGCGGTGGTGCGTTGCTTGGGGCGCTTGCCGGACGGCGCTGGGGACGGCTGTTGCTGGACGGTGGTCGCATGCATGCACTGAGCCAGCGTTACACCGGCGGCGGCGCTGTGGCACAGGTCGGGGTATTGCTGATGGGCCTGTGGTTGCTGAGTCAGCTCAATCCTGAGACATTGCTGTTTGGTAATGGCGATATTCGCGTCTGGCTGGCCGATCTGGGGCTGCTCGATCCCCAAGATTATGTCGCAGAGGACTTTCCGTGGCTGGAGGCAGCCGTTACTGCCAGCAATACCCTGGCGCTGGGGCTGGTGTGCCGCTGCTTGCTGCGCCGGCGCTCGCGTGAATGGGGTATGGGGCTGATCGTGACGGCACTGGGGATCAGGACGCTGTCCCTGACGTTGCTGACAGGAAATGCCGGGCTGGCCTGGGCTACGGATGGGGCATTGCTGGGCCTGGGGCTTGGTGTGGCACTTTGGTTGCCCCTCAGCCTGCTGCCGCGCGGTTTGTGCCGGGTTTTGGCGGCATTGGCATTATTGGCGGCCACCACGCTGGTCAATGTGATGCCACAGAACCCTTATCTGGGGGCCATCCTGCAGCTCTGGCAACAGGGTCATTTCCTTAATTTCAATGGCTTGACGCGGTTGGCATCCATTCTTTGGCCATTTCTGGTGCTGCCCTGGTTGATCCTGTGGCGTCCGCCCTTTGGCATGAGAGAGGGCGAACGAGAGGTGTCATGAAAAAACTTCTGGTTTTGGCGTTGACTTTTGTCGATAGGGCTAACATAATCACGGGTTTCGCTGGAGGGGTTCCCGAGCGGTCAAAGGGAACAGACTGTAAATCTGTCGGCTCTGCCTTCGAAGGTTCGAATCCTTCCCCCTCCACCACCGGGTTTTGACGGGTGGTTTTTACTGGTTTTGCAGGTGCGGTTTTTTAGGCACCCTGATTGGCAGCGGGTGGTGTGGTTGGGTTGTCACGGGCAGTGCGGGTGTAGCTCAATGGTAGAGCAGAAGCCTTCCAAGCTTATGACGAGGGTTCGATTCCCTTCACCCGCTCCAGTTGCTGGTCATGGATGTTGTTGCAGGTTGGTTAGGTAAGGTTTTTGTGCCCATGTAGCTCAGTGGTAGAGCACTCCCTTGGTAAGGGAGAGGCCACGTGTTCAATCCACGTCATGGGCACCACAGATTTTCGCGAGATGTTTTCGTGAGATTTCGCAAGGCTCCGCTGCGGCGGGTTTGGGTTTTTAATTCGATTTTGGGGTAGAGATCATGGCAAAAGCCAAATTTGAGCGGACCAAGCCGCACGTAAACGTAGGAACGATTGGTCACGTGGACCACGGCAAGACGACCCTGACGGCGGCGATCACCACGGTGCTGTCGCGGAAGTTTGGTGGCGAAGCCAAGGCTTACGACCAGATTGACGCAGCGCCGGAAGAAAAGGCCCGCGGCATCACCATCAACACTGCCCACGTCGAATACGAAACCGAGAACCGTCACTACGCCCACGTCGACTGCCCGGGCCACGCCGACTACGTCAAGAACATGATTACCGGAGCCGCCCAGATGGACGGCGCCATTCTTGTTGTCTCCTCTGCTGATGGCCCCATGCCGCAGACCCGCGAACACATCCTGCTCGCCCGTCAAGTTGGCGTGCCCTACATCATCGTCTTCATGAACAAGTGCGACATGGTTGATGATGCCGAGCTCCTCGAGCTCGTCGAAATGGAAGTGCGCGAACTGCTCAGCAAGTACGAATTCCCTGGCGACGACGTCCCCATCGTCAAAGGCTCCGCCCTCAAGGCCCTCGAAGGCGACGCCAGCGACATCGGCGAACCCGCCATCTTCCGCCTGGCCGACGCCCTCGACAGCTACATTCCCACGCCTGAGCGTGCCGTCGATGGCGCCTTCCTCATGCCCATCGAAGACGTCTTCTCCATCTCCGGGCGTGGTACCGTCGTCACTGGTCGTATCGAGCGCGGCATCGTCAAGGTTGGCGAAGAAATCGAAATCGTCGGTATCCGTCCGACCGTCAAGACCACCTGTACCGGTGTCGAAATGTTCCGCAAGCTGCTCGACCAAGGTCAGGCAGGTGACAACGTTGGCATCCTGCTGCGTGGCACCAAGCGTGAAGACGTCGAGCGTGGTCAAGTGCTCGCCAAGCCCGGCAGCATCACCCCGCACACTCACTTTGGCGCTGAAATCTACGTTCTGTCGAAAGACGAAGGCGGTCGTCACACCCCCTTCTTCAACGGCTATCGCCCGCAGTTCTACTTCCGCACGACGGACGTTACCGGCTCGGTCGAGCTGCCGGCGGGTACTGAGATGGTCATGCCGGGCGACAACGTCTCCATCACTGTCAAGCTGATCGCCCCGATCGCCATGGAAGAAGGTCTGCGCTTCGCCATTCGCGAAGGTGGTCGCACGGTTGGCGCCGGTGTTGTGGCCAAGGTGATTGAGTAAGATAAACACGGGTGGCCCGGCGTTTGCCGGGTCGCCGGTTGTCTCTGCTGCAGGGGCGTAGCTCAATTGGCAGAGCGTCGGTCTCCAAAACCGAAGGTTGGGGGTTCGATGCCCTCCGCCCCTGCCACTTTATAAAGACGGAAATGGCCGACAAGCTGAAGTTCGCATTGGCGCTGGTGTTGCTGGCGGCTGGTGTCGTAGGGTTCTATTTGCTGGCGGAGCAGCCGTTGATTCTGCGGGTGCTGTCGGTGCTGGCCGGCTTGGGTGCGGGGGCTGCGGCGGCCTGGTTCACGGAGCCGGGGCGGCGCTTCTTCGTATTTGGCCGGGAGTCCTGGCTGGAAGCCAGCAAGGTGGTCTGGCCAACGCGTAAGGAGGCCATGCAGACGACGGCGGTAGTGTTTGTCTTCGTGCTGGTCATGGCGATCGTGCTCTGGGTGACCGACAAGAGTCTCGAATGGGTGCTCTATGACTTGGTGCTGGGGTGGAAGAAATCATGACAAAACGCTGGTACGTCGTACACGCTTATTCGGGCTTCGAGAAGTCGGTGCAGCGTGCCTTGCGCGAGCGGGTGCAGCGCTCCGGCATGCAAGATGTGTTCGGCCAAATTCTGGTGCCCGAAGAAGAAGTGGTCGAGATGCGCAGTGGCCAGAAGAGCATTTCGCAGCGCAAGTTCTTTCCGGGCTATGTGCTGGTTGAAATGGAAATGAATGATGAGAGTTGGCATCTCGTCAAGAGCACCCCCAAGGTGACGGGCTTCATCGGAGGCACAGCCACCAAGCCGACACCGATTTCCGACAAGGAAGTCGAGAAGATCATGCACCAGATACAGGAAGGGGTCGAGAAACCCCGTCCCAAGGTGCTGTTCGAAGTGGGTGAGATGGTGCGCATCAAGGAAGGCCCTTTTACCGACTTCAATGGCAATGTCGAGGAAGTCAATTACGAAAAGAGTCGCATACGGGTTTCCGTGACCATCTTTGGTCGTTCGACTCCGGTGGAGTTGCAGTTCGATCAGGTGGAGAAGGTCTGAGCCCGGATCGGTCAGGTTGAAATTTCGCGTTGTCGCACCGCGAATGGTTTGAAGTCAGTGTGGCAAAGAGGAGCGCGGATGGCCGTCGGTACGAGGGTCGCAAGCGCGTTACCACTCAATCAAGGAAATTGTCATGGCAAAGAAAATCGTCGGCTATATCAAGCTGCAAGTGCCGGCCGGCAAGGCGAATCCCTCGCCCCCGATCGGCCCCGCGCTCGGTCAGCGTGGTCTGAATATCATGGAGTTCTGCAAGGCATTCAATGCCCAGACGCAGGGCATTGAGCCGGGTCTGCCGATTCCCGTGGTCATTACGGCATTCGCCGACAAGAGCTTCACCTTCGTGATGAAGTCGCCCCCGGCCACTATTCTGGTGAAGAAGGCGGCGGGCATCCAGAAAGGCAGCGCCAAACCCCATACCGATAAGGTCGGCAAGGTGACGCGCGCCCAGCTCGAAGAAATCGCCAAAGTGAAAATGAAGGATCTGACGGCAGCCGATATGGATGCGGCCGTTCGTACCATTGCCGGTAGCGCCCGCAGCATGGGCATCACCGTGGAGGGCCTCTGAAATGGCTAAGATTTCCAAGCGCGCCAAGGTATTGGCAGCCAAAGTCGATCGCAACAAAGCCTATCCGGTCAAGGATGCCCTGGCACTGGTCAAGGATTGCGCCACGGCCAAGTTTGATGAGTCCGTCGATGTGGCGGTGAATCTTGGGGTGGATGCCAAGAAGTCCGATCAGAACGTGCGCGGCTCGGTAGTGTTGCCGGCCGGTACGGGCAAGACGGTGCGGGTTGCCGTATTCGCCCAAGGTGAGAAGGCCGAGGCGGCCAAGGCGGCTGGGGCTGATGTCGTGGGGTTTGATGACCTGGCGGCAACCGTCAAGGGGGGCACCATCGAGTTTGACATCTGTATTGCGACGCCGGATGCCATGCGGGTGGTAGGTGCCCTGGGTCAGATTCTCGGCCCGCGTGGCCTGATGCCCAATCCCAAGGTCGGGACGGTGACGATGGACGTTGCCACGGCAGTCAAGAATGCCAAGGCTGGTCAGGTGCAGTACCGCACCGACAAGGGCGGCATTGTGCAATGCACGATTGGCCGCGCCTCGTTCAGTGTCGAGTCATTGCAACAGAACTTGAATGCGCTGCTGGATGCCTTGCAGAAGGCCAAGCCGGCGACTTCCAAGGGGCAGTATCTGCGGAAGATTTCTGTCACCAGCACCATGGGGGTCGGGGTGCGGGTCGATCAGGCCAGCTTGTCGGCGTAATCGAGTAATCAATCATGCCTCCTGCTGATGGCAGGTGGTTGGAACTTTGGGCCGCTTCGTTGCCAGTATGGGGCGAGGCGGGTTGTCAAAGACCGTAGGGGTGCCGGGGTGGCTGACCGGTACTTAATTGCTGGAAATGGCGCATGGGAACCGGGGTTATACCCTGGGGCTGATGTGCAGGATTCGCGCCCCACGCAGATGGCGTCGCCCGAACCCAGGAAGCAGGCCAGATGGCAGGCCCCTGAATGAAGGTCGCCGTTCGGTTCCTTGCTGCGGTGTTGTTTGCCGTGGCGGGAACAGCAGCATTAACTAGGAGTTGACCTTGGGTCTCAATATCGATGACAAAAAGGCGGTTGTCGCCGAAGTATCCGCGCAAGTCGCGAATGCCCAGTCGATCATCGTCGCTGAGTACCGTGGTCTGGAAGTGGTGAAGATCACCGAATTGCGTGCCAACGCGCGCAAAAACGGTGTGTATCTGCGTGTGTTGAAGAATACCTTGGTGCGTCGTGCCGTCGCGGGCACGCCGTTCGAAGGACTCGCCGACAAGATGGTGGGCCCCTTGATGTATGGGGTGTCTACGGATCCGGTCGCGGCTGCCAAGCTGCTCAACGAGTTCGCCAAGAGCAACGACAAGCTGATCATCAAGGCAGGCGCCTTGCCGAACTACGTCATGGACGTGGCCGGCGTCAAGGCTCTGGCCACGATGCCCAGCCGTGAAGAGCTGCTGTCCACGCTGCTCGGCACGATGCAGGCACCGATCGCCACTTTTGTCCGTACGCTCAACGAAGTCCCGACGAAGTTTGTCCGTGGGCTCGCTGCCGTGCGCGACAGCAAACAGGCTGCTTAAGTACTTTCAGCGTCGTTTTATCGAACGCAAACCATCATTCATTCAGGAGTTTTAACTATGGCTACCAAACAAGAAATCCTCGACGCAGTCGCGAACATGTCCGTTCTCGAGCTGTCCGAGCTGATCAAGGAAATGGAAGAGAAGTTCGGCGTATCCGCTGCTGCTGCCGCGGTTGCCGTGGCTGCCCCGGCTGCGGGCGGAGCGGGTGCTGCTGCTGCCGAAGAACAGACCGAATTCACGGTCGTGCTGGCCGCCGCTGGCGACAAGAAGGTCGAAGTGATCAAGGTCGTGCGTGCTGTGACGGGCCTGGGCCTCAAGGAAGCCAAGGATCTGGTCGACGGCGCACCGAAGCCTGTCAAGGAAGGCATCGCCAAGGCCGACGCCGAAGCGCTCAAGAAGCAGCTCGAAGAAGCCGGCGCCAAGGTCGAGGTCAAGTAATTACCGCAGGATGTCGTGCGGGCTGGCAGCTTCGGCGGCCAGCCCTTTCCTGTTTTGTGCGTCCGGAATGTGGGGCGCACAATCAGGGCGTTATCGAGATTACAAGAGAAGATGCGTTTGCTTGGCAGTCTTGCAGTCTTGCAGTCTTGTCTTGTGCTTTCAACCGGCTGACACCAGATCGGAGCCTCCATGTCCTACTCCTACACCGAGAAAAAACGTATCCGCAAGAGCTTTGCCAAGCGAGCCTCCGTGCTCGATGTGCCGTTCCTGCTGGCCACCCAGCTGGGTTCTTATACCCAGTTCCTGCAGGCAGAAATTCCTGTCGCCCAGCGCCAGAGCAAAGGTCTGCAAGCGGCTTTTCACTCGATATTCCCCATCGTTGCCCACTCGGGGTATGCCCGTCTTGAATTCGTTCATTACACGTTGGGTGAGCCCGTCTTTGATGTCAAAGAGTGCCAGCAGCGGGGGCTGAATTTTGCCTCGTCGCTGCGCGCCCGCGTGCGCCTGGTCATCCTCGATCGGGAATCTTCGACGGAAAAAATCAAGGAGGTGAAGGAGCAGGAGGTCTATATGGGCGAAATCCCGCTCATGACCACGACGGGCTCGTTCATCATCAATGGTACCGAGCGGGTCATCGTCTCGCAGCTGCAGCGTTCGCCTGGGGTGTTCTTTGAACATGACCGTGGCAAGACGCACAGCTCGGGCAAGCTGTTGTTCTCGGCCCGCATCATTCCGTATCGCGGTTCTTGGCTGGACTTCGAGTTCGATCCCAAGGACCTGATGTATTTCCGTGTCGATCGCCGTCGCAAGATGCCGGTGACCATTCTGCTCAAGGCAATCGGCATGACGCCGGAGCAGGTTCTGGCGGCTTTTTATGAATTCGATACCTTCACGCTGTCCAAGAAGGGCTTGCAGTTTGCGGTTGTGCCGGAGCGCCTGCGTGGCGAAGTGGCTCGCTTCGACATCCTCGATAAATCCGGCAAGGTCATCATCGCGAAGGAAAAGCGGATCACGGTTAAGCACATCCGTGAACTGACCGAGGCCGGCATCAAGAAGATTGACGTTCCCGAGGACTTCCTGATCGGGCGCATCGTTGCCCACAACATTGTTGACACGGATACCGGCGAAATTCTTGCCAATGCCAATGACGAGATTACCGAAGCGCTGCTGGCACGGCTGGCGGCAGCTGGCATCGGTGATCTGCACACGTTGTATGTCAATGATCTGGATCGTGGTCCCTATATCTCGACGACACTGCGCTCGGATGAAACCGTTGACATGCTGGCCGCTCGTGTGGCGATTTACCGGATGATGCGTCCGGGTGAGCCGCCGACGGAAGATGCGGTGGAAACCCTGTTCAATGGTTTGTTTTACTCGGAAGATCGCTACGATCTTTCGGCCGTGGGGCGCATGAAGTTCAATCGCCGTGTGGGTCGCGAGGAAATCGAGGGTGCCAGCACGCTGTCGAACGAGGATATTGTGGATGTCATCCGCATCTTGGCCGAGCTGCGCAACGGGCGGGGTGAGATTGACGACATCGATCACCTGGGCAATCGTCGGGTGCGTTCGGTGGGTGAGCTGGCCGAGAATCAGTTCCGTGCCGGCTTGGTTCGTGTCGAGCGGGCGGTCAAGGAGCGCCTCAGTCAGGCCGAGTCCGAAAACCTGATGCCGCATGACCTCATCAATGCCAAGCCGATTTCGGCCGCCATCAAAGAGTTCTTTGGTTCGAGCCAGTTGTCGCAGTTCATGGATCAGACCAACCCGCTTTCCGAAATCACCCACAAGCGTCGCGTTTCGGCACTGGGCCCAGGTGGTCTGACGCGCGAACGCGCCGGCTTCGAGGTACGGGACGTGCATCCGACGCACTATGGTCGGGTTTGTCCGATCGAGACGCCGGAAGGCCCGAACATCGGCCTGATCAATTCGTTGGCCCTGTATGCGCGCACCAACAGCTATGGCTTCATGGAAACGCCTTATCGCAAGGTGGTGGATGGCCGGGTGACCGACCAGATCGATTATCTGTCGGCCATCGAGGAAGGTAATTACATCATTGCCCAGGCCAATGCCAATCTCGACAAGAAAGGCAAGCTGACCGATGAGTTCGTGTTCTGCTGCCACAAGGGCGAGTTTGAGTTGCAAGCCCCGCCGGATGTTCATTACATGGACATTGCGCCCAGCCAGATCGTTTCCGTAGCGGCCTCGCTGATCCCCTTCCTGGAGCACGACGATGCCAACCGCGCCCTGATGGGGGCCAATATGCAGCGTCAGGCGGTTCCCTGCTTGCGTGCCGAGAAGGCGCTGGTCGGCACCGGCATCGAGCGCACTGTGGCGGTCGACTCGGGTACGGCTGTGCAGGCACTGCGGGGTGGCGTGGTGGATTACATCGATGCCAACCGCATCGTTGTGCGGGTGCATGATGAAGAGGCCGTGGCCGGTGAGGTTGGGGTGGATATCTACAACCTGATTAAATACACCCGCTCGAACCAGAACACCAACATCAATCAGCGTCCTCTGGTCAAGGCGGGGGATGTCATCGCCCGTGGCGACGTGATTGCGGATGGCGCATCGACCGACATGGGCGAACTGGCATTGGGCCAGAACATGCTGGTGGCCTTCATGCCGTGGAATGGCTACAACTTCGAAGATTCGATCCTGATCTCCGAGCGGGTCGTGGCGGATGACCGCTTTACCTCGATCCATATCGAAGAACTGACGGCCGTGGCACGTGATACCAAGCTGGGGCCCGAGGAAATCACGCGTGACATTGCTACCCTTGGTGAAGTCCAGCTGTCGCGTCTCGATGAATCCGGCATCGTTTATATCGGTGCTGAGGTCGAGGCGGGAGATGTGCTGGTCGGCAAGGTGACACCCAAGGGTGAAACCCAGCTGACGCCGGAAGAAAAGCTCTTGCGGGCGATTTTCGGCGAGAAGGCCTCCGATGTGAAAGACACCAGTTTGCGTGTTCCTTCGGGGATGGTGGGTACTGTCATCGATGTACACGTCTTTACCCGCGAAGGTATCGAGCGCGACAAGCGTGCCCAGCAGATCATCGATGATGAGCTGCGCCGCTATAAGACGGATCTGGCCGACCAGATGCGCATCGTCGAACGCGACACTTTCGCGCGGATCGAGAAGCTGCTGCTGGGCAAGGTGGCCAACAAGGGGCCGAAAAAACTAGCCAAGGGAACCAAACTGACCAAGGCCTATCTCGAGTCGCTGGATCCACATCACTGGTTCGATATTGGCCTGGCCGCGGATGATGCCGCCCAGCAGCTTGAAAGCCTGCACGAGAGCCTGGAGCAGACGCGCAAGGATTTCGATGTTGCTTATGAAGATAAGAAAAAGAAGCTGACCCAGGGTGATGAGCTGCCTCCTGGCGTGCAGAAAATGGTCAAGGTTTACCTGGCGGTCAAGCGTCACCTGCAGCCAGGTGACAAGATGGCGGGTCGCCACGGGAACAAGGGTGTGGTGTCGCGTATCGTGCCGGTCGAGGATATGCCGTACATGGCCGATGGTACGCCGGTCGACATCGTGCTGAATCCGCTGGGCGTGCCCTCCCGGATGAACATCGGCCAGATTCTTGAAACCCACCTGGGTTGGGCGGCAAAGGGCCTGGGACATCGCATCAACGGCATGTTGCGCCAGCAGGCCAATGTGGCCGAGGTGCGCAAGTTTCTTGACAAGGTGTACAACTCGAGTGGTAAGAGTGAGGATATTGCCGGTCTGACGGATGGCGAGATTCATGCGCTGGCGCAGAACCTTACCAAGGGGGTGCCCTTTGCCACGCCGGTATTTGACGGGGCCAACGAAGAAGAAATCAAGACCATGCTGGATCTGGCCGGATTGCCGCGCAGTGGCCAGATCACCTTGTACGATGGTCGCAATGGCGATGCCTTCGAGCGGCCGGTGACGGTTGGTTACATGCATGTGCTGAAGTTGCACCATCTCGTCGATGACAAGATGCATGCTCGCTCCACCGGCCCTTACAGCCTCGTGACGCAGCAGCCGCTGGGCGGCAAGGCGCAGTTCGGTGGTCAACGTTTCGGTGAAATGGAAGTCTGGGCACTGGAGGCTTATGGCGCGGCCTATGTGCTGCAGGAAATGCTGACGGTCAAGTCCGATGACGTGAATGGCCGGACCAAGGTCTATGAATCCATCGTCAAGGGCGAGCACAAGATCGATGCCGGCATGCCGGAGTCGTTCAATGTGCTGGTCAAGGAAATCCGCTCGCTGTGTATCGACATCGATCTGGAACGTTATTGATTGAGTGAGAGACAAGACGCCGGGGCAGGTGTGATGCTTTGCCACTATCCGACGTCTTGCCTCTGATCCCCCACTCCTCGCTGGAGAAAACGATGAAAGCACTACTTGATCTGTTCAAGCAGGTTACGCAGGAAGAAGAATTTGACGCCATCACCATTGGTCTGGCTTCGCCGGACAAGGTGCGGTCGTGGTCCTATGGCGAAGTCAAGAAGCCGGAAACCATCAATTACCGCACCTTTAAGCCGGAGCGTGATGGCTTGTTCTGTGCCAAGATTTTTGGCCCGGTCAAGGATTACGAATGTCTGTGCGGCAAGTACAAACGGCTCAAGCATCGTGGGGTGATCTGCGAAAAATGTAATGTCGAGGTGACGCAGTCGAAGGTGCGTCGTGAACGCATGGGGCACATCGAACTGGCTTCGCCGGTGGCGCACATCTGGTTCCTCAAGTCGTTGCCATCGCGTCTGGGCATGGTGCTGGACATGACGCTGCGCGACATCGAGCGGGTGCTGTATTTTGAGGCTTTCGTCGTGGTCGACCCCGGTATGACGCCGCTCAATCGTGGCCAGTTGTTGACCGAGGACGATTACCTCGCCAAGGTTGAAGAATATGGCGACGACTTCACGGCCACGATGGGTGCCGAAGGGGTGCGCGAATTGCTGCGCACGCTCGATACGGCGCGTGAGATCGAGACCATGCGCCAGGAGCTGGAAGTCACGTCTTCCGAAGCCAAGATCAAGAAACTGTCCAAGCGCCTCAAGCTGCTCGAAGGGTTCCGTCAGTCGGGAATCAAGCCGGAGTGGATGGTGCTGGAAGTGCTGCCGGTGCTGCCGCCCGATTTGCGTCCGTTGGTGCCGCTCGATGGCGGGCGGTTTGCCACGTCGGATTTGAACGATCTGTATCGCCGGGTCATCAACCGGAATAACCGCCTGAAGCGCCTGCTCGAGCTCAAGGCGCCGGACATCATCGTGCGCAATGAAAAGCGCATGTTGCAGGAAGCTGTCGATTCGCTGCTCGACAACGGCCGTCGTGGCAAAGCCATGACCGGTGCCAACAAGCGTGCGCTGAAGTCGCTGGCCGACATGATCAAGGGCAAGGGTGGCCGCTTCCGTCAGAATCTGCTCGGCAAGCGTGTCGATTACTCGGGTCGTTCGGTCATCGTCGTCGGCCCGCAGCTCAAGCTGCATCAGTGCGGTCTGCCGAAGAAGATGGCGCTGGAACTGTTCAAGCCCTTCATCTTCGAGCGACTCGAAAAAATGGGCATTGCCAGTACCATCAAGGCGGCCAAGAAGGAAGTCGAAGCCGAAACCCCGGTGGTTTGGGATATCCTCGCAGAAGTCATCCGCGAACATCCGGTGATGCTCAACCGTGCGCCGACTCTGCACCGTCTTGGCATCCAGGCCTTCGAGCCGCTGCTCATCGAAGGCAAGGCCATCCAGCTGCATCCGCTGGTGTGTGCGGCCTTCAACGCCGACTTTGACGGTGACCAGATGGCCGTGCATGTGCCTTTGTCGCTCGAGGCTCAGATGGAAGCTCGCACCCTGATGCTGGCTTCCAACAACATCCTGTCTCCGGCCAATGGCGATCCGATTATCGTTCCGTCGCAGGACGTGGTGCTGGGGCTGTATTACGCGACACGCGAGAAGATCAATGGCCGCGGTGAAGGCATGTATTTCATCGATGTCTCCGAGGTCAAGCGTGCTTACGAATCCGGTCAGATCGACTTGCATGCCCGCATCAAGGCACGCATCCGCGAAACCGAGATTGATGAACAGGGGCAGCGGACTGAAAAAGTCACCCGTTACGATACGACAGCCGGTCGCGCCATTCTGTCGGAAATCCTGCCGGCCGGCCTGCCGTTTGCCGTGCTCAACAAGGCGCTCAAGAAAAAAGAAATCTCCAAACTCATCAATGTCTGCTTCCGTCGTTGCGGCTTGCGCGAGACGGTGATCTTTGCCGACAAGCTGTTGCAGGCTGGTTTTGGTCATGCGACGCGCTCCGGCATTTCGATCTGTGTCGATGACATGCTGGTGCCGACCCAGAAGCAGGTCATCATGGATGCGGCCGAGTGCGAAGTGAAGGAAATTGAAAAGCAGTACACCTCGGGTTTGGTGACGGTGGGCGAGCGCTACAACAAGGTCGTCGATATCTGGGGTCGTGCCGGGGATCAGGTGGCCAAGGCCATGATGGATCAACTGGCCGTGCAGCAGGTCAAGGATCGCGATGGCAAGATGGTGAATCAGGAATCCTTTAATGCCATCTACATGATGGCTGATTCCGGGGCGCGGGGCTCTGCGGCACAGATCAAGCAACTGGCCGGCATGCGCGGACTGATGGCCAAGCCGGATGGTTCCATCATCGAGACACCGATTACCTCGAACTTCCGTGAAGGCCTCAACGTTTTGCAGTACTTCATCTCGACGCACGGCGCACGTAAGGGTCTGGCTGATACCGCACTGAAAACTGCAAACTCGGGTTATCTGACTCGTCGTCTGGTGGATGTGACGCAGGATCTGGTGGTTATCGAAGACGATTGCGGTACTGATCTGGGCTTCAACATGAAGGCGCTGGTCGAGGGCGGTGAAGTGGTCGAGCCGTTGCGTGAGCGCATTCTCGGGCGTGTGCTGGTCAGTGATGTCTTGAGTCCGGATACCCAGGATCCCGTCATCATGGCCGGCACCATGCTGGATGAAGATGCTGTCGATCTGATCGACGATCTTGGTGTCGATGAAGTCCGGGTGCGCACGCCGCTGAATTGCGAGACGCGTTATGGCCTGTGTGCCAAGTGCTATGGTCGCGATCTGGGGCGGGGCTCACTGGTCAATATCGGTGAGGCTGTTGGCGTCATTGCCGCACAGTCGATTGGTGAGCCGGGTACGCAGCTCACCATGCGGACTTTCCACGTTGGCGGTGCGGCATCACGTGCTGCGGCACAGAGTCAGATCGAAGCAAAGAGCACGGGCTCCGTTCGTTATCTTTCGTCTATCCGCTATGTCACGAACCCCAAGGACGAGAAGATCATCATTTCCCGTTCCGGCGAGATCATCATTGCCGATGATAACGGCCGTGAGCGCGAGCGTCACAAAGTGCCTTATGGTGCCACCCTGCATGGGGATGATGGCAAGCACGTCAAGGCCGGGGCAGTGCTGGCAACCTGGGATCCCCATACCCGGCCGATCGTGACCGAGTATGCCGGTACGGTCAAGTTCGAAAACGTGATCGAGGGCGCGACGGTTGCCAAGCAGATCGATGATGTGACCGGGTTGTCTACGCTGGTGGTCATCGACGGCAAGCGTAGTAGCGGCAAATCTCAGGCCAAGGGCGTGCGTCCGCAGGTCAAGTTGATCGACGAACAGGGGCAGGAAGTCAAGATACACGGCACCGAGCACTCGGTGGCCATCACCCTCCAGGTGGGCTCACTGATTACCGTCAAGGATGGCCAGGTAGTCAGCGTCGGTGACGTGCTGGCACGCATTCCGCAGGAGTCCTCGAAGACGCGCGATATTACCGGTGGTCTGCCGCGGGTGGCCGAGCTCTTCGAAGCGCGTTCTCCGAAGGATGCCGGCATGCTGGCAGAAGTGACAGGCACGGTATCATTCGGCAAGGATACCAAGGGCAAGCAGCGCCTGGTCATCACCGAGCCGGATGGCGCGGCACATGAGTACCTCATCCCCAAGGAGAAGCACGTCATGGCACATGATGGCCAGGTCGTGAATAAGGGTGAGTTCATCGTCGATGGCCCGGCAGAGCCGCATGACATCCTGCGTCTGAAGGGGGTCGAGGAACTGGCGCGTTACATCATCGACGAAGTGCAGGACGTGTATCGTCTGCAAGGCGTCAAGATCAATGACAAACACATCGAAGTCATTGTGCGTCAGATGCTGCGCCGTGTGGTTATTACCGAGCCGGGTGATTCCCATTTCATCCGCGAGGAGCAGGTCGAGCGTGCCGAGGTTCTCGAGGCCAACGACAAGCTGATCGCTGATGGTAAGCGCGGTGCGCAGTATGAGTACCTGCTGTTGGGGATTACCAAGGCTTCGTTGTCGACAGACTCCTTCATTTCGGCAGCATCCTTCCAGGAAACCACGCGCGTTCTGACCGAAGCCGCCATCATGGGCAAGCGCGACGAGCTGCGTGGCCTGAAGGAAAACGTCATCGTTGGTCGCCTGATCCCGGCCGGCACGGGTTTGGCGTATCACCGCACCCGTCGCATGCAGGCACTGGGCGTCGACCTGGCACCGCCAGTGGTAGAAGAAGCCGGTGAAGTCGAAGAAAATGCTGCCACAAGTTGACGCAGGAAACAACCCTTCATATAATCCGCAATCTTTGCCTCTCGCAAGAGGGGCGTGAAATGCCTCAGGAATAATAAGTCTATGCCAACCATCAATCAGCTTGTACGCAAGGGCCGTCAGGCACCTGTCACGAAAAGCAAGGTTCCGGCCTTGGATAACTGCCCGGCCAAGCGCGGCGTCTGTACCCGCGTCTACACGACAACCCCTAAGAAGCCGAATTCGGCCTTGCGTAAGGTTGCCAAGGTGCGTCTGACCAACGGTTTCGAGGTGATCTCGTATATCGGCGGTGAGGGTCATAACCTGCAGGAGCACTCGGTCGTTCTGATCCGTGGTGGTCGTGTCAAGGATTTGCCGGGTGTGCGCTACCACATCGTGCGTGGCAGCTTGGATACCCAGGGTGTCAAGGACCGCAAGCAGAGCCGTTCCAAGTACGGCAGCAAGCGCCCGAAGGCTGCCTGATCGGTTGCCGCTGAATTTTGAGAGGAAGAACAAATGCCCCGTCGTAGAGAAGTCCCGAAACGCGATATCCTGCCAGATCCGAAATTTGGCAGCGTTGACGTTTCCAAGTTTGTCAATGTGCTGATGACTGCTGGCAAGAAGTCGGTTGCCGAGCGCATCATTTATGGTGCTTTCGACAATATTTCCGGCAAGAGCGGCAAGGATCCGCTGGAAGTGTTCATGCAGGCTATCAATAACGTCAAGCCGGTGGTTGAAGTCAAGAGCCGTCGTGTCGGTGGTGCCAATTATCAGGTGCCGGTGGAAGTGCGTCCGTCGCGCCGGATGGCGTTGTCGATGCGCTGGTTGCGCGAAGCGGCACGCAAGCGCAGCGAGAAGTCGATGGGTCAGCGGCTGGCCAATGAGCTGCTCGAGGCGGCGGAAGGCCGTGGTGCGGCGATGAAAAAGCGCGACGAAGTGCACCGTATGGCAGAGGCCAACAAGGCTTTCTCGCATTTCCGTTTCTAATCAAGCGCGGTGCCTGCTTTGCAGGTGTCGTTTTCGGAATGATCGTCGCCGCCTCGGCATCCGGTTATCGCGGATGTCCAGGCGGTTTGGCGTAATTAAAGACAGGATAAACAAGTGGCCCGCAAGACCCCCATTGAGCGCTATCGCAATATCGGCATCAGCGCACACATCGACGCCGGCAAGACCACCACAACCGAGCGTATTCTTTTTTACACCGGTGTGAACCACAAGATTGGTGAGGTTCATGATGGTGCTGCGACCATGGACTGGATGGAGCAGGAGCAGGAGCGTGGGATCACGATTACTTCTGCGGCAACGACCTGCTTCTGGAAGGGGATGGATATGTCTTTCCCCGAGCATCGTTTTAATATCATCGATACTCCGGGGCACGTCGATTTCACCATCGAGGTTGAGCGCTCGATGCGGGTGTTGGATGGTGCCTGTATGGTGTATTGCGCTGTTGGTGGGGTGCAGCCACAGTCGGAAACTGTCTGGCGTCAGGCGACCAAGTACAAGGTGCCGCGTCTGGCCTTTGTGAACAAGATGGATCGTACTGGAGCCAACTTCTTCAAGGTGGTCGAACAGATGCGCACGCGCCTGTCGGCCAATCCGGTGCCCATCGTGATTCCGATTGGTGCTGAAGACACTTTCCAAGGGGTGGTCGATCTGATCAAGATGAAGTCCATCATCTGGGATGAGGCATCGCAGGGGATGAAATTTACTTACGCGGATATCCCCGAAAATCTGCAGGCAGATGCCAAGAAGTGGCGCGAGAACATGGTCGAAGCAGCGGCCGAGGCTTCCGAAGAGTTGATGAACAAGTATCTCGAAGAAGGGGACTTGAGCGAGGAAGATATTGTTGCCGGTTTGCGTACGCGCACGATTGCCACCGAAATCCAGCCGATGCTGTGCGGTTCGGCTTTCAAGAACAAGGGTGTGCAGCGCATGCTGGATGCGGTCGTGCAACTGCTGCCGTCGCCGGTGGATATTCCGGATGTTGGCGGGGAAACCGAGTCGGGCGAGCCTGCAACGCGCAAGGCGGACGACAAGGAGAACTTCTCCGCGCTGGCATTCAAGTTGATGACCGACCCGTTTGTCGGACAGCTGACCTTCGTTCGTGTTTACTCTGGTGTCCTGAAGAAGGGCGATACCATTTGTAACTCCGTCAAGGGTAAGAAGGAACGTATTGGCCGTATCGTACAGATGCATGCCAATGAACGAGAGGAAATTGAAGAGATTCTGGCGGGCGATATCGCGGCCTGTATCGGTCTGAAGGATGTGACGACGGGGGAGACCTTGTGTGACATCGAGAAGCCCATCATCCTCGAGCGCATGGAGTTCCCGGATCCGGTGATTCATGTGGCCGTCGAACCCAAGACCAAGGCGGATCAGGAAAAGATGGGTATTGCTCTGGGGCGTCTGGCTCAGGAAGATCCGTCCTTCCGGGTGCGTACCGATGAAGAGTCCGGTCAGACCATCATCTCGGGCATGGGTGAGTTGCACCTCGAAATCATCGTGGATCGCATGAAGCGTGAGTTCAACGTCGAGGCCAATGTCGGTGCGCCGCAGGTGGCTTACCGCGAGGCCATCCGCAAGGCTGTTGAGCAGGAGGGCAAGTTCGTCAAGCAGTCGGGTGGTCGTGGCCAGTTTGGTCATGTCTGGATCAAACTCGAGCCGAACGAGCAGGGTAAGGGCTACGAGTTCGTCGATGCCATCAAGGGTGGGGTGGTGCCGCGTGAATTCATTCCGGCGGTCGATAAGGGCTTGCAGGAAACGCTGCCGCACGGGGTGCTCGCCGGCTTCCCGGTGGTCGATGTCAAGGTCACCCTGTTTGATGGTTCCTACCACGACGTGGATTCGAACGAAAACGCCTTCAAAATGGCGGCCTCGATGGCCTTCAAGGATGCCATGCGCAAGGCTAGCCCCGTGCTGCTGGAGCCGATGATGGCCGTTGAAGTCGAGACGCCGGAAGATTACATGGGCAACGTCATGGGCGATCTGTCCAGCCGTCGCGGCATGGTGCAGGGGATGGAAGACCAGGTGGGCGGCATCAAGCTCATCAAGGCCGAGGTGCCGCTGGCCGAGATGTTTGGCTATGCCACCACGCTGCGCTCGCTGTCTCAAGGGCGCGCCACCTACAGCATGGAATTCAAGCATTACGCCGAAGCACCGAAGAACGTCGCCGAAGCTATCATCAGCAAGAAATAAGCTGATCCCAATTTTCTGATTTCAAAATACGCTGGAGAACAACCATCATGGCAAAAGCCAAATTTGAGCGGACCAAGCCGCACGTAAACGTAGGAACGATTGGTCACGTGGACCACGGCAAGACGACCCTGACGGCGGCGATCACCACGGTGCTGTCGCGGAAGTTTGGTGGCGAAGCCAAGGCTTACGACCAGATTGACGCAGCGCCGGAAGAAAAGGCCCGCGGCATCACCATCAACACTGCCCACGTCGAATACGAAACCGAGAACCGTCACTACGCCCACGTCGACTGCCCGGGCCACGCCGACTACGTCAAGAACATGATTACCGGAGCCGCCCAGATGGACGGCGCCATTCTTGTTGTCTCCTCTGCTGATGGCCCCATGCCGCAGACCCGCGAACACATCCTGCTCGCCCGTCAAGTTGGCGTGCCCTACATCATCGTCTTCATGAACAAGTGCGACATGGTTGATGATGCCGAGCTCCTCGAGCTCGTCGAAATGGAAGTGCGCGAACTGCTCAGCAAGTACGAATTCCCTGGCGACGACGTCCCCATCGTCAAAGGCTCCGCCCTCAAGGCCCTCGAAGGCGACGCCAGCGACATCGGCGAACCCGCCATCTTCCGCCTGGCCGACGCCCTCGACAGCTACATTCCCACGCCTGAGCGTGCCGTCGATGGCGCCTTCCTCATGCCCATCGAAGACGTCTTCTCCATCTCCGGGCGTGGTACCGTCGTCACTGGTCGTATCGAGCGCGGCATCGTCAAGGTTGGCGAAGAAATCGAAATCGTCGGTATCCGTCCGACCGTCAAGACCACCTGTACCGGTGTCGAAATGTTCCGCAAGCTGCTCGACCAAGGTCAGGCAGGTGACAACGTTGGCATCCTGCTGCGTGGCACCAAGCGTGAAGACGTCGAGCGTGGTCAAGTGCTCGCCAAGCCCGGCAGCATCACCCCGCACACTCACTTTGGCGCTGAAATCTACGTTCTGTCGAAAGACGAAGGCGGTCGTCACACCCCCTTCTTCAACGGCTATCGCCCGCAGTTCTACTTCCGCACGACGGACGTTACCGGCTCGGTCGAGCTGCCGGCGGGTACTGAGATGGTCATGCCGGGCGACAACGTCTCCATCACTGTCAAGCTGATCGCCCCGATCGCCATGGAAGAAGGTCTGCGCTTCGCCATTCGCGAAGGTGGTCGCACGGTTGGCGCCGGTGTTGTGGCCAAGGTGATTGAGTAAGAAATTGCTTGCAAGGCTGCTGGAAGGGCGATAGAATTTCGCCCTTTCGCGTCTTCGCCCCTGGGATTTCTGGGCGTCGTTCTTTAAGTTTTATTGGGTAATTGACATGCAGAATCAAAAAATCCGCATTCGCCTCAAGGCGTTTGACTATCGCCTGATCGATCAGTCCGCGCTCGAGATTGTCGATACGGCCAAGCGTACGGGTGCAGTGGTTCATGGCCCGGTTCCTTTGCCGACACGTATCGAGCGTTACAACGTGCTGCGTTCGCCGCATGTCAACAAGACCTCGCGCGATCAGTTCGAAATCCGTACCCACCTGCGCCTCATGGATATCGTCGATCCGACGGACAAGACAGTTGATGCCCTGATGAAGCTGGATCTTCCGGCGGGTGTGGATGTGGAAATCAAGTTGCAGTAAATAAAAAAGCGGCAGTGCATCGCGGTTTTTTTGCGATGTATCTGTCATTGGTCCATCGCCGGCCAATTGTAGTCGGCGCCTCTCAAGAGGGAACAACAAATGACTTTAGGCCTGGTAGGTCGCAAGGTCGGCATGACGCGTATCTTTACCGATGATGGGGCAACCATCCCGGTAACGGTGCTCGACGTGTCGAATAACCGTGTGACCCAGATCAAGACTCCTGAATTCGACGGTTATGCAGCGGTTCAGGTTGCCTTCGGTGCGCGTCGTGCCAGTCGCGTCAATAAGGCGGCAGCGGGGCATCTTGCCAAGGCGGGTGTCGAGGCGGGTAGCGTGTTGCGGGAGTTCGCGGTTGAGCCGCAGGCATTGTCCGGCTTCAAGCCGGGGGATGTCATCAATGCGACGATTTTTTCCGTCGGCCAGAAGGTCGATGTGAGCGGTACTTCGATCGGCAAGGGTTTTACCGGTGCGATCAAACGCCATAATTTTTCGTCCAACCGCGCTTCGCACGGCAACTCCGTTTCGCATAACTCGCCGGGCTCCATCGGTATGGCGCAGGATCCGGGACGGGTGTTTCCGGGCAAGCGGATGGCGGGTCACTATGGTGCTGCCAAGCGTACCCAACAGAATCTGGAAGTCGTGCGTGTCGATGAGGCACGTCAGTTGCTGTTGGTACGGGGTGCGGTTCCCGGTGCCAAAGGTGGCGACGTGATCGTGCGTCCGGCAGTGAAGGGGGCGTGATGGAACTCAAACTCATCAATGATCAGGGGCAGCCTGCGGCAACACTGAATGCCAGTGATTCGCTGTTTGCTCGTGACTACAATGAAGCGCTGGTGCATCAGGTCGTCGTGGCCTATCAGGCGAATGCCCGTTCCGGCAATCGTGCGCAGAAAGATCGCGAGCAGGTCAAGCACAGCACCAAGAAGCCTTTCCGTCAGAAGGGGACGGGCCGTGCCCGCGCCGGTATGACGTCCAGCCCGTTGTGGCGTGGCGGTGGTCGTATTTTCCCGAACTCGCCGGAAGAAAACTTCAGCCAGAAGGTCAATCGCAAGATGTATCGCGCCGGCATGGCAGCGATACTGTCGCAGCTGGCTCGTGAAGATCGCCTGATCGTCGTTGACGATCTGCGTATCGATACGCCGAAGACTCGCCAGTTTGCCCGGAAGCTCAAGGGCATGGGGCTGGATTCTGTGCTGGTCGTCACTGACGCGCTCGATGAAAACCTGTATCTGGCTTCGCGCAATCTGCCGCGCGTGCTGGTGCTTGAGGTCGCCGAAACCGATCCGCTGTCGCTGATCCGTTTCCCCAAGGTGCTGCTGACCAAGAGTGCCGTGGCCAAGATGGAGGAGATGCTGGGATGAGCAACTTCAATCAAGAACGTTTGTTGCAGGTGCTGTTGGCGCCGCAAATCTCCGAGAAGGCGACCTTCATTGCCGACAAGAACGAGCAGGTAGTGTTCTTTGTCACCTCGGATGCCACCAAGCCCGAAGTCAAGGCTGCCGTTGAGCTGTTGTTCAAGGTGCAGGTTGATTCGGTGCAGATTTCCAACCTGAAGGGCAAGGTCAAGCGCTTTGGTCGCAGCATGGGGCGTCGTAGCGATGCCAAGAAGGCTTTTGTCTGCCTCAAGCCCGGCCAGGAAATTAATTTTGCCGAAGGGGGGGCTGCATAAATGGCACTCGTCAAAGTCAAGCCGACCTCGCCGGGTCGTCGCTCACTGGTCAAGCTGGTCAATCCTGACCTGCACAAGGGGCGGCCGCACGCAGCCCTGCTTGAGACCAAGCACAGCAAGGCTGGTCGTAACAACCACGGTCATATCACCGTGCGTCATCAGGGTGGCGGCCACAAGAAACATTATCGTGTCGTCGATTTTCGTCGCGACAAGGATGGCGTGCCGGCAACAGTCGAGCGCCTGGAATATGATCCGAACCGCTCGGCGAATCTGGCGCTGCTGTGCTACGCCGATGGTGAGCGCCGTTACATCATCGCGCCGCGTGGCGTGGCGGTGGGAACGCAGCTGGTCAGTGGCTCGGAAGCACCGATCAAGCCGGGTAACACCCTGCCGATCCGTAATATTCCGGTGGGCTCCACCATCCACTGCATCGAGATGACGCCGGGCAAAGGGGCTCAGATTGCCCGTGCTGCCGGAACTTCGGTGCAGCTGATGGCGCGTGAAGGGTCTTACGCTCAGTTGCGTCTGCGCTCTGGTGAAATCCGTCGTGTGCATATCGAATGCCGTGCCACCATCGGTGAAGTGGGCAATGAAGAGCACAGCTTGCGTTCCATCGGTAAGGCTGGTGCCCAGCGCTGGCGCGGTATCCGTCCGACGGTACGTGGTGTGGTCATGAACCCGGTGGATCACCCGCATGGTGGTGGTGAAGGTCGCACGGCTGCCGGGATGCATCCGGTCAGTCCGTGGGGGGTCAAGACCAAGGGCTATCGTACGCGCAGCAACAAGCGTACGAGCAGCATGATCGTTCAGCGCCGCCCGCGCAACAAGAGGTGATAAATGACACGTTCGCTTAAAAAGGGCCCGTTCATCGATGCCCATCTGCTGAAAAAGGTCGATACGGTACGCGAGACCAACGACAAGCGCCCGATCAAGACCTGGTCGCGTCGTTCGACCATTCTGCCGGATTTTGTGGGTCTGACGATTGCGGTGCATAACGGCAAGCAGCATATTCCGGTCTATGTTTCGGAAAACATGGTGGGGCACAAGCTGGGTGAGTTTGCCCTGACGCGTACCTTCAAAGGTCACGCCGGCGGCAAGAAGGCTGTCAAGAGGTAAGGGATGACAATGGAAACCAATGCGATCCTACGCGGTGTTCGTCTTTCGGCCCAGAAGGGGCGGCTGGTTGCCGACCTCATCCGTGGCAAGTCGGTCGATCAGGCGCTCAACATTCTGACGTTCAGCCCAAAAAAGGGTGCTGTGATCATCAAAAAAGTGCTTGAGTCGGCCATCGCCAATGCCGAGCATAACGATGGCGCCGATATCGATGCACTGAAAGTCAAGACCATCCATGTCGAGAAGGCAGCTGTATTGAGGCGGTTCACTGCTCGTGCCAAAGGGCGGGGCAATCATATCCTCAAGCAGACCAGCCATATCTACGTTACGGTCGGAGACTAAGGAAGAACTATGGGACAGAAAATACATCCGACTGGTTTTCGCCTCGCGGTCACGCGTAACTGGTCATCACGCTGGTTTGCGGACAGCAAGAATTTTCCGGTCATGCTCAATGAAGACCTGAAAGTTCGCGATTATCTGAAGAAGAAACTGGCACATGCTTCGGTGGGGCGCGTCGTCATCGATCGTCCGGCAAAGAATGCCCGGATCACGGTGTACAGCGCTCGTCCGGGTGTGGTCATCGGCAAGAAGGGTGAAGATATCGAGCTGCTGAAGGCTGATCTGCAAAAGATTCTCGGTGGCCAGGTTCATGTCAACATCGAAGAAATCCGCAAGCCGGAAATCGATGCCCAGCTGATTGCTGATTCGATTGCCCAGCAGCTTGAAAAGCGCATCATGTTCCGCCGAGCCATGAAGCGGGCGATGCAGAATGCCATGCGTCTGGGCGCCCAAGGCATCAAGATCATGAGCTCCGGCCGTTTGAATGGCGCGGAAATCGCCCGCTGCGAGTGGTATCGTGAAGGCCGTGTGCCGCTGCATACGCTGCGCGCTGATATTGACTACGGTACCTCGGAAGCCAAGACCACCTACGGCATCATCGGAGTCAAGGTCTGGGTGTTCAAGGGTGAAATGGTTGGCAAGAAGGACGCGGCAGCACTGACGCCGGAGTCCTCCGCCGATGATCAACGTAAACCACCGGCACGTCGTGCGCCGATGCGCAACCCGGCAGACCGTGCTGGCGAGCCGCGCTCTGCCGCCACCAAGCCACAGGATGATGGTCAGGCCAAGGCTCCTGTCAAGCGCGTGCGCAAGACAGAGGTCGAGCCCGCCGCCAAGGAAGCGAAGGAGTAAAACATGCTGCAACCCTCACGCACCAAATACCGTAAACAGCACAAGGGCCGGAATACCGGTGTCGCCACGCGTGGTGCCAAGGTGAGTTTCGGTGAGTTTGGTCTCAAGGCAGTCGGGCGTGGTCGCCTGACAGCACGTCAGATCGAATCGGCTCGTCGTGCCATGACCCGCCACATCAAGCGCGGTGGTCGCATCTGGATCCGTATTTTCCCGGACAAGCCCATTTCCAAGAAGCCGCTCGAGGTTCGAATGGGGAATGGTAAGGGGAACCCGGAGTATTGGGTTGCCGAGATTCAGCCGGGCAAGGTTCTTTATGAAATGGACGGCGTCGATGAGTCCTTGGCACGCGAGGCTTTCCGCCTTGCTGCCGCCAAGTTGCCGATCGAGACGACGTTTGTGACGCGACTCCTGGGGTAAATCATGAACGCGAAAGATTTGAGACAGAAAGATACGGCCGAGCTGGAGAAGGAGCTCCTAGATTTGCGCAAGGCACAGTTTGGTCTGCGCATGCAGGTAGCAACCCAGCAATTGAGCAACTACAGCCAGATCGGCAAGACGCGCAAGGATATCGCGCGCGTCAAGACCGTCCTGCATGAAAGAGGTGTGGCCAAATGAGTGAAACAGCGGAAAAGATGCGCCGCACTTTGACCGGCAAGGTGGTTAGTGACAAGATGGAAAAAACGGTGACCGTGCTGATCGAGCGCCGTGTCGAGCATCCCGTGATTGGCAAGATGGTTCTGCGCAGCAAGAAGTACCATGCCCATGTCGAGAATGGCGATGCGAAGTTCGGTGACCTGGTGCAGATCGAGGAATGTACGCCGATCTCCAAGACCAAGGCCTGGCGCGTGACGCGCGTCGTCGAAAAGGCTCGTCTGGTTTAAGCAGAATTAGCAGAATCAGCATCGATTTTTGATGTTTGAGTAGTTGACAGTGGAAGTCGAGCTGTGCATAATGGCCGACTTTGCTGGAAGTTCGTGCTGCGCCTTGGAACGCATGGGCGTGGTGATTATGACCCCTTGTGGGTTCCAAGACTGATCGCGCTGGCAGGTTGATCGCGAATTAAGTTGGGGATAATTGAATGATACAAATGCAGACACGGTTGACCGTCGCCGACAATACCGGCGCCAGGTCAGTCCAGTGCATCAAGGTGCTCGGTGGCTCTAAGCGCCGCTATGCGGGCATTGGTGATGTCATCAAGGTCAGCGTCAAGGATGCTGCGCCTCGTGGCAGGGTCAAGAAGGGTGATGTTTACACGGCCGTGGTGGTTCGTACGGCCAAAGGTGTGCGTCGCGCCGATGGCTCGCTGGTCAGGTTTGATGACAACGCAGCGGTTTTGCTGAACAACAAGCTCGAGCCGATCGGCACGCGCATCTTCGGGCCAGTGACGCGTGAATTGCGTACTGAGCGCTTCATGAAGATCGTTTCGCTGGCGCCTGAGGTTCTTTGAGGAATTGCCATGAACAAGTTACGCAAAGGTGACAATGTCATCGTAATCACTGGCAAGGACAAGGGTAAGCAGGGTGTGGTTCTTGCGCGACTCGACGAGCAGCGTCTGCTTGTTGATGGGGTCAATCGCGTCAAGAAGCATGCGAAGCCGAATCCCATGAAAGGTCAGCAGGGGGGTATCGTCGAGAAAGAGATGCCCATTCAGGTTTCCAATGTTGCGCTGTTCAATCCGGCTACCCAGAAAGCCGATCGCGTCGGGATCAAGACCCTGGACGATGGTCGCAAGGTTCGGGTATTCAAGTCGAACGGCGAAGTTGTGGACGTGTAAGGACGATCATGGCTCGCTTGCAGGAATATTACAAAAATACGGTTGTGGCTGAACTGAAAGGTAAGTTCAACTACGGTTCGGTCATGGAAGTGCCGCGTATCACCAAAATTACCCTGAACATGGGTGTGGGTGAGGCGGTGGCGGACAAAAAAGTGCTGGAGCACGCGGTGGGTGACATGGTCAAGATTGCCGGCCAGAAACCTGTGGTGACCAAGGCACGCAAGGCTATTGCCGGGTTCAAGATCCGTGAGGATTATCCGATCGGTTGCATGGTGACGTTGCGCGGTGAGCGCATGTACGAGTTTCTTGATCGTCTGGTCACGATCGCGATGCCGCGTATTCGCGACTTCCGTGGCATCTCGGGTAAGGGCTTCGACGGTCGCGGCAATTACAACGTCGGCGTCAAGGAACAGATCATTTTCCCCGAGATCGAGTACGACAAGATCGACGTGTTGCGCGGGATGAACATCAGCATCACGACGACCGCCAAGACGGACGCAGAGGGCAAGGCCCTGCTTGCTGCATTCAAATTCCCCTTCAAGAACTGAGGGACACATGGCCAAAAAATCTATGATCAATCGCGAGCTGAAGCGCGTGCGCACGGCAGAAAAATATGCCGCCAAGCGTGCCGAGCTGGCGGCGATATACGACAACGTCAATCTGCCGGCGGAAGAGCGCATGGCGGCGCGTTTGAAGTTTCAACAGTTGCCCCGTAATTCTTCGCCCTCGCGTCAGCGTAACCGCTGTGAAGTGACGGGGCGCCCACGGGGTGTTTTTCGCAAGTTCGGTCTGTGCCGCAACAAGCTGCGTGATGTCGTGATGCGCGGTGAAGTTCCTGGCGTGACCAAGGCCAGCTGGTAAAGGAGAGATCACCATGAGTATGACCGATCCGGTTGCCGATATGCTGACCCGCATCCGTAACGCCCAGTCTGCACAGAAGACGGCGGTGATCATGCCGTCTTCGAAGTTGAAGGTGGCGATTGCGAATGTGCTGAAGGATGAAGGCTACATCGATGAGTTTGCGGTGCGCGAGAACGGCGGCAAGCCCTTGCTCGACATTGCACTGAAATATTACGCCGGTCGCTCTGTCATCGAGCGTATCGAGCGTGTTTCCAAACCTGGCCTGCGGATTTATCGCGGCAAGGATGAACTGCCGCAGGTCATGAACGGTCTGGGGGTTGCCATTGTGTCCACGCCCAAGGGGGTGATGACGGATCGCAAGGCACGCGCCGCGAATGTCGGTGGCGAAGTCCTCTGTATCGTTGCATAAGGGGACGACGATGTCACGTATTGCAAAATATCCGGTTGATGTGCCGAAAGGCGTCGAGGTCACTCTGGGCGCTGCCGATATCAGTGTCAAGGGGCCGCTTGGTACGCTGACGCAGTTCATGTTGCCTGCTGTGCAGGTAGAGCGTGAGGGCGACAAACTGCTGTGCAAGGCTGTTGCTGGCCAGCCGAATGCCGGGGCGATGTCTGGCACGATGCGTGCCTTGGTTAACAACATGGTCACGGGTGTCACCAAGGGCTTCGAGAAGAAGCTGGCATTGGTGGGCGTAGGGTTTCGTGCCCAGGCGCAGGGCGATAAGCTGAATCTGTCGCTGGGATTCTCGCATCCAATCGTGCATGAGATGCCGGCAGGGGTGAAGTGCGAAACTCCGTCGCAGACCGAGATCATCATCAAGGGCATTGATCGCCAGAAGGTGGGGCAGGTTGCCGCCGAGATTCGTGCGTATCGTTCGCCGGAGCCCTACAAGGGCAAGGGTGTGCGCTACGCCGATGAGCGGGTGATCATCAAGGAAACGAAGAAGAAATAAGAGCGGACAATCATGGACAAGAAATTGACACGTTTGCGCAGGGCCCGCAGGACTCGCGCCAAGATTGCCGAACTCAAGGCCGTGCGCCTGACCGTGCATCGTACCAATCTGCATATCTATGCGCAGATTTTCTCTGGCTGTGGCACCCAGGTTCTGGCTGCTGCTTCGACGATCGAAGCGGAAGTTCGCGGCAAGATTCCGAATGGCGGCAACGTCAAGGCTGCCGAGATGGTCGGCAAGCTGATCGCCGAGCGCGCCAAGGCCAAGGGGATAGAGAGTGTTTCTTTTGATCGCTCCGGTTTTCACTACCACGGTCGCATCAAGGCGCTGGCAGATGCCGCGCGTGAGGGCGGCTTGAAGTTCTAAGTGGTTCCGTGGGTTTTCCGCGAGCAAGCAGACGCAATTGAGCGAGACAAATAATGGCTAAACCGCAAAACAGGAAGCAACAACAGGCGCCGGAGAAGATCGACGACGGCATGCGCGAGAAGATGGTTGCCATCAATCGCGTGACCAAGGTCGTGAAGGGTGGGCGTATTCTCGGCTTCGCTGCGCTGACCGTCGTGGGTGATGGCGACGGTGGCGTGGGCATGGGCAAAGGCAAGTCGCGTGAAGTGCCGGTGGCCGTGCAGAAGGCAATGGAAGAGGCGCGTCGCAAGCTGTCGCGCGTCAGCCTCAAGGAGGGTACGCTGCAGCATACGGTGGTCGGTCACCACGGCGCTTGCCGTGTGTTGATGCAACCGGCCAGCGCTGGTACCGGCATCATTGCTGGTGGCCCGATGCGTGCCGTATTCGAAGTGGCGGGCGTCACCGATGTCGTTGCCAAGATTTATGGCTCCACCAATCCGTACAACGTCGTACGCGCCACCATCAATGGCCTGCAAGCGATGAATACGCCTGCCGAGATTGCCGCCAAGCGTGGCAAGAGCGTGCAGGACATCATGGGGTAAGCAACATGGCTGAGAAAAAAATCAAGGTTACGCTGGTCAAGAGCCTGATCGGCACCAAGACCGATCACCGCGCCACGGTGCGCGGTCTGGGTCTGCGTCGGCTCAACAGCAGCGCGCTGCTGGAAGACACGCCCTGTGTGCGTGGCATGATCAACAAAGTCGCCTATCTGGTGAAGTGCGAGGGTTAAGGCAATGCGACTGAATACCATAAAACCGGCAGAGGGTGCAACCCATGCCAAGCGCCGCGTTGGTCGTGGCATCGGCAGTGGCCTGGGCAAGACAGCAGGCCGTGGCCACAAGGGGCAAAAGTCCCGCGCGGGCGGCTTCCACAAAGTGGGCTTCGAGGGCGGTCAGATGCCGCTGCAGCGTCGTTTGCCCAAGCGTGGCTTCAATTCGCTGACGCGTGATCTGAACGTCGAAGTGCGTTTGTCCGAGATCGAGAAGTTGCCGTTGACCGAGATCGACCTGCTGGCGTTGAAGCAGGCGGGAATCGTTCCGGTACTGGCGCTGTCGGCCAAGGTCATCCTGTCGGGGGCCATTACACGCAAGGTAACCTTGACGGGCGTAGGTGCCACCAAGGGTGCCAAGGCAGCCATCGAAGCCGTCGGGGGTACTGTCAGTGCCGCCGCGGGTGCGGCCTGAGTCATGACGACTCGACGCTCCTGAGCCAGGAAAGCATCTGTTTTGAGCACTTCCACTGCAAATCCGTTGAACAAGGCGGTTGGCAACACCGGCAAATTTGGTGACCTTTGGCGTCGCCTTGGATTTTTGCTGGGGGCGATCATCGTCTATCGGATTGGTGCTCACATTCCTGTGCCTGGCATTGATCCGGTGGCATTGGCGCAGCTGTTCGAGGGGCAAAAGGGTGGCATTCTGGGAGTGTTCAACCTCTTCTCGGGGGGGGCTCTTTCGCGCTTTACCATTTTTGCGCTCGGGATCATGCCGTATATTTCGGCCTCGATCATCATGCAGCTGGTCACAATCGCTTCGCCGCAGCTGGAAGCTCTCAAGAAGGAAGGCGAGGCTGGGCGGCGCAAGATTACCCAATACACGCGTTATGGTACGGTCGGCCTGGCGTTGTTCCAGGGGTTGGGAATTGCCATTGCGCTGGAATCGCAGCAGGGTCTGGTGCTTGATCCCGGGCCGATGTTCCGGGTGATGGCTGTCACAACGCTGTTGACGGGAACGATGTTCCTGATGTGGCTGGGTGAACAGATTACCGAACGTGGCCTGGGTAATGGTATTTCCATCATCATTTTTGCCGGGATTGCGGCCGGCTTACCTAGTGCTTTGGGTGGCTTGCTGGAATTGGTCAAGACCGGCAGTATTCATCCTGTTTCGGCCTTGTTCATTTTTGCCCTAGTCATCGCCGTGACCTATGCCGTAGTGTTTGTCGAGCGTGGGCAGCGGAAGATTCTGGTCAATTATGCCAAGCGTCAGGTGGGTAACAAGATTTATGGTGGTCAGAGCTCACATCTGCCATTGAAGCTGAATATGTCCGGGGTGATCCCGCCGATTTTTGCCTCCAGCATCATCCTCTTTCCGGCGACGGTAGCCAGCTGGTTCGGTTCTAACAGCAACTTTTCGTGGCTGAAGGATATTGCCGATAAGCTTTCTCCCGGGCAGCCGCCGTATGTCATCCTGTATGCGACCGCCATCATTTTCTTCTGTTTCTTTTACACGGCGCTGGTCTTTAATTCCAAGGAAACCGCGGACAACCTGAAGAAGAGCGGGGCCTTCGTGCCGGGAATACGGCCAGGTGATCAGACGGCACGCTACATTGAGCGGATACTGTTGCGTCTGACGCTGGTCGGGGCAATCTACGTCACGGTGGTCTGTTTGATTCCGGAATTTCTGATTCTTAAGTGGAACGTGCCGTTCTATTTTGGTGGCACGTCGCTGCTGATCATCGTGGTGGTTACGATGGATTTCATGTCCCAGGTTCAGGCGTACATCATGTCGCACCAGTACGAGAGTCTGTTGAAAAAAGCGAATTTCAAGGGTGCCGGCTTTCCGGCTAGGTAAGCGTAAGCGGGTAAGCGATAGCAAGATGTCAAAAGAGGACATGATTGAAATGCAGGGCGAGGTGCAGGAGAACTTGCCTAATGCGACATTCAAGGTAAAGCTTGAAAATGGCCACGTTGTTCTGGGTCATATTTCCGGCAAGATGCGGATGCACTACATCCGGATTCTGCCGGGAGACAAGGTAACGGTGCAGTTGACGCCCTACGATCTGAGCAAGGGTCGTATCGTCTTCCGTGCCAAGTGATTCATCGTTAGATATCCGGAGAAGTGTCATGAAAGTAATGGCTTCGGTCAAATGTATTTGCCGTAACTGCAAAATCATTCGCCGCAACCGCGTTGTCCGTGTGATCTGCACGGATCCGCGTCATAAGCAGCGTCAGGGTTGAGTGGCAGCGTCAGGGTTGAGTGCTTGATATTTGTGCAGCACTTGTTATAATTTCCCGTTTCCCCTCGAGGGATGCACATTTTAAGGTGAGTGTATGGCCCGCATAGCTGGGGTAAATATTCCGAATCATCAACACACCGTGATTGCCTTGACGGCGATTTACGGCATTGGTAACACGCGCGCCAAGAAGATTTGCGAGGCCGCCCGTATCGCTGTGGCAACCAAGATCAAGGATCTGACGGATGCCGAGATGGAGCGTCTGCGCGAAGAGGTGGGCAAGTACACCGTGGAAGGTGACCTGCGCCGTGAAGTGACGATGAATGTCAAGCGGTTGATGGATCTGGGCTGCTACCGTGGTTTGCGTCATCGCCGTGGCTTGCCGTGCCGTGGTCAGCGCACCCGTACCAATGCACGCACACGCAAGGGTCCGCGCAAGGCAATCGCCGGCGCCAAGAAGTGATTTAGGAAACTGACATGGCCAAGACTGCAACCAAGGTTCGCAAGAAAATCAAGAAGAATGTCGCCGAGGGCATTGCCCACGTGCATGCTTCTTTCAATAACACCATCATCACTATCACCGACCGTCAGGGCAATGCCTTGTCGTGGGCGACTTCCGGTGGTGCTGGCTTCAAGGGTTCGCGCAAAAGTACGCCGTTTGCTGCTCAGGTGGCTGCCGAAGCGGCAGGCAAGATGGCGCAGGAGTGCGGCATCAAGAACCTTGAGGTGCGTATCAAGGGGCCTGGCCCCGGCCGTGAATCGGCCGTGCGTGCCCTGAATGCATTGGGGATCAAGATTTCCAGTATTACCGACATCACCCCGATTCCTCACAACGGCTGCCGGCCGCCCAAGCGTCGTCGCATTTAAGTCGCCTGGCTGCGTTGCAGAGAATAAAAGAAATTCAAGGAGTAAATTGTGGCTCGCAATCTTGATCCCAAGTGCCGGCAGTGCCGCCGTGAAGGCGAGAAGTTGTTTCTGAAGGCGGATAAGTGTTTTACCGACAAGTGCCCGGTGGAGCGTCGTAGTTACGCACCGGGTCAACATGGTCAGAAATCCGGTCAGCGCCTTTCTGGCTATGGCACGCAGCTGCGTGAAAAGCAGAAGGTGCGCCGTACTTATGGCGTTCTCGAGCGTCAGTTCCGCAAGACCTTTGCCGAGGCGGATCGTCGCAAGGGGCAGACGGGTGAAAACCTGTTGCAATTGCTGGAGGCGCGTCTGGATGCTACGGCTTACCGTATGGGCTTTGGTGCTTCCCGCGCCGAGTCGCGCCAGGTCGTGCGGCATAACGGCGTGCTGGTCAATGGCAAACGCGTCAATATTCCGTCCTATACCCTGCGCCCCGGTGATGTCGTTCAGTTGACCGACACTGCTCGCAATCAGCTGCGCGTCAAGGCGGCTCTCGAAGCGGCAGAGTCGCGTGGTTTTCCTGAGTGGGTCGAGGTGGATGCCAAAGCCGGGAAGGGGACCTTCAAGGCATACCCCCAACGTGCTGAGTTGTCGCCGACCATCAACGAAGGTCTGATCGTCGAACTTTATTCCCGCTAATCGGCGTTCGGCTTTGATTACGGAGGGCGGCCTGTGCCGTTCTCCGTCAACTACTTTTAATCACGAGGAATCCAGATGCAAAGCAGTGCGCTTCTGAAGCCGCGTCATGTTGATGTGCAAACGCTTTCCCCGGTTCATGCGCGGGTGGTGATGGAGCCCTTTGAGCGGGGCTATGGTCATACGCTGGGCAATGCCCTGCGTCGTATCCTCCTGTCTTCCATGCCGGGCTATGCCCCGACGGCTGCCAAGATCGAAGGGGTGTTACACGAGTATTCGACGCTGGATGGTGTTCGTGAGGATGTCGTCGATGTCCTGTTGAACATCAAGGGTGTCGTGCTCAAGCTCCACAACCGTGGCGAGGCGCTACTGACCTTGTCGAAGAAGGGTGAGGGCGTGGTGACTGCTGGTGATATCGAGACGACTCATGACGTCGAGATCATCAATCCGGATCATGTCATCGCCCATATCGCCCCAGGGGGCAAGTTGGATATCCAGATCAAGGTTGAAGGTGGGTGTGGCTATGTTCCCGCTTCCTCACGTTCGGCCGACAAGGAAACCCGTGGTATTGGCCACATCCTGCTGGATGCTTCCTTTAGCCCGGTGCATCGGGTTAGCTACTCGGTAGAGGCCGCCCGCGTCGAGCAGCGCACCGACCTTGATAAACTAGTCATGGATATCGAAACCAACGGTGCCATCGATCCGGAAGAGGCTGTGCGTTATGCGGCCCGCATCCTGATTGACCAGATGTCGGTGTTTGCCGAGCTGGAAGGCATGCCGACTTCGGCGGAAGCGCCCAAACAGGCAGTGGTGGATCCTCTCCTGCTGCGCTCGGTGGATGATCTCGAGTTGACGGTACGTTCGGCTAATTGCCTGAAGGCCGAAAATATCTACTACATCGGTGACCTGATCCAACGCACCGAACCCGAGCTGCTCAAGACCCCGAACCTGGGTCGCAAGTCGCTCAACGAAATCAAGGAAGTCCTTGCGTCGCGTGGGCTGGCCTTGGGAATGAAACTTGAAAACTGGCCGCCATTAGGCTTTGACCGAGCTTCCTGAGCGAATCCCCTCCATAACGAATAACCACCTGTTTGCATGCAGCGGCAGGTGCATAAACCAGAGGAACTATCATGCGTCACGGTAATGGTCTGCGTAAGCTGAACCGCACTTCTTCGCATCGCCTGGCGATGCTCCGCAACATGACGAATTCGCTGTTGCGCCATGAAACCATCAAGACGACTCTGCCCAAGGCCAAGGAATTGCGCCGTGTGGTCGAGCCGATGATTACCCTGGGAAAGAAGCCCAGCCTGGCCAATCGCCGTCTGGCTTTTGACCGTCTGCGTGATCGCGAAATGGTCGTCAAGATTTTTGATGAGCTGGGGCCGCGCTTTGCCAATCGCAATGGTGGCTACGTGCGTATCCTGAAGATGGGTTTCCGTCAGGGAGACAACGCACCGATGGCACTGGTCGAACTGCTCGATCAGCCGGAGCAGGCAGAGGCCGTTACTGCGGAGTAATGAGTAATGAGTAACGAGTAACACAAGGTCACCAGGTCAGCCTGGCCATCATGACCGATAAAAAGCCGGGTTATCCCGGCTTTTTTGTGCGCGTTTTTTGGGGATATTGAGTGTTTTGAGCCCCTGATTCTGAGGCGCCATATTCTTGCCTGCGTGCGGGCATAAAAAAACGGCTCGCCGTGCCAGAGAGCAACGACGAGCCGTTTGTCCGGGAAACGGCCGGAGAGCAGTGGGCAGTGGGGGCAGTGGGAATTACATGCCCATGCCGCCCATGCCACCCATGCCACCCATACCGCCCATACCGCCCATATCCGGCATGGCGGGCTTGTCTTCGACCAGCTCGGCCACCATGCAATCGGTTGTCAGCATCAGGCCGGCCACGGAAGCGGCGTTTTGCAGCGCGGTGCGCGTCACCTTGGTCGGATCCAGCACGCCCATGGCCACCATGTCACCGTACTCGCCAGTGGCGGCGTTGTAGCCATAGTTGCCCTTGCCTTCGGCGACCTTGTTGACCACCACGCTGGGTTCGTCGCCGGCATTGGCAACGATTTCACGCATCGGCTGTTCCAGCGCGCGCAGGACGATCTTGATGCCAGCGTCCTGGTCGTGGTTGTCGCCCTTGAGTGCGCCCACGGTCTGACGGGCACGCAGCAGAGCCACGCCGCCGCCGGCGACGATGCCTTCTTCAACGGCGGCACGGGTAGCGTGCAGCGCGTCTTCTACGCGAGCCTTCTTTTCCTTCATTTCGACTTCGGTGGCCGCGCCGACCTTGATCAGGGCGACACCGCCGGCCAGCTTGGCGACGCGCTCTTGCAGCTTTTCCTTGTCGTAGTCGCTGGTGGCTTCTTCGATTTGCTTGCGGATTTGCTTGACACGTGCCTGGATGTTGTCGGCGATACCGGCGCCGTCGATGATGATGGTGTTTTCCTTGCCGATCTCGATGCGTTTGGCCTGGCCCAGGTCTTTCAGTTCGGCCTTTTCCAGGCTCAAACCGACTTCTTCGGCGATGACCACGCCGTTGGTCAGGATGGCGATGTCTTCCAGCATGGCCTTGCGGCGGTCACCAAAGCCCGGAGCCTTGACGGCACAGGTCTTGAGGATGCCACGGATGTTGTTGACCACCAGGGTGGCCAGTGCTTCGCCTTCGACGTCTTCGGCGATGATGAGCAGCGGACGGCCCGCCTTGGCGACTTGTTCCAGTACCGGCAGCAGGTCACGGATGTTGCTGATTTTCTTGTCGAACAGCAGGATGAAGGGGTTGTCCAGAATGGCGATCTGCTTGTCCGGATTGTTGATGAAGTAGGGCGACAGATAACCACGGTCGAACTGCATGCCTTCGACCACTTCCAGTTCATTTTGCAGACTCTTGCCGTCTTCGACGGTGATGACGCCTTCCTTGCCGACCTTGTCCATGGCATTGGCGATGATTTCGCCGATGTTGGCGTCGGAGTTGGCCGAGATCGAGCCAACCTGGGCGATTTCCTTGCTGGTCGAGCAGGGCTTGGACTGCTTCTTCAGTTCTTCGATGGTGGCGATGACGGCCTTGTCGATGCCGCGCTTGAGATCCATCGGGTTCATCCCAGCGGCGACGAACTTCATGCCTTCACGGACGATGCTCTGAGCCAGCACGGTGGCGGTGGTGGTGCCATCCCCAGCGACATCGGAGGTCTTGGAAGCGACTTCCTTGACCATCTGAGCACCCATGTTTTCGAACTTGTCCTTCAGCTCGATTTCCTTGGCGACGGAGACGCCGTCCTTGGTAACGGTCGGGGCGCCGAAAGAACGCTCCAGCACGACATTGCGGCCTTTGGGGCCGAGGGTAACCTTGACCGCGTCGGCCAGGATGTTGATGCCGGCGACCATGCGCTGACGGGCGGAATCGCCAAACTTGACTTCTTTAGCCATTACTTAATCTCCTGAAATAATGATGGTTTATTTGGACTCGATGACGCCCATGATGTCTTCTTCGCGCATGACCAGCAGCTCCTGGCCATCGACCTTGACCGACTGGCCGGAGTATTTACCGAACAGGACGCGGTCGCCGACCTTAACTTCCAGGGCGCGCACCTTGCCGTCGTCGAGCAGCTTGCCCGTGCCTACAGCGATGATTTCGCCTTGATCAGGCTTTTCGGTGGCGGTGTCGGGAATGACGATGCCGGAAGCCGTCTTGCGTTCTTCTTCCAGGCGCTTGACGATCACGCGATCATGCAAGGGACGGATTTTCATTGAGATTTCTCCTTAGAGTGATAAAAAGAACGAGGCAGAATGTCTCGTCTGGCCAGAAAAGGAAGGAGATGTTAGCACTCTCCTCCTGTGAGTGCCAAACAGTGGGGGTGCTGGCAGGGTTTTCAAGAGCTGTCGCAAGGAATTTTTTGGTCATATTTATTGATTACACCGTACACAAATCTCCGTGTACGGTGTAAACTTCCCTCCGTATTCTACAGGTGCAGCGGTATGGCACGGTTGCGTTGTCATGGTGTCGTTGCGTTGTATTGTGTCGCTGTGGTTCCGGAGATTCACTGGTGGCTGGTCGGGCATCGGCCAAGCATGCAAACCGGCATATAAATTTGTTTCGGGAGGGATGGTCATGAGATTGAGATCCAAAGGGCTGGGCCGTCGTGAGATGGTGATGGACTTCCGTGAGTATGAGGTCGTGGTCGAGGGGGATGAGCTGGTGGTGGTGGGCATCATTCGCGATCCGGTGACGTGGGACTTTTCGATCCGTTTTTGCGAAGACGATTACCCGGCGATTTTCAAGCTGGCTTTCCATCCTCAGACGCTGAAGGCGGTGTTCCGCGCCTTGCTGAACCGCTTCAAGCATCATCACTGGGGCAAAGAGCGCGCTCAGCATCAAGCGGATGGTCTGGCCTCGCGTGCCGAAATGCAAAAGACGGTGCAGGAGCGGGTGCAAAACGCCCTGCGTCCGTTTGATGCGCCGACCAAGACGATGCGCCGCACCCGTAATGGTCTGGTGGCGGTCGAATCTGCCGAGGATATCGAAGCCGAAATCGAAGCAGCGGCTTGAAACGTTTATCGTTTGCATAGTGGTTTGCATAGTGGGCATCCGGTGTGCGGATGCCCGTTGCCATGTGGCCGTTCCTTTTGTGTCAATGAAGTGCGCTACCCGAAGGGACTCGCACGCTGGAGTGTTCATGAAAAATTACGATGTCATCATTATCGGCGGCGGCATTAACGGCCTGACCACAGCCTGTTACCTGCAAAAATCCGGCCTGTCGGTCGGTGTGTTCGAGGCGCGTGGCCAGTGCGGCGCGCACTGCGACACCATCGAGCTGGGGCGTCCCGGCTTCTTGTTCAATACCCATGCCACCTGGCTGGTGCCGGCGATGAGCCCGCCCATGGCGGATCTGGAGCTGGAAAAATTCAATCTGGAGCTGCTCGGCACCGACGTTCTGTTTGCCATGCCCCACGCCGATGGCACGAACACCGTGCAGGCACTCGACCCGGGCATCACCATGGCCAGCGTGGCGCGGCATTCCGAAAAGGACGCGGCCCTGCTCGGGCGCATCATGGAATTCGGCATGATGCACATGCAGGAGGCTCTGGAAATCAACGGCCAGATGCAGTATTCGCGGCCGACCATGGCACTTGCCGAACGCATTGCCAAACTGAACGATGGTCTGTGCAAGCATCTGGGCCTGCCGATCGACGGCGACGATGTCATGCGTATGACCGGCTTCGAGCTGCTCGAACTCGTCTATGAATCCGAGAAAGTGCGCCTGGTGCCGGGGACACTGGGCGAGTACACCGGCCAGTGGCCGCTCAACCGCCGTGTTGCGCCCACCGTGCTGGGCCTTTGCGGCATGAACCCCATGGCGGTACATACCGCCAAGGGCGGCTCGCATGCGCTGAATCATGCGCTGGTGCGCTGTTTCGTGAAGCATGGGGGAGATATCTGGACGACCTGCCCGGTCTCGAAAATCCTCGTCGAAAATGGTCGCGCCGTCGGTATCAAACTCTCGGAAGATGCCCTCATGCCCGGCGAGGAAATCCGCGCCAAGAACATCGTCTCCAATCTCACCCTCACGCCGACTTTCACCAAACTCTTGGGCGAAGAGGTCATCGGCCCGGACTGGATGCGGCGCATCAAGTATTTCAACTACGACGACCCGCAGCTCCTGGGCATGTATTACGCCATGAAGGATGCGCCGGTATTCAAATCCGCCGAATACGATCCGGCCATCCAGCGTTGCTGGGTCGGCTATTTCGGCCCGGATTCCATCGACGATGTGCGTAACGCCCAGGCACAGGTCATGTCCGGCATCATGCCGACGCAGACCATGGGCGGCTGGTTCAATCCGACTCTGGCTGATCCGTCCCAGGCTCCTGATGGCTATCACGTCGTTTCCACCTGGATCACCGTCCCGCCCGCCCCGCGTCGCTGGGGTAACAAGACACTCAACGGCTGGGGCAGCTGGCGCGAAGGCTTCGGCGAAGCCCTGGCCGACACCATGGACGATCTTTACGAAAAAATGGCCCCCGGCTTCAAGGATCTCATCATCGAACGCCACATCAATACACCGATGGATCAGGAAAACTCCAATCCTTCGGCGGTGCGCGGCAACATGATCGGCGGCTCGGCCATCCCCGAACAGGCCGGAGAAAACCGTCCGCTGCCTGGCGTGTGTGTCAATGGCGCGTCACGCAGCTTCGTGCCCAATCTCTACCTTTCCAACTCCATCCACCCCTTTGGCGCGACGCATCTCGCCTCCGGCTACATTGCCGCCTGCGAAATTGCCGAAGACCTGGGCATTCGCAACCAGTCGTGGTGGATCAGCCAGCCCTTCGAATGGTTCATGGGCAATCTGGGCAACATCCCGGTGAATCAGGGTGTGGCGGACAAGTGGAAAGTTTGAGGTCAGGGATAGAGACGACAGGAAACCATCATGAACGAAACCAAATTTGACGCACTCATCATCGGCGGCGGCCCCAATGGCCTTCTGGCTGGCGCGTATCTGGCCAAGAAAGGCCACAAGGTCGCCCTGTTTGAGCGTCGCCACGAAACCGGCGGCGGGCTCAACACCGACGAATACTTCGGCTTCCGCTTCAATCTCCATGCGCTCTACCACCTCATGGCCGAGAAAATGCCCGCGTGGAAAGACCTCGATCTGGCCAATTTCGGTGTGCGCTATCTCTATCCACACGTCGTCGCCGCCTTCCCCTTCAAGGACGGCAGCTCGCTGATCTTCACCCGCGATGTACAAGAAACCGCCGCCTCCATCGCCCAATTCAGCCCGGAAGACGCCGCCGCCTATGTGGCCATGTGGGACGAATTCCAGCCCATGCTGGATGACTACCTCATCCCCATGACCTACGAGCTGCCCAAGCCCGCGCTCGACCAGCTTTCTGAATTCAACGAAACCGAAGTCGGTGCGAAACTCGCGGAAATCTCCGAACTCAGCTGCATCGAAGTCATCGACCACTATGGCTTCAAGCACCCGCGCGTACGCATGGCCCTGCTCAGCTTCCCGGCAATCTGGGGCATCCACCTGGCCGACCCCCTGGGCTTCCTCTACCCGCTGTACCTGGGCCGCATGATGGACGCCGCCTTCGTCAAGGGCGGCTCACATCGCCTGTCTTCCGGCATCTATCGTGTCTTCGTGAAAAACGGCGGCACGGTGATCGACGAGAACGAAGTCACCCGCATCCTGGTGGACAACAACCGCGTCACCGGTGTCGAGCTCAAGGACGGACGCCAGTTCAAGGGCGATGCCGTCGTCTCCACCCTCAATCCCGTACAGACCTTCAAGCAACTCCTGCCCAAGGACGACGTCCCTTTTGCATTGCACCAGGCCGTCGACAACTGGCGATGGGAAGAGCGTTCGTTGTTCGGTTTGCATCTGGGCATCGAAGGTGGCGTTACTTACACGGCGCAGGACCCAAGGGTTAACGAAGCCATGACGGTCTTCATCGGCCTGGAAACCGAAGACGAACTGCTCGACCACCTCGACCGCGTGGACAGCAAAACTACGCAAGGCCCTGAGTGGCTGCACATCGCCCAACCCTCGCTGTTCGACAAAACCATGGCTCCGCCGGGGCACCACGTCGTCCGCGCCGAAGCCGTCGTCGCCTACGACCCCGAATGGCGCGCCCGCACCCCGGCCTTTGCCGAAGATTGCCTGGCCCTCATCCGCCAATACGCCAGCGTGGACAAAATCGTCCAGCAGCGCACCGTCTCCCCCATCGACATCGAAGAAAAGCTCACCACCATGCACCGTGGCTCCTACAAGCATGGTGCCTACTCGACACTGCAACTGGGTTACCTGCGCCCGAACGATCTATGCTCCTGCAGCGAAACACCCATCGACGGCCTGTTCCTTGGTGGAGCCTCCATGTACCCCGGCGGCATGATCCTCGGCGGCCCGGGCTACATCGCCTCGCAAGTGGCCAACGACTACCTGGGCGAACCGGCGAAGGAGTAAATCAGGCAGGAAAGAACAAGGAGGAGGAGAAAGGCAACAGGGCCGCCGGGCGAAAGTTCGGCGGCCCTGACTGCTATCGAAGGGCGGGTGTGGCGAAAATGGGCGAATGGCAAACAAGGAGCAATCGATGAAAACTTGTGTCAAACATGATGACTATTAGACGCAATGGGGAACAGAGGGTTTTCTGGGGCGGCTGACGCCGCCAGGGGGCACGCAGACTATCGCGCCGGCCTTGATCCTGATGGGTGACTGGTGCGCCTGAGCGCAACCAATACATCGAGAACCAAGTGTGCCGCTACGCGGGGAGCAAGGGCAGAAGGTAAGACAAGATAAATTGGTGCGCCTTGCGGCGCAGATTTTTATTCGCCCCTATTGACGGGAGTGGCTAATGGGTGACCCCGGCTACCTACGTCACTGCAAGGAGACCGGCGGCCGACGTGGACGTGTCAACCGACGGAGCCCGGCGCCCGGCGTTGATAAGCCATGGCATGCGTCGAAGAAAGACCTGCTTACCATGCGATTTTTTCACCCGCGCAGTGCCAACACACTGGAAACTGGCTAGAATTGAACTCCTTACTTCATTACTTTCGGAGACTGCCATGCTGGCCAAGCGCACGAGCAAGAACCAGGTCACCTTGCCCAAGGCCATCGTCCAGACCGTCGGCGAGGCCGACTACTACGACGTCACCGTTCAGGACGGCAAGATCGTGCTGACGCCGGTTCGCCTACAGCAAGCTGACGCCGTCCGTGCCAAGCTGGAAGAACTGGGTATCACCCATGATGACGTGAGCGACGCGATCGCTTGGGCCAGAAAGCGCGCATGAGCCTCCGGCGCGTAGTCCTCGACACCAACTGCCTGGTTTCAGCCTTGATCTTCTCGCGGGGCAAGTTTGCCTGGCTGCGCGAGGCTTGGCAGGCCAAACGCTTCATCGCTTTGACCAGCCGCGACACCGTCAGCGAACTACTGCGCGTTCTTGCCTATCCCAAGTTCAAGCTAGGTCACAAAGAGCAAGAGTCACTGCTTGCAGAATTCCTGCCATTCGTGGAAACCGTCAAAATCGAGACAACCCCAGAGGGACTACCGGAAATTCGTGATGCCGACGATGTGATCTTTCTGGTGCTCGCCGCCGTGGCTCAGGCCGATGCACTGGTCAGTGGCGACAGCGACATCCAGGCGGCTCGAAACCAGTTTGACATCCCCATCTTGACGGTGGCTGAGTTCGCCGACTGGCTGCAGACCCACTGACACCCGCGCCCCAAAAAGAGCGAAATGAGTGGTCACCGCCGTGCAGACCGATGACCGCATGGGAAGAGAAACGCCCCCGGGTTGATGGGGAGTTTGTGACTCATCACGCCGATGACCTCGCTCCTGGCCGAGTACGAGATTTGGTCGAAGTGTCGCATTGGCATAGCGGGTCATTGGATGGTCGCTTACAGATGGAGCAGGGGCAGTAATACAGATATTCATCCTTCTGCACTTTTGGCGCATGTCTCGCAGGATCGAAGTAATACGGGTCGATGCGTTTGACCACATCGCCAGGCACCAGCGTGATGTCCTCTCTGTCGGCCAAGTTTGAGCGCATCACCAAGTCTCCGGGCGAGTTTGTCGCTATGTCGTGTTTGTCATGGGTAAGCATGTCTGAATTCAACCAGCCACCCCGAGTGCTTGGCGTAGCCAATGCAAACTCCAAATCGTGAATTTCAGCTTCGGCACGGCCTTTCACATTGGTGGAGAAAGCCTTTGCCGCAAGGACTAAGTCTTCGTTAACCACGATGTCTAACTCAATCCGTTCTTGGAATGGTAGAGCCTTGGCATCCACTTTGAGCACCATATTTGCTAACGCCCTACGTTTATCGTCTGGCAACACACGCGGGCCAGCCCGAAGGGGACTTACCAACGCGAATTTGCCGGAACCGTCGCTGGGATCAACACAATACAAGGAATAGTGAACCTTTCGCTGCTCGCGCTCGATGGGCATTTCAGTCCCGGCTTCAATCAGCGGCATATAAGAGTTGCGTGCCAGCATCAGTTCCACGTTCTTGGCAAGGTGTAGCCGAGCTTGGTCGTGTGCGACCCAAGCCGCACCCTCGGCGATAGCCGATGCGCTGCGCGGTGAGACATGCACACGTCCAGGTCCAAACAGTTCGTCGAGTCGGTTTCTCACCAGAGGCATGTTCACCATCCCCCCGGTGGCGAGGCACAACTCGATTGAGGCGGTGGAATAACCATGTTCCTCTAATAGCTCTTCAATGCATTTCAGCCCCTTACGCACGAGAAAGCCCACGATATCTTGCATATCGTCGCGCGACAGGCTTACTTGCAGCTCAGAATTCGTATCACTCTGATAGTATGGATCGACGTAAACGTCCCAGGTGTTGCGCTCGCTCAAGAGAATCTTGGCCTTCTCGCACTCGTGCAGCAGTCGTTTGCGTGCCTCGGGAAGAATCTCGACGTCTGAACCAAGCCCCAGGGTTGCACTGGAACGCTTTTCAACCTCATTTCGCAAAGCCTCGTCAAACAAGTCGCCACCCACTTCCTCGGTACCGTAATTGGCGACCTGCACCAGCAGCCCGTCGAGTACGCGGCATAGGGTGAGGTCCAGCGTGCCGCCGCCCCAGTCAAAAACCAGCAGCAGCTTGCCGTTGTAGCGTTTGGTCAGATCGTTCGCGTCATTGACCGAACGCAGAAAGCCGTAGAGCGCCGCCAGCGGCTCATGCACAAACTGTACGACGCTCATCCCTGCTTGCCGAAAGGCTTGCCGAAGCAAAGCGCGGCGTTCGCCGTTCATGTTGATGGGAATTGTCGCCACTACCCGGTCCATCTTCAGATTGCGACCAGCGCGCGTCCCCAGTGCGAACTGGCGGACGTGGTCGAGGACTAGCTCGACCATCTTGACCGGATCGCGACGCACACCCTCAATGAACACTTCCTCTCGTCCCAACAAGGACTTAGGCGAACGCACCGTGCTGCCCTGCACACCCAGTCCTGCACTGGTGAGCTTGTCGTGAGCCTTGCGGCCCACTTCTACCTTACCGCCCTCGAAGCTCACCACCGAAGGAATCGGCTGCCCATTATCGAGAAAGGTGATGACCTTATTGCGTACCACCACCGATGCCATGCTGTTGGTGGTCCCGAAGTCAAAGCCTACCACGACTTCATCCACTGCCATTGCCTCAACCCTCCCTCAAATTGTTCAGTTCGTCACGCAGGGTGTCTAGCACTACTTCTGTACGTTGGATCATGACCGATACGCGCGGCGACGGTGATTCCTTGCGTAACGCATTCAAGCCGGTGTCCAGCATCTCGTTGCATTCTTCCAGACGCTGAATCAACCGGCCACGCAGGCTTTCGAACTCGTGACCTTGCTGCATACGACCTGCGTCGTGGTCATCGCATAGTGCGGCAAGCTCCTGCGCTGAACTGACGCGCAGATCCTCTAGTTCCGCTGTGCGCTTTTCCAACTGGTCACGCATCTGGTCGCATTGAGACTGTAGCTCCATCACTTGCTGCTTGAGTGCAGTAGTTTTGCTCTCCGCTGATTCGCAATTTTGGTGCGAATCCTTCAACTGTTGTCGCAAACACTGTACCGCCACACCCGTGCCGGCCGTGTTTCCAATGTCGGTCAGTGCGCGCAGTCGCTCCGTGTCGTCGTTCAGTTTCTGCTGTGCCGGATCCCAGAGGGCGATGAATAGCAAATTGGTCAAGTCAGCCGGCCCTAAGCCGCGATCCAGAGCGAAGTATGCCGCCAGCAAGTTAACTGCGTTGCGTCGTGACTCCTCCAGATCGGCCGGCTTTAACGGCTCAGTGCCTTCGACTGCGGCAGGCTCGTACACGGCTACCACTTTCATGGCATCGATCGGACGCGTATCCGGCAGGTTTTGCAGTGCCGCCTTTACGCGTTCGGACTCGAACGCTGGATGGCGTAACATCGCCATTTTTACAAAATCTTTCAACACAGCACGCAGCTTGGGTGAGTCCGTGATTTCCTTGCTGGCCAGCAGGAGTTGCCGAGATACCCGAAGCAAGCTGTCGCCGTTGAACAAATTCAGAAGCCTTTCTTTGGCAGCCTCATTTAGATCCGGCTGCTTGTCGAGAGTGTTTTGCAACTTGAGATCCAGCTTCACAGGCTGGCCACGACGGTTGCTATAGGCATGCTCAATGAACTGCTCGAGGCTCTCGATCTTCTGTTTGGTTTTTAGACTCAGCGCCTTGGTCGGCTTGTCTGACTCGCTCGCAGTTTCTGCCTCAGATATCGTGGCAGGTGCAACAGAAGGTGAGGTAGCAGACAAGGGCCCCGGCGTCGGCTCGGACGGTTGCACTTCGTCTATCGTGCGGTTGTCGTCCAGATCCTGGTGCTTCTCTAGTTCGGTGTTCATGGTCTCATTCTCTTCAGCAGTGTCTCGGCCCAAGCGCCGGCATCAGCTTGACCGACCAGTTCACGTGCCAGTTTGCGTGCCTCGGCATGCGAAATTTCGTCGTCACACGCTGTCAACGCTTCACCAGCTAACAAAATGCGTTTCAGGCGGTCGTAGCCCGTGCTCATGCGTTTGACCTGTGCCAGTAGTTCAGTGGCATGGACCTTCAGGTACAGCAGTCCCCGGCTCGCATCGTTCAGCACTTGCAGCGTTTCCTGGTCGGTAAGCAAGTCTTCGACTGCACCGCCGGTCTCTGGCGAATAGGCCTCAGTCAAATGCCAGGGCAGGCCGTCCAAGAGTGTGGCGAAGGCACCTGCCGTTTGGCGAAGTGCGCCGTCGGACGCCAGCAGCTCGGCGTCGTGGAAATGGTTAAAGTGGAATGCCACCAGTGCCCGAATGCTACGTGCCAGTGGACGATCGAAGCCCGCCAATGCTTCGCTCGCGCGCTGGTAGCGCTCTGTGTATTGACTGAAGGACAGACCGCTGTCGGATGCGCGTTCCTTGGCCATCACGCCATATAAATAGTGGCAAATACCGTCGTAGTAAAGGTCAGCGTCAGTCAGTGAACGGCACTCTTTGTTGAAGCGCGATATCGCCTCCAGGTTCAGTGTCCCGTTCTGCGCCATGCGCCAAAACGCTGTTTCCACGCCGACCAGTTGCGCTTCGTCGGCGACGCGAAAGTCCAGAATGTGGCGCGATATCACGCCGTTGTGAGAAAGAAGCTCCAGTTCGACGTACTCTCGCCGCATCGCCGCCAAGCGCCTGCCCAGCATCTTCAGCGCCAACGCATCACCATTGAGCCGGCAACTCTTAGCGTCTTGCACCTTCACATCTTCGGTCGCCAATGGCGTCATCAGTTGCAAGGGCAAAGTACCGACTGGTCGCCCACGTAAGAGCAGCACGGGTTGGCGCAGTGGGTGCTCCTCAAAGCGGTGACGGCGCAGATCTTCCAGATTGTCAAAGTCTTTCGAGCAGTACTTGCAAGCGTAGCGTACTGGTTGGGAAACAAAGCCGCTTGAATCACCTAAACCTATTGACTCGTGAAACTCGATATAGCCGGTATGCCAAAAGCCCATCGTTAGTTTATCGCTTCGAAATTCGGTATGGAGTTATTGGGTTGAGAGAAGCGGATGACCAGGGCGGCAGAATACGTCGATGTTGGTCTGACGCACCCTGCGGTTGGCCAAGCGGTGCACGCTCAGGCCGGTGGCGGGCTTGTAGATATCCAGGCCGCGACCAAGCGTGAACAAGACGCCGTGGTCAAGTATGACAAAACGGTCGTGCAGATTGGTGTCGCGGCGCATCGTCAGCGTGACACCGTAGGTGGCAAACAGGTCACGCGCGGCCTCGTTGAGGGTGCGCTCTTGATGCTCTGCACTCTCAATGGGGGCGTAGCTGGTGACGACTTCGATCTCTTTGGGATGCGCGGTTTCCGCCACATGCAGCAGGAAGGCGTTGAGGTTGCGCACCTGGTGCGGCAGATATAAATAGGGATCCACCAGCCGAATCTTAAGCGCGCCATTCAGGTAGCGTGCGGCGAATATCTTGTCGAACGGCCACCCAGTGACGCCGTCAGCTAGGTGCAGGCGATCCAGGGTAACAGTAGCTTGCTGCTGTACTTGATCAGCCCAATCGCCGTCGTGTACAGCATTGGTCAGTGAGGAAGACTCGGGGTCGAGTTGGGGCGCAGACTGTGGCGCGATGAATACAGTTTGCGCGTTGGATGGCGCCTCGGCGGGTTCCTGCACAGGGGCGGTACCGAGTAGTGCGCCAAGCTTGGTGGAGCCGTCGTCGGTGCTGACGATGTCTTGCAGCATTTGGTCAGCGCGCAAGATCACTTCCTTGTTGCCTGATTCGATGTCAGCAACCAGCTTTTCGGCGGCCCCCTTCTGATCGGCCACTGCAGCAGTGGCAGCTGCTCGGATGTTATCGGCGGCTTGCTCCAGCAGCACATGCACTTCTTCCATCGCATCACGTGGTGCAGCGGTGGCTTCACCAACCAGGAAGTTGCCGAAGCTTTGTGCGCGCTCGCGTACATGATTCGTAAGGGCGTTCGAGAGTAATCGCTTCACTTCGCGGTAGAAGGCCTGTACCTCGGTGGACTGGTTGCGTGTGGTGCCTTTGCCCCAGATGTCGCTGACCTTGGTACGTGCTTCATCGATGCGCTCCGACACTTGGTCATCGACAAAGTCGTCCAGTAGCGAGGTGACTTGCAGTTCTTCTCCGGTGATGAGCTCTTGGGCATTCTGCATCGAGCGCTCAAGCGACTCTCGGAGCTTCTGGGATACGTCGAAAGGAAGCGTTGTGCCAATATCCAGTGATTCGGAGATTGCGGCGACTTCTTGCGACAAAGTATGGAGATGGGTCTCGAAGGCACGCGCGAAGCTGGCGAAGACTTCGGTGTAATCGCCCAACATCTGTTGCACCTTGGGAAAGATGCGATTCGCCACTCGCACCTGGAAGCCGATCATATAGCCCCAGTAGCCGGAGCGGCGAGTCCTCCAGTGGCGACCTACGTCGTTGGTCTCGAAGGCAGCCAACTCGCTCTCGGCCAGAAGCGCGATGTTCTCGTGCAGCGTGGCATGCTGGTCGCGACGCTCTTGTAGGCGTTGCTCCAGCAGTTCTACTTGGTGGGCGATGGCACCTTCAAACCGTTGGCCAGCCTCGCCAAACTCGAGACGAAAGCTCTCGAGCTTCTGCTCGGCCACCTCCTTGTCCTTAATTTCGCGTATGGCGACCAGCTTGGCGGTCAGAACTGCTTGCAGTTCAAGCAAGGCGGTACGCGAGTCGGCAGCAATGCGCTGGGCCACGATGGCCAGACGCGACTCTGTGGAGAGCATGCGCAGTAGTTGTCTGTAGAGCTTTTCGACGCCGCCAGGGTCGTCTTTGGTGATGGCTATGTCGATGGACTTCTTGGCTTTCCAGTCGCGGTGCAGCTTAGCCGAGGTAAAGGCCACTTCCACGTCACCCAGCTGTTCGCGGTAGCGGCGCATGGCGGGGGTATCCTCCTGACCCAGCTCGTCGAGTGTGGCCTCCAGTTCCTTAGCCAGACGCAGACGTTCACGTTCAATGCGCTGCGCCAACGGTTCAGGATCTTCGTCGTTGTCCTCGGCATTGGCCAAGTGCTGTTGGTAAGTGACGTCGATCTGCGTGACGACGACGATAAGTTGCTTGACTGTACCCTTTCGCAGTAGTGTCAGCAGAAAGTCCTTGTCACTCTGACTGTAGGACTCGCCGGATTTGGTGAGGAATAGGATAGCATCAACGTCTTCCACTGCCTTCTCGGTCAGACTGACGCGGAATCGTTCAGTGTCGTCCAGACCGGGGGTGTCGATAAGCAGAATTCCTTCTTCAAGGATGGTTGCGGGCGAAGCGATGTCGATGCTCTGCACCAGACAATGGTGAGGCTTGGCACCAGAGGTGAATTCCTTGAGCTTACGACGGAACTCCGTCTCAGACTTCTTGTTGCCGTCTTCGGCCAGATCGATCTCGATACTATGGCCGCCTGGCTTCAGGAGTTGGTGTTCGAGCGCGGGTAGATCGAAGTTCTCTTCAGCGTCACCACCCTTACCTTTCTTCGGTTTGGCAAAGCTCTGCCACATCTTCACCCGGTGTGCGTCGATATGGTTTGGGTCTTCGGCGTACAGTACTTGGAGTTTGATCCATTCTTCTTGCGAAACGAAGCGGATGGTTGCTTTGACACGCGGACCGTGTCGGAAGGTGGTGATGGCTGCAGTCTCGGGGTTGGTGTCCTCACTGGCCAGTCGTGCGGAGAGCAGTTCGTTGACGAAACTGGATTTGCCGGTCTTGAAGCGGCCGACAACAGCGACTTTGTAGCTTTCCGGTAGCTGCTGAGTCTTGAGCAGATCGGATAGCACGTCAGCGGTACGCTTACATTCCTTACCGATTTGCGCGACCGTCAAGTCGGACTTCTTCAGCAGTGCGTCTCGCACCTGGCTGACGTGGGTGGCCAGCGTTTGTATGTCGCTTCGAATTTGTCGTGGGGACTTCATTTGTTAGTCAAGCCTTCAATCAATCAGAAACTAGTTGTCAGAGTCACGGGCTCGACGAGATTCCTGTCACGCTTGAGTTTCACCAGCCCGCAGCCCTCCATCGTCCCCAGGGAACGGATAGGTTGGGTACGCGCCGCCCGGTCAATTCGACTAGTACCGTCAGCGAGCTGGGTGGCTGGTCGCGGATCACACGCAACAAACCCGGCTGTTTTCGGACAGCTCTGCCGCATCGTTGCCATCGGCGGGAACGGATCGTAGGTTGATTCGGATCAAGTGCAAAATGACTCCAATCCTCAGTACGGCGAATGTCAACGGTGCCGTGTTTCTTGGCTGTGTTGGTATGTTGGAAAAGTCAATAGTTTATCAGGATGACATACAACAAGTAGAAGCAAACGGGGTCACCCATTAGCCACTCCCGTCAATAGGGGCGAATAAAAATCTGCGCCGCAAGGCGCACCAATTTATCTTGTCTTACCTTCTGCCCTTGCTCCCCGCAAAGCGGCACACTTGGTTCTCGATGTATTGGTTGCGCTCAGGCGCACCAGTCACCCATCAGGATCAAGGCCGGCGCGATAGTCTGCGTGCCCCCTGGCGGCGTCAGCCGCCCCAGAAAACCCTCTGTTCCCCATTGCGTCCAATAGCGGCAGGCCGTCTTCCGACCTGCACAGATCTTTGGCTCGCCTCGCGGCGTCCTACCCATTCCTGGCTCGCAATGCGGGCACCGTGTTGCGTGTTGCTCGGGTGGGGCCGCTGCGCGCGTTCAATCAGGTCTATTGGTTCTACCAACCCCATTGCCGACTCGCGCGCAGCGCCCCATTGATCTTCAACTGAATGCGCGTCCCACCTCGAAGGGTTCTCCTGTCTTCAAAATGTGATAACAGGCGCGTGCCAGCTTGTGCGCCACCGCCTTGATCGCCAACACCGGCAGCGTCTTGGCGGCCTTCTTCTGATACCAACGCTTGATCTGTGTGTCATAGCGCACGGCAAAGTGCGCGGCTTCCACGAAAGCCCACGCCAGATGCTTGTTGCCGCACTTGGTGTTGCCTTCGCCCTTCTTCTTGCCATTCGATTCGTGCTGGCTATTGACGGTACGGGCATAGGAGGCGAAGTTTCCCGGTGTCTCAAAGCGATTGATGTCCCCGGTTTCGAGCGCGATGGTCAGGGCGAGGATCTCGCCGATACCGCTGACGGTGCGCAATGCGTGGAACTCCGGTTTCAGGCGCGCCTGCTTGAGGATGGCGTCTTCCAGCAGGTCGATCTGGGTGTCCAGACATTGCATGACCGCCAGGTTACTCTGCAGGGCCAACCGTTGTTCGGGCAACAGGCCGAGGGCTTCAATATTGGCCGATTGCCAGCGTTTAATCTCGTTACCGCTGGCTTGCACGCCGAGGTTGCGGGCAAGCAGGTTCTGCATGGAGAGTATCTGGGTGGTGCGCTGACGCACGAGCTGGCTGCGCTTGCGTAACAGGTCGCGCACGGCACGTGCTTCTCGCGGGTAGATATAGCCGGTCGGCAGGATGCCCAGCCGCAACAGGTGCGCAAGATGTCGCGCATCGCTGAAGTCGCCGCTGTGCTTGAGGCCGTCGTATTGCTTGACGGCGGCCGTGTTGACGAGCCGTGTGTCATGGCCGGCGTTTTGCAGACCATCGACGAGCCAGTACCAGTTGAAGGTGGATTCCACCGCGACGGCGTTGATCGGTCCGCAGGATTTCAGTGCTTCGACGATCATGCCCAAATCGTTCGGCAGGCGTTTGCGATAGACCTCGCGGTCATTCGCGTCCAGCACCACGACGACACTGTTGTTTGAATGCAAGTCGATCCCCGCGTAAAGTTCCATTTCGGTCTCCTGGTTGATGACGTCTTGTTGAGAGTTCGCACCCTAACGTTACGTCATCTCCAGGAGGCCGGCCACGGGCTAGATGTTTATCAGGTCTTTCATTATCACATTTGACCGCCCCTTCTCCCCTTTTCCTTCATTGACATAACGCTCATTGTGCGCACTACGCTCAGCGTGTGCAGCCATCTTTGATGGATATGGAGTCACCAGACTTCCAACACGATCCTCCTGGGCAAAAAGCACGGGAGGATGCGGAAGGGGTCAAACACAAGGTCAGGTCTTTCATTATCGCATTCAGTCGCCTCAAAAATCTAAAAATTGGGCGCAGCGCACAAAGCAGTAAATGACAGACGGCTGACCACGTGCCGACTGGCCTGCCGAGCTTATGAGCACTGGTGCGGGCTGCTGTGGGTCAAGCACTCAGCAAGCGGCGAGCAAGCAGGTTCTGCATATCACGGCGTCCGTCTGCAATCAGGTAAATGATGACTTGGCTGCCTGTGATACGGTAGATCACGCGGTACGGCTTGAAGAATGTCAGGCGGTATTCCTTGATGCCGAGACTGACCAGTTCCTTCGGATAGCTACCGCGTTCCGGGAATCTCGACAGATTCTCCACAACTTCCATCAACTCATCCAACACATGGTTGGCGTTGGCTACGCAATCGAATTCGGCGATGTAGTCGTGGATGGCCTCCAAGTCCTGCTCTGCCCCATCGGTGAGCAAGACCTCGAATTTAGCCGGTGTGCCAGACATCAGATTACGGCTCGCTTGGCGCGAAGACGGGCAACGACATCGGCCACGGGTTTCACCTTGCCAGCGGCCACGTCCTGATTGCCTAGCGCGAGAATTTTCAGCATTGCCAACGTTTCTTGCGTCTCTTCAAACGAGGCGACATCCTGCAGGACAGCCTTGGCCTCACCGTTTTGGGTGATGACCATAGGTTCACGCTGCTCTGCGAGGCGCGTCAAAACCTCCGCTGCGTTGGCTTTGAGATAGCTGATGGGTTTGACTTGTGACGAGTAGCGCATGGTCATGTTCCAGACTTTTATTGGACCTAATATAGTCTTTTTACGAGCTATTAACAAAGAGTAAGGCACGAATGCCAAGGACACACTGATTTATCCCCCAACTGAGCAAATACGACCTGCTGATCATAGATGAATTGGGCTATCTACCCATGACCCGGCAGGCGCGTTACAACTTGTTTCAGCTGATCAACAACCTGTACGAATTCCGCTCCATCATTCTGACCACCAATAAGGACTTTACCTGCTGGGGCGAGTTCTTCCACGACGATAACGTGGCAGTGCCAATCATCGACCGGATCATCCATCATTCACATATCTTTATGCTGGGAGGAGAAAGCTATCGATTGAAGCAGAAAACAACGGGTTAAACGTGCAAGGGCGGGTCAATTTTATTGGCCAAAAGTGGGTCAAAGTAAATGGCCATTGACAATTGCCTGGCCACCCGGCAGGGATGTTGTGATGAATGTAGCGGGTTTTGCTGAACACGTACATCGGCATTGACGGTGGATATGGCAGAGGATTTGGCGATACCGGTCATATCCCTGCCTTCCTTGGCGGTGCTCAAGCTGATTGCCTGGTGCGACCGGCACACGGAAACTGCGAAGGATGCCACCGATTTCTTGCTGATTGCACGACGCTATGCCGCTGCCGGCAATCTTGACCGATTGTACGAAACTGAGCCTGAATTGCTGCGGGCAGTTGAGTTTGATCCTGATTTGGCAGGAGCAATCCTGCTTGGCAAGGATGCTGCAGCGTTTCTCGATGGCTTTGGCGATGCCACTGCCCCTGCCTGAATCCCGCGATAGTTGCCATCGGTACTGGTGAGGTGGCGGCAAAAATTGCCCGGGTTGGCAGGCTGGGGTGGGGTGGGGTGTATCCGGGGGGTGGCAGGTGGTTGTTGCCCTGTTGGCAGTAGGTGTGACGGTTGGTTTAGTGTGTGTTGAGTTGGCACGAAACGTGCATTGTTCGATGTGAAGAAATGGACAGGCCCGGAGGCCATCATGATCGACCGCATCGACCAGGATTTGAAATTCAACCAGACGGCACTCAATCTGCGTGCTTGGCGCCAGGAGCTGATTGCCTCCAATATCGCCAATGCCGATACCCCGCACTACAAGGCGCGGGACATTGATTTCAAGGCGGCGTTGAATGGTGCCTTGATGGGGCGCGATGTCGGCGGGCCTTTGTCGCTGGCGCAGACCAATGTGCGGCATCTGTCACTGGACGGTGGCAATCGCTTTGGAGCCAAGGTTCTGTATCGTGGTGAGCAGCAGTCCAGCGTCGATGGCAATACGGTGAATATGGATACTGAGCGGGCAGCTTTTGCCGAGAACGCCATCCAGATGGAGGCAATGATGACATTCATCAATGGCAAGCTCCGGACACTGGGCATGGCCTTGCAGCCCTGATCGTTTTTGAGAGGGTAAATCATGAGTGTTTTCAATGTCTTTTCAATTGCTGGCTCGGCACTGCATGCCCAGTCGGCACGTCTCAATGCGGTTTCCAGCAATCTGGCCAACGCCGACAGCATCACCACCGCCGATGGTCAGCCGTATCGTGCCAAGCAGGTCGTTTTTGCCGCTACGCCGGTGGGTAAGGAGGGCGGTCAGGGCGTGCGGGTGATGCAGGTGGTCGAGAGTGCCGCACCGATGCGCCTGACGTATGAGCCGAACAATCCGGCAGCCAATGAACAAGGCTATGTCCAGATGCCCAATGTCAATGTGGTCGATGAGATGGTCAATATGATCTCGGCTTCGCGCTCTTACCAGATCAATGCCGAAATGATGAACACTGCCAAGCAGTTATTGATGAAAACCCTGGCCATCGGCCAGCAGTAAAACCGGGAGAGGGACATGAGTGACAACAATATCAATGCCGCTGCTTTTGATGCCATCAATACGGCCAACCAGAATTCCACCAGTGCGGCACGGCGTGGAGCAGCGGGCTCATCCAGTGCGGTGGATGATGCCCAGAACCGTTTCCTCAAGCTGCTGACGGCGCAGCTCAACAATCAGGATCCGCTCAATCCGCTCGACAATGCCCAGATGACGTCGCAACTGGCGCAGATCAGCACGGTGGATGGCATCACCAAGCTGAATACGACCATGCAGTCTATGTTGTCCAGTTTTTCCGATGGCCAGACCTTTCAGGCGGCTTCGATGGTGGGGCGCACGGTGCTGGTCGAGGGCAATCAGCTCAAACTGGCCGATGGCAAGTCGGCCGGGGGCTTCAGTCTGGAGAGTGCGGCGGATAATGTCACGGCCACCATCAAGGATGCTAATGGTCTGGTGGTGCGGACGGTGGAACTGGGTTCCAAGGGTGTCGGGACTTCGGCTTTTTCCTGGGATGGCGCGACGGACAAGGGTGAGGTGGCGGCAAATGGTGCCTATACGGTTAGTTTTGCCGCTCGGCAGGGGGCCGACAAGGTGGCGGCCACGGCCCTGGAGTATGGCCCGGTGACCAGTGTCACCCGCACGGGAAAGGGTGTCACGCTTAGCGTGGGCGAGCAGAATGCGGTGGTCAATATGTCTGAGGTCAAGCAGATCCTGTGAGCAGGAGGCTGCCGGCAAAAAGCTGGCACCGAATTTGCTAATAGAGACGGGTAGCAGTTTAGAACAGGACAGGAGACGAACATGAGCTTCCAACAAGCCCTCAGCGGCCTCAACGCTTCCTCGATGTCGCTCGACGCCATCGGTAACAACATCGCCAACTCCAATACGGTCGGCTACAAGATGGCGGATGCCCGCTTTGCCGATGCCTACGCCAATGCCATGCTGGGTAACGGCACCTCGGCGGTGGGGATCGGTGCCAACGTAATGACCGTTCAGCAGCTATTTACCCAGGGCAACATGACCACCACCAGCAATCCGCTGGATATTTCGGTCAATGGTGCCGGCATGTTCCGTCTGGATAATAACGGTGCGATTTCCTATACCCGTAATGGCCAGTTCCTGCTCGACAAGGAAGGCTACGTCATCAATAACACGGGGCTGAATGTGACGGGCTATGCGGCGGATCCGCTGGACGGCACGATAGCTCCGGGCAGCCTGGTGCCGCTGCGAGTCAGCAATGATGCGATCCAGCCCAAGGCGACGACCAGCAGCCAGACCCAGGTGAACCTTGATTCCCGTTCCAAGATGCCGCTGTCCATGATTCAGGGCACATTGACGGGCAGTGTGGTGCTGCCGACTTCCCTGCCCGTGGTGGCCAGTCCGGCGCCCGGGGCAAATGACCAGTTCATGCTGGAAGTTGACGGTGATCCGAATACGCCGGTGCTGGTGACGCTGGCCCCCAATGCCGTTGGTTATCCGCGCGGTGATTTTGTCGCCGAAGTGCAGCGTGCCATCAATGCGGCACTGAAGGCGGCCAATGTCACCGAGACCGGGGTGAATGTCACCCTCGATGCGGCCAACAAGCTGGTGTTGACGTCGACCAGCGTGGGCAGCACCGGCAGCCGTGGTTTGGGTTCCTATGTCACGGTCACCGATACGACGCCGACCAATGGTGCCTACAACGCTTATTTCGGTACGGTGGCGGCACCGCCGATTCCGTCTACGGGTGCCTGGGGTTATGCGCTGGGCGGCATCGTGCCGGCGCTCGCTGGTGGCGATACCTTCGATATCAAGATCGACAACATGACAACGCCGGTGACGGTGACCGTGACTGCCGGCCCTTATGCGACGGCCGCCGATCTGGCCACGCAGATGACCAAGGACATCAATGCCGCTCTTGCCATCGGTAACAATGGTGCGGTTTCCGTGACGGTGGATCCAGTGAGCGGGGCATTGAAAGTGGCCTCGATGCAGACCACGGTGACCAGCATGAACCGTACCTCACAGGTGACGCTCTCCGGTGTGGAAACCGCCCCCGGCCCCCCGCCGGTCTATGACACGACAGGCCTGAATGCTCTGTTTGGTACCCTGCCGTCGGTGGCACCTTTCCCGCCCCCGGCACCGGGTTCCATCATTGCCGAGACGGGGCGTGATATGGATAACTTCGATATCAAGAAGGCGACCAGCTACACCGCCTCGACCGCCCAGACGGTGTATGACACCCTGGGCAACCCGCATACACTGTCGCTGTACTACGTCAAGACCCAGATTCCGAACCAGTGGGATTTGTACACTTCGCTGGAAACCGGCAAGCCGGCAGGCCCCACCCGTCTGATCTTCAACACGGCCGGGGCATTGACCACGCCGGGACCGCTGACCACGCTGTCGCAGAATTTTGACATCACGACGGGGGCGACGACGCCGCTGAAGTTCACTCTTGACCTGACCGGGACGACGCAATATGGCGTGACGTTTGGCACCAATCAGCTGGTGCAGGATGGTTATACCTCGGGGCGTCTGGCGGGCCTGAGTGTGTCGCAGGATGGTATCGTCCAGGGGCGTTACTCCAACGGCAAGTCGCGTAACATGGGACAGCTGGTGCTGGCCAATTTCAACAATCCGAATGGTCTGGCTTCATTGGGCAATAACCAGTGGGCAGAAACATCTGAATCGGGTGCCCCGATTCCTGGTGCACCGGGGACGGCCAATCTGGGGGTGGTGAAGTCTGGCGCGGTGGAAGAGGCCAACGTTGATCTCACCAAGGAACTGGTCAACATGATCACGGCGCAACGGGCGTATCAAGCCAATGCCCAGACCATCAAGACGCAGGATCAGATCATGCAGACGCTGGTGAATCTGCGTTAATCACCCGGGCGGAGACTGAACCATGGATCGCCTGATTTACACCGCCATGACCGGCGCATCGCAAACGATGAGCCGGCAGGCGGCGGTGGCGCACAATCTGGCCAACGTCACCTCGACCGGTTATCGTGCCGAGGAGCATCGGCTGCGTGCCGTACAGGTGCAGTCGGCTGCCCTGCCGACCCGCGCCTTTGTGGTCGATGCCAGCACCCACACCAATTTCCAGAGCGGGCCGTTGATGGCTTCCGGTCGGACGCTGGATGTGGCGGTCAAGGGGCAGGGCTGGATCGCCCTGAGCCTGCCCGATGGCAGCGAGGCCTACACACGCAATGGCAGCCTGCAGCTCGATGTCAATGGCGTGTTGCAGACGCGCACCGGCATTCCCGTGCAAGGCGATGGCGGGCCGATCAGCGTGCCGCCGGATGTGAAGATTACCGTCGGGGACGACGGCGGTATTTCGGTGATTCCCGAGACGGGGGCGCAAAACACGGTCAATGCGATCGGTCGTATCAAGCTGGTCAATCCGCCGGAAAGTGAGCTGGTGCGCGGTGAGGATGGTTTGTTCCGCTTGCAAGACGGGCAGGCGGCCGATGCCGATCCGGCGGTGCGTGTGGTCAGTGGCTATCTGGAAGGCAGCAATGTGAATGCCGCTGAACAGATGGTTAGCATGATTTCCCTGGCACGCCAGTTCGAAATGCAGATGAAGTTGCTGACCTTGTCGACCAGCAATGACCAGGCGGCCACACAGATCATTACAAATCTTTGATTTCAACGGTGAATCATCATGATACGTTCACTCTGGGTTGCCAAGACCGGCCTTGATGCACAGCAGACGCAGCTGGATGTCATCTCGCACAATCTGGCCAACATTAGCACTACCGGCTACAAACGTTCACGGGCGGTGTTCGAGGATCTGCTGTATCAAACCATGCGCCAGCCGGGGGCTCAGTCATCGCAGCAGACAACCATTCCTTCTGGTTTGCAGCTGGGCACTGGGGCGCGGCCGATTGCGACAGAAAAAATGTTCACCCAGGGCAACCTGAATCTGACGGGTAATACGCTGGATGTGGCCATCAATGGCCAGGGCTTTTTCCAGATACAGATGCCGGACGGTACGCTGGCCTATACGCGTGATGGCTCTTTCCAGAAGGACAACACCGGCCAGGTGGTAACCTCTAGCGGTTATCCAGTCTCGCCGGCGCTGACCATTCCGCAGGATGCATTGACCGTAACCATCAGCCGGGATGGCGTGGTGTCGGTGACCCAGCCCGGATCGACGGCGGTCAATCAGATTGGCACCATCCAGATTGCCAACTTCATCAATCCAGGTGGGCTGCAAAGTGCTGGTGAAAACCTGTTCGTTGAAACGGCGTCGAGCGGCACGCCAACGCCCAACACCCCGGGTACCAATGGTACGGGGTTGCTCAACCAGACTTATGTCGAAACATCTAATGTCAATGCGGCCGAGGAACTGGTCACCATGATCCAGACCCAGCGTGCTTATGAAATGAATTCCAAGGTCATTACGACCTCGGATCAAATGCTGGCAAAACTGGCGAGCTTGTGATGAAACACGTGTGTTCATTCTGTAGCGGTGGGCTGTTGGCGCTCCTGTTGCTGGCAGGGTGTGCGACGACTGTGCCACCAACCAATGTCCATCAGCCGATGACGGCGCGTCCGGAATCGCGCGCCTACACGCCGCCGGCCAATGGTTCCATCTACAGTGTGACGTCGGCGCGGCCACTGTTCGAGGACCGGCGTGCCCGCTTTGTTGGTGACACACTGGTCATCAATATCGCCGAGAAGACGACGGCATCGAAGAACTCTGAAAACAAGGCGTCGCGCTCGGCCAGCATGTCAGCCTCCATTCCGACGGTCAATGGCTTGCCGGTGAAAACCTTGCAGGGCATGAGCCTGAGTGCATCGGATTCCACTTCGTTCGGTGGCAAGGGGCAGAACACCTCGGCCAATGATTTCACCAGTTCGCTGACGGTGACGGTCATCGAAGTGCTGGCCAACGGCAATCTGCTGGTCTCGGGTGAAAAGCAGATCGGCCTCAAGGAAGGCGAGGAATTCATCCGCTTTTCGGGGGTGGTCAATCCCAACACCATCACCACCTCCAACACCGTGCAATCGACTCAGGTGGCCGATGCCCGCATCGAGTACAAGGCCAACGGTTTCATCGATTCGGCGCAGGCGATGGGCTGGCTGGGACGTTTCTTTCTGTCGTTCCTGCCTTTCTGAGTACGGGGTGTGATGATGACCTCATGGATGAAATGGCTGGCCGCCCTGGTGTCCGCTTCAGCGCTGCTGGTAGCGCCGGTGCAGGCCGAACGTGTCAAGGATCTGGCCTCGATTGCCGGAGTACGCAACAACCAGCTGATTGGTTATGGACTGGTGGTCGGCCTCGATGGCAGTGGTGACCAGACCACCCAGACGCCGTTTACCGTGCAGAGCATCATCAACATGCTGTCCAACATGGGGGTGGCATTGCCGCCAGGTACCAGCCTGCAGCTCAAGAATGTGGCGGCCGTGATGGTGACGGCAAACCTGCCCCCCTTCGCACGGATGGGGCAGCCGATCGATGTAACGATTTCCTCCATTGGCAATGCCAAGTCCTTGCGCGGTGGAACGCTGGTCATGACACCGCTCAAGGGGGCGGATGGCCAGGTATATGCCATGGCTCAGGGCAATATCGTGGTCAGTGGTGCCGGTGCTTCGGCGGGCGGATCGAAGACGGTGGTGAATCATCTGTCGGTGGGGCGCATCAGCGGCGGGGCGACGGTCGAGCGTGAAGTGGAAACGCCGCTGGGCAGCGGTGAGTATGTGTCCTTCGAGCTCAAGGAAACTGATTTCGGTACGGCACAGCGCCTGGTCGAGGCCATCAACAAGGCTGCTCCCGGTAGTGCTTCGGCCGTGGATGGCCGTCAGGTGCGGGTCAAGGCACCGCAGGATGCCAATGAGCGCGTGGCTTTCATCGGTCGCCTCGAAAATCTGTCGCTGAAGCCGGTGCAGGGGCTGGCCAAGGTCATCGTCAACAGCCGTACGGGTTCGGTGGTCATGAACCAGGCCGTGACGCTGGAAAACTGCGCCGTGGCACACGGCAACCTGTCGGTCACAATCGATGCCAGCAATGCCGTCAGCCAGCCCAATCCGCTGGCGGGTGGGCAGACTGCCGGTGTGTCGAATGCCAAGATTGGCGTCAAGCAGAATGAGGGCGAACTAATGAACGTCAAATCCGGCGCGAATCTTGCTGATGTCGTTAAGTCGCTCAATGCCATCGGTGCTAATCCGGCCGATCTCATCGCCATCCTGCAAGCCATGCGCTCGGCAGGTGCGCTGCGTGCCGAGCTGGAGGTAATTTGAGGCCGGATTGAAGGGCAGTGAGCGTCCGGAAGTTGTCCGTGTGGCAGTGTGCGTACCGAGCTGTAGCCTTGGTTGGTGTGCGTACAACAGAGCCGGCTTTTCCGTTCTGTTCATGCCCTGCAAGGGGCGGATAGGGAGGTAAGCTCGGCATCATGTCCATTCAGGAACTCTCCAACCAGCTGGCGATCGATGCCCGTGACCTCAACGCACTCAAGCGCGAGGCACGCGGCAATACGGCTGCCTCGAACAAGGCTGTGGCACGCCAGTTCGAGGCGCTGTTTTTGCAGACCGTGCTGAAGTCGATGCGCGATGCCACGCCGCATGAAGGCATGTTCGACAGCGAGCAGACCCGTTTTTATGAATCGATGCACGACCAGCAGCTGACCCAGGTGCTGGCGACCAAAGGTGGCGGGCTGGGGCTGGCCGCAATCATCGAGAAGCAACTGAACCAGATGAGTGGCGGTGGTGGTGGTGGTGGTGGTAGTAGTGGTGGCAGCACGGCCGTCGTGCCGGAGGGATTGCCGCCGGCACCTTCTGCCTTGCCGCTGGCGGCAAACCCTGCCGCCCGGCATTTGCCGGCGACGATTGCCGTTCCGCTGCTGCCGGGCTCGTCTGCCCCGGATGAAGGGGTCGCCGCCCGCCGTCAGGGGGACGTGTCCTCTGCGCCTTCTGGCGACGCACGCAATTTTGTTGACCGGGTCTGGCCACATGCGCTGGAAGTCAGTCGCCAGACGGGGATTCCGGCACATTTTATGGTGGCGCAGGCCGCGCTGGAAACCGGCTGGGGCAAATCCGAGCCGCATTTACCGGATGGTCGCCCCAGTCATAATCTCTTTGGAATCAAGGCCGACCGGAACTGGAGCGGGGCGATAGCGAATGCCACGACAACTGAAGTGGTGAATGGTGTCAGCCAGCGTCAGACGGCGGACTTCCGTGCTTATGATTCTTACGCGGCAGCGTTTCGTGATTACGCCCGCCTGCTGACGACCAGCCCGCGCTATGGCCAGGTGCTGGGAACACAGGATGCTGCCGGTTTTGCCCGTGGCCTGCAGCAGGCAGGCTATGCCACCGACCCGATGTATGCGGCCAAACTGGTTCGCATCATTGAAGGGCAGACTTTGCGCAGCAGCTTGCGGCAGGGCTGATTTTCCCGTTTTTGTTCCCGATCGTTTGAATCGCTCGGATCGCTCGAATCGTTCGAGTTGGCATGGAGTTTGCTGAACTCCCTGCGACATCTCAATTTCCGGCAGGCTTTGCCGTTAACCGGATGAACGAATGGAGCGAACATGGCTGCCAACATATTGAATATCGGCGTGAGCGGGCTCAACACTGCCCAGATCAACCTGGCCACGACCGGACAGAACATTTCCAATGCCTCGACCCCGGGCTATACCCGTCAGACGGCCATGCAGCAGGCCAACGACCCGATGTTTACCGGCAGCGGGTTCATTGGTCAGGGGGCCAATGTCGAAACGGTCAAGCGCGTCTATGACCAGTACTTGACCACGCAGCTGCTCGGTGCCCAGACCAACGTATCGGCACTGGAAAGTTACAGTGGCCAGATTTCCCAGATCGACAATCTGGTCGCCGATACGAGCTCGGGTCTGAGCTCGGCCATGAACAACTTTTTCACTGGTCTGGGGGAGCTGGTGTCCAACCCGTCCTCCATCCCGTCGCGCCAGGCCTTTTTGTCCGAGGCGAAATCGATGGCATCGCGTCTCAATGCCATGGATACCCGCATCAACGAAGTCCGGCTGGGCGTGAATTCACGCATCAGTGACCAGGTGGTGCAGATCAATACCCAGGCACGCCAGATTGCCGACATCAACCAGCGCATCATCATTGCCCAGTCGGCCGGCAGCATGCAGCCGGCCAATGATCTGCTCGATCAGCGTGACCAGCTCATCAATGAGCTCAACAAGACCATCCGGGCAACGGCGGTGCCGCAGTCGGATGGTTCCTACAGCATCTTCATCGGTAATGGCCAGCTGCTGGTGACCGGTAATACGCCTTCGGAACTGGTCGCGGTTCAGGATATCCATGATCCCTTGCGTACCGTCGTCGGCATGCAGCAGCCCTCTGGGCAGCCGCTGCTGCTGCCGGAGGCTCAGCTGACGGGCGGGACGATGGGCGGGCTGCTCGCCTTCCGTAACGAGACGCTCGACATGGTGCAAAACACCCTGGGGCGCATTGCCGTCACGATGGGACAGAATTTCAATGACCAGCACAGGCTGGGGCAGGATCTGACTGGCACCCTGGGGGGCGATTTCTTTACGCTGCCGACCCCGCAGGTGCTGGACAGCAGCGACAATCCTCAGCCGCCGATCAAGATCGATGTCAAGATCACCAAGACGGCTGACCTGAAAAGCAGCGACTACTTGCTGACCTCCAATGGTGGCGGCAATTACAGCCTGCTGCGCTTGTCCGACAACACCATGCTGGTGCGTGGTGGGGCATTGCCCACCCCGCCGGCCACCGTTGATGGCCTGACCATCGTCCCGGCGGCGGTGCCGCCAACCGGCGCCTCCTACCTGATCCAGGCAGTGCGTAATGTGGCGGGCAATATCGGCGTGCTCGTGACCGATCCGCGCACCATTGCGGCAGCGACCCCCATCCGCACAGGGATCAGCCTGAGCAATCATGGTACGGGTGCCATCTCGCCCGGTACGGTCAGCAATGTCCAGCAGATTCCGCCGGGTGCCGCCATCACCCTGCGCTACCTCAACACGCCGGTGCCCAGCCTCGACGGCTTTCCGGTGGGCTCGACGGTGGATAACGGGGCCGGACAGTTCATCAAGATCACCAGCCCGACTACCGCCGTTCCCTACACCATCGGCAACAACATCAGCTTCAACGGCATTTCCCTGGCGCTGACCGGCGCGCCGGTGCATGGCGATTCTTTCGAAATCAACGCAGCGCGGGGCATGGCCCTGGGCAACGCCGCACCGGCCTATCCCCTGACCATCACCACCGGGGTGAACGACCAGTTCGATCTGGTGCTCGATGGGGGGCCGGTGAACCGCATCACGGTAGCCGCCGGGGTTTATAACTCCGGCACGGCACTGGCCAGTGCGGTGAAAACAGCCATCGGTCCGGGGGCGACGGTCACCGTGAATCCGGCCGGCCAGCTGCTGGTGACTTCGGCCATGGTCGGCGGCACGACGGCGGCAACTCTGGCTGCCGCCGGGGTCAATACCGGCTTTGCTGCCATGTTCGGCGGCGGCATCACCAACCCGCCGATGGGCACGACGCCGGGGGTAACGAATACGGGTCTGACCGACATGTTCGGCGTGCCGGGTGCGGCGAGCTTCCGTGGTGCGGCACAAGGGACGGCGGCACCTTCGGTCTATCCGCTGACCATCGTGGCAGCGGTCAATGACCAGTTTGACATTTCGCTCAATGGTGGCCCGGCGACCACCATCATTTTGCCGCCGGCCACCTACATGTCCGGCATCGCGCTGGCCAGCGCCATCCAGACGGCCATCGGTGGCGGTGCCACGGTGAAGGTGGATGATGTCTCGGGCAAGATGATCGTGACCTCCAATATGGTCGGTGGTGCCTCGGCCGTCAATATCGCCGTGACCGGGGTCAATCAAGGCTTCAACACGATGTTTGGCGGTGCCGTGACAGTGGGTAATCGGGCCGTGCAATCGGGCGGCCTGCTGCTGCTCGATCCGACCGACATCAAGGCCGGGGTCAATGACCGCTTCAGCATCAACGTCGATGGCGCGGGTGTCCAGACCATCCTCGTGCCGGAAGGCCGTTACACGCCGAATACGCTGGCCTATCAGATCCAATCGACGGTCAATAGCCAATTCGCCGCGCCGGGTGTCGAGGTCAAGATCAACGGTGCCGGCCAGCTGTCCATTACTTCCAACCGTATCGGTGGGCCGTCGGGCGTGGCGCTAGGGAACGTGGTCTCTGGCCTCAGCACCATGAGCGTCAATACGCCGGTGACGCGCACCGAAAGCCTGCCGGTGGCACCGGTCACGATCAGTTACCGAGAATCCGACAACAGCTTTACCGGTTTCCCGGTAGGGGCCATGGTGACGGTCGAAGGCGATACGCAAAGCCCTTATCAGATCACCTCGACCCTGACACCGGTGAAATACACCCCGGGTGCCCAGGTCAGCTTCAACGGTTACAGCTTTGCCTTGAGTGGCGTACCCAAGCAGGGTGACAAATTTACCGTTGGCCCTAATGACAGTGGCGTGTCCGACAATCGCAATGCCCTGTTGCTGGCTCAGTTTCAGACAGCCAAAACGCTCGATGGCGGCAAGGCCACCTATCAGGGGGTGTATGCCAGCATGGTCAATCAGGTGGGTAACAAGGCACGGGAAGTGCAAGTGGGTAGCCAGGCGCAGCAGTCACTGGCCGACCAGGCACAGAAATCGCGCGACTCGGTATCCGCAGTCAATCTGGACGAAGAGGCGGCCAATCTGCTGCGTTATCAGCAGGCCTATCAAGCCTCGGCCAAGGTGATCGCCGTCGCCGGCAAGTTGTTCGACAACCTGTTGCAGGTCATGTAACCCGCAATATTCAGAGATTCAATCGGAGGCTATCATGCGTATCAGCAGCGGAATGATTCATGACGCAGGGGTGTCCGCCATCAACCGGCAGACTTCCGATCTCTTCCATAATCAGCAGCAGCTGGCCACCGGTCGCCGCGTGCTTTCCCCGGCGGACGACCCTGTCGCTTCTGCCAGCGCCCTGGTGGTCAATCAGGCGCTGGACATGAACGGTATGTATGGCAAGGCCAACGGCCGTTCCATGGAGCTGCTGGGCTATGCCGAAGGGCAGCTGCAAAGTGCCTCGGACCTGATGTTGTCGGTGCGTACTCTGGCAGTGCAGGCCGGCAACAATACCGCCTTGAATGACAATGACCGGCAAGCCATTGCCCAGCAGCTGCGGGCCAGCTTCGACCAGCTGATGGGGATTGCCAATGCCCGGGATGCCAACGGCCAGTTCATTTTCTCCGGTTACATGGGCGATACCCAGCCCTTTTCTGGTACGGCAGACAGCGGGGTGCGTTATTTCGGTGATGATGGTCAGCGCATGCTGCAGGTTTCGCCATCGCAACAGGTGGCCGTCAGCCAGTCGGGTAACAACGTTTTCAACCGTGTGCCTAGTGGTAATGGCCAGCTGACGACGGCTTATGGCCCGAACAATGGCGGTAGCGGCATTGTCATCAACAGCAGCGTGACCGCCGAAAACAACTGGACCAGCGTCAATAACAGCGGCAATCTGGAGGTACGTTTCTGGGTGGATCCTTCGGTAACGCCGAACCCGACCTATTACGACCTGGTCGATGCCTCGACTAATCCGCCGGTGTCCCTGTTTACCGGTACCCAGTCGATTGCCAGCGGCTCCGGCAATACCTACACTCATTCCTATGTTCCTGGCCGGCCGATCGATTTCAACAATCTGGCGGTGCCCTACAACGATTTTGGGGCGACCGTGACCATCTCTGGCTCGCCGGTCAATGGTGACAGTTTCAGCGTCAAGCGCAGCACCAGCCAGAGCGTGTTCGATACCCTGCGCAATCTCATCGGTGCGCTGGAGCGGCCGACCAATATTGGTGCCAACAACAAGGCGCGGCTGGATGGCGACATCGCCTCGGCGCTCAATAACCTCGATCAGGCCAATCAGAATTTCCTGACGGAGCGCACCCGTATCGGTGCTTCGATGAATCAGCTGCAGGCACTGAGTTCCCTGAATGGCAGCGTCGATCTGCAGTATCAGCAGAATCTGTCCAACCTGCAGGATGTCGATTATGCCAAGACCATTTCGGACATGACCCGGCTGCAAACTCAGCTACAGGCAGCGCAGCAGTCCTTCGTCAAGGTCTCCAACCTGTCCCTGTTCAATTACATCAACTGATATGTGGAACATCCGGCGCATTCTTCGCGGCGGGCTGCTGTTGGGGGTACTGGCCGGGCTGGTTGCCTGCAGCAGCAACACCAGCCGCGTCGGCGGCGTGATTGCCGATACCAATATCAAACTCTCTCCCGGGTTTGGGGTGCCGCTGGAAAAGATCGTGTTCTGGGGTGCCTATGCCGGTGCGGCATATCTGATACTCGATCCGTTGGCGCCCAACTGGTCGGTCGAAGTGGCTCCTCTGTCCGACAATCTGGTGCTGGTGTCGATGCGCATGAAGCGCTACCACGCCGGTGGGGCGGGCGAAGCGCGCCAGGTATTTCAGCGCCGGGCGCGTGATCTGGTGCAGTATGGCGGTTTCGACAGTTATGACGTGGTCGAATATGAAGAAGGACTGGATTCGTCAGTGCTTGGTGCGCAACGGGTAGCCAATGGCGTGATCCGCCTGCAGGGGCCGGGACATTTGCAACCGGAGCAACCGGAGCAGACGGAGGGAGGACTGACTGTTGATCAGAATACGGCACCGCCGGCCCGCATCACCTCCGACATGGCGACAAAGCCGCGCTCGTAGAGTTGGGTCAGTGCTGTTCCCAGATGGGGCAGCGTGAGCATCAGCATGGTGAAGCCGGTGATGCTAGTGACGGGAAAGCCGATGGCGAAGATGTTGAGCTGTGGCGCAATGCGTGCCAGCACACCCAGGGAAATGTTGGCAATCAGCAAGGCCGCGATGAAGGGTAGTGCCAGCATGAGCCCGGCAGAAAAAAGTACGCCCGACCAGAGCATGAATTTGCCGAATCCGGCTGCCCCGAAGGGGGTGGCTGAAATGGGCAGGAAACGGAAGCTCTCGGCCAGCACCGAGAGCATCAGAAGATGGCCATTCATCGACAGAAACAACAGGCCCGTCACTAGGCCGAGAAAGGAGCTGATGACGGCGGTCTGGGCGTTGCTCTGGGGGTCGAAGAAAGAGGCGAACGACAAACCCATCTGCAGTCCGGTCAATTCCCCGGCAACGTCGACGGCGGTGAAGATGAGGCGTAGCGTCAAGCCCAGGGTAACGCCAATGATAACTTGTTGCGCCAGGACGAACAGGCCGACCCAGGAGCCGGGTGGGATGATCGGACCGGCGGGCAGCGCCGGGGCAATGGCCAGGCTGAGGGACAGGCCAAAAATCAGGCGGATGACGGTCGACAGCCCAGCGCTGTTGAAAATGGGGGCGGCCACCAGCAGGGCCAGGATGCGGGCTAGCGGGTAGAGGAAGGTGGCAATCCAGGTGTCGAGCTGGGCGGAGGTGAAGGTGATCATTCCAGCAATCGCCCGTTCATCCGATGAGGGTCGGGATGCTTTCAAAGAGGCGACGGATGTAGTCGGTCAGTATCGTCAGCATCCACGGCCCGCCGACGATCATGGTGACGAAGATGGCCAGCAGCTTGGGGACGAAGGACAGTGTGGCTTCGTTGATCTGGGTGGCCGCCTGGAAGATGCTGACCAGCAGACCGACGATCAGCGCGACCAAAAACAGTGGCAGCGACACCATGAGTAGGGTTTCGATGGCACCGCGCGCCAGTTCGATGACGGTGGTGGGGGTCATGAGATCACTTTCACGCTCAGCCGAAGCTTTGCACCAGAGAGCCGATCAGCAGCGTCCAGCCGTCGACCAGCACGAACAGCATGATCTTGAAGGGCAGGGCGACGATGACTGGGGACATCATCATCATGCCCATCGACATCAGCACAGAGGCGACCACCATGTCGATGATGAGGAAGGGAATGAAGACAATGAAGCCGATCTGGAAGGCGGTTTTCAGCTCTGAGGTGACGAAGGCCGGTACCAGCACACGCATCGAGACCTGCTCGGGGCCTTCTGGTTTGGGCAGGCCGGCAATCTTGGTAAACAGGGTTAGGTCCGGCTCGCGTGTTTGCTTGAGCATGAAGGCACGTAATGGCACGGCACCGCGGTCGAGGGCTTCGGTGAAGGTAATCTTGTTTTCGGCCAGCGGCTGGTAGGCATCGGTGTAAATCTTGTCGCCGACCGGGGCCATGATGAAGAAGGTCAGGAACAGTGCCAGGCCGACGAGGATCTGGTTGGGGGGAGAGGATTGGGTGCCGAGTGCGCTGCGCAGCAGGGAGAAAACAATGATGATGCGGGTGAAGCTGGTCATCATCAGCAGCATGGCGGGCAGGAAGCTCAGACTGGTGAGCATCAGCAGCGTCTGGATGGACAGCGACCATTGGGTGCCGCCACCACTGGCGGGCGTGCTGGTCAGGGCCGGCATGGCCTGTGCCCAGGCCAAGGCGGGTAGCAGGAGCAGGCCCGCGGCCAGCAACGGCTTAATGCGGCCCGGATGCATGGCGGCGTTCCATGACAGCTTTCAGCCAGGCTGCAAAATTCTGGGCCAGTGGTTCAGATGGTGCAGATGGTGCCGTGGCATCCGTCTGCCGGGGGAGTTCGTGTAGACGGGTGATTTGCCCGGCGGTAACCCCTAGCACCAGCCAGGTGTCTGCGACTTCGACGATGACGATGCGCTCACGCGGTCCTAGCGTGGCTCCCGAGATGACGCGCAGCAGGGCAGGGTTGCCGGCACGCTGGTGGTTCAGACGGTTGAGCAGGTAGAGGGTGCCACCCAGCAGCAGGGCGACCAGCAAGAGGCTGAAAACGACCTGTAACAGACCGCCGCTAGGGGTGGGCGCAGGCAGCGCCGGGGCGGATGCGGCATCGGCCAGAGCCAGACTGGGCAAGAGCAGAAGGACGGACAGGAGGCTGGGTGCCGGCCATGATGGCAGAAAACGCACTGGCAAGCAGGGCGGATGACCAGTCGGGGGCAGGGTGCGGCACGAGGGGAACATGCGGCGTGATGCTACTCCGCGCGTGCCGCTTTGATGCTTCAAGCAGAGGCTGGAAACGCCCCTAGTTTCTTGTCGCAAGGAAGAAGCGGGATGGGGGGGCGGAATGTGTGGGATCAGCGGTGGATCTTGTTGAGGCGCTCGGCCGGGGTGATGACGTCGGTGAGGCGGATACCGAATTTTTCATTGACCACGACGACCTCTCCCTGGGCGATGAGGGTACCGTTGACGAGGATGTCGAGTGGTTCGCCGGCCAGTCCTTCGAGCTCGACGACGGAGCCATGGGACAGTTGCAGCAGGTTGCGGATGGACATGCGTGTGCGCCCCAGTTCAACCGTCAGGGTGACCGGGATGTCCAGGATCAGGTTGAAGTCGCCCAGTCCATCCGGCTTGCCGGTGTCATCGGTCAGCTGTTCAAAGACATCCGTGGCACTTTGGACGTTGGTGTGATCCTGCGTCTGGTCGGCTTCGGCCGTGGTCTGCTCGCCCATGGCAGCGGCCCAGTCGTCATCACTTACCTGGTTTTCATCAGTCATTGTTTGCTCCGGTCATCGGCGGCCAAGGATCAGGGTTCAAGGTTCATGATTCTCCGCGCAGGCTGGCGAAGCCTTCGACCTTGAGGGCATATTGGCCATTGCGGACGCCATATTTGGCCTTGAGGGCGGGGAAATCATCGATGGTGGCGATGAGTGTTTCGTGGATGTCGAGTGGCAGGACATCCCCGGCCTTGAGTTCCATGATGTCGCGCAGGGAGAGGGTGGTTTCTCCCAGCGGGACGACCAGTTCCACTTCGGCTGCTTTCAGCTGGCTGTGCAGCAGCGAGATCCAGCGTTTGTCCTCGACGGCCTGTTCACTGTTGAGGGTACTGTTCAACAGGTCGCGAATCGGCTCGATCATCGAATAGGGCAGGCAGATGTGCATTTCCGAGGCGGCACCGGAAAACTCGATGGTGAAGGTGACGGCCACCACGACTTCGGAGGGGGTGGCGATGTTGGCGAACTGGGTGTTCATTTCCGAGCGCACATATTCGCAGGTGATCGGATAGATGGGGTGCCAGGCCTTTTCGTATTCGGTGAAGGCAGTTTTCAGCAGACCCTGGATGATGCGTTGTTCGGTGGCGGTGAAGTCCCGTCCTTCGACGCGGGTGTGAAAGCGGCCATCGCCACCAAACATGTTGTCGACAACGAGGAAGATCAGGTTGGGGTCGAAGACGAACAGGCCGGTGCCGCGTAGGGGCTTGATCTGCACTAGGTTGAGGTTGGTCGGAACGATCAGGTTGCGCACGAACTCGCTGTATTTCTGCACCCGGATGGGGCTGACCATGATCTCGATGTGGCGGTGCATGTAGGAGAACAGGCCGATGCGCAGATTACGCATGAAGCGCTCGTTGACCATTTCGAGCGTCGGCATGCGGCCACGGACGATGCGCTCCTGCCGCCCCAGATCGTAGGCTCGCGCTTGGTTGCTTTTGTCGTGAGACTGCCCACCACCAGGATCGACGTGCTCTTCGTGCGCGTCGTCGGTTTCGCCGGTGACCCCTTTCAGCAGGGCATCGACTTCTTCCTGGGAGAGAAAGTCCTGAGTCATGCTGATCGGTTACTGGATGATGAACTGGGTGAGATAGACCGCCTGGACAGGATCATCGGCAGCGGTCTTGGTGGCGTCTGGGGCTCTGGGGTTGCCATCGAGAATCTGGTTGACGGCATTGCGCAGCTCTACCGAGAGTGTTTCCACCCCTTCCGGGCTGGAGATTTCGGAAGGGGTCTTGCCCATCAGGATCAGCAGGATCTTGGCACGGATCTGTGACATGTAGCCCTTGGTGAGGTCGGCGACGGAGGGATCGCGTGCTTCCAATTCGACCACGGCCTGCATGTACTGCTCGTTCTTGCCTTCATCGGATCGCAGTTTGACGGTGAATTGATCCAGCTTGACGATGGCCGGTGGATGCTCGGGTTTGGGCTTGGCTTTGCGCTTGGCCGGGGCTTCCTCATCTTCTTCCGTGGCCTGCTGGTGGTTCTTTTTCATGACGAAGAACGCCGCCCCGCCAGCACCGACGAGCAGCACCAGCACCAGACCGATGATGAGGATCAGGCGCTTCTTGCCCGGCTTTTCGGCAGCGGCTTCGGTTTTTTCAGGGGCTTTCGCCATTCATGGCTCCTTTTTTGTTCAGGTCAGGGGGCCGCCTGTTGTTCGGCAGGAGATGTCTGAAAGCAAGAGTGCAGGAAGGTAGACCCTCCAGCCGCCCAAGTATGACAGGTCGCCGTTGCTCAGGCAAAAACGTCAACCATCCCCCGGCCGCGCTGCAACCACGGGCTGGCACCAGTCAGGGCTTGCATGTTACCCCGGCCGGAATCGTCTGCCGTGGCAGAAAAGGACGATGAATCCGCCCTGTTTCCGCGTTGATCGAAGGGCTGATGGGCGGCATGGCTGCCGCTGTCTGCACCGACATTGGCCTGTCCCAGGCTCAGACCGGCATCGGCAAACATTTCGCGCAGGCGCGGCAGGGCATTTTCCAGTGCTTCGCG
>JAGOSV010000044.1 GCA_018062105.1 Sterolibacterium sp. | reverse complement strand
CGGCGTGCCCTGCAGCGCCACATTGGCCACCACGGCTTGCTGCCACACGCCATCCTGTGCGTTCAACAGTTGCTCTAGCGTCGCTGACGATGAATAGTTGACTTTCACTGAAACCCCCTGAAGTTGTACCACACCCGAACCGCCACACCCGAACCTGGGCATCTGGGAAGAAAAACCAGAAACCGAAAACAACTATCTGAATACCGGCATCAACCAGACCCCTGCTCGTTCTTGTCGACAGACCCGCATCCTGAGCAAAAACAACAAAGCCGGCAAAGAATTAACATACATGTTAATAATAAACGATTTTACCGGCGCTTCATCACGCCCGTCAACGTGAATGCAACGTGTGTAACGTGAACATTTGATTTGATCGGCACGTCCCGGAACTTCCTTAACAGATGCCCATAGCATGGCCGCCCCTATGGCCCTATGGCCCATGACCCGAAAACGGCACGACGGACAGGAGAACGCAGACTGCAATCCCTCAAAATCCGCTCTCACGCACCAAAGCGGCCAGACTGCCCTTGAGAATTTCCCAGACGAGACTGCGAGCCTGGCCCTCGATCTGCAAGCTGCCACGCCACTCTTGTACGTCACCGGGGAACTCGATCAAGCGCAGGCGAACATGATAAAGAGCATCCACAGGGACACTGCCCTGCCCTTCCGGGCGGGTAAGTATCGGCCCACCGTGGCGACTATCCAGCATGGCGTAAGGCAGACGCTGGGTTCTGGTGCGGTCGATATCGACGACAACGGCGGGAATCCTGTGGAGGCCACCTTCGGCCAGAAAGGTGGCGGTGGCCCCGGGTTCGACCCGCTCGATCAGGCGCTGCTCGACATAAGCATCAACCACCCAACTGTGTGGATCGATCAGTACTCCCAGTGGCTCCTTGATGCCAACCCAGCTCCCGGGGTGAAGTTGATCCGAGACATCGCGCCATTCCCCAGCGAACTCGGCGGCAATCCTGAGCCGACCGATTTCTTCGCGTGTGGCGCGAATTTCCGCCAATCGTTCATCCATGCGCTGGGTCAGCGCACTTTGCTGGGCAATGCCTTCGGTCTTGGCAAGCAAGCCGGTCAGAGTGCGCTCCAGCGCTTCGGCACCGGCACGTGCCTGGACTTCGCGTGCCGTCAGGTCCGGCGTCTCGAACAGCGCCAGTGAAGTACCGGCAGCCACCTTGCCTGCCGGATGGAGCTGTACCAGACGGGCAGGAAACGGGGTGTAGACACGCTGCTGCCGCTCCACATGCGCCACACCCAAAGCCGGAACCGACAGACGCCAGGGCAGCAACACCAGCAGCCCGAACAGGCCAGCCATGGCGTACAGCCGACGCCGGCGACCGGACGAAACTTCCGGCCAGCGCCGCCACCACATGATGGCTTCCTGCCAGACAGGGCGGGCCACGAACCACACTATTTCCACCAGCATCAAGAAAATTCCCAGTGCCTTGAAGAAAAAGGCGTACACCATCCAGGCGATGCCGAGAAACACGACCAGCCGATACAGCCAGGTAGCCAATGCAAAAGCAATCAGCAGGTGATGCTGATGCCGCGGCAAATTCTCCGGCCAGTCGTCAGTCAACCCCAGCACCAGACGGCGCAGCCAGGTGCGTGCCAACGCGCCGGAACGCTCATGCAGATTAGGAAAATCGAGCAAATCCGAAAGAATGAAATAGCCATCGAAACGCATGAAGGGGCTAAGGTTTAGCGCCAGCGACAGCACCCATCCGGTTGTCGCCAGATACAACGCGGCCTGACGCAAGGCACCATCATCGAGCAAGGCCCAGGCCAGTGTCGCCAGCCCGGCCAAGGCCATTTCTACAGCAACACCGGCAATGGAGATGGCCAACCGCTGCCGGTGCGAGTGCAGCCGCCAGGATTCACCGGTGTCGGTGTAGAGCATGGGCCACATCACCAGGAAGGCGACCCCCATGTGCGCCACCCGCACGCCCTGCCGGGTAGCCACGACGGCATGCCCCAGTTCGTGCAAGCCCTTGGATACCGCTAGTGCCAGCGCAAAACCGACCATGCCGCTGGGGGTCAGGCTTTCCAGAATACTGTGACTGAACGTTTCCCACTGACGTGCCACCATGAGCAGGCCCGTCAGGCTGGCGGCAATGATCAGCAACGGTGTCCAGGGAGAAAATAGCGGTGCCAGCTGGGCTGTCAAGGAAGCCAGAAAAGCCTGGGGACGAAGCAGTGGGATGCGGATGAACAGGTAATGATGTAGCCACCAGCGCCAGTGCCGCCAGCCTGGCTGACGAGCCTGCTGGATCATGCGGGTACGCCGCTGCGCCGAGGGCAGCAACAACTGGTGCTGGTCGAGGAAACGGCCAAAGGCCGCTACCTGCTCGGGAGCAACAGCCAGCGGCGTGGCCTGTTCGATCTCCCGGGCAATGACCTGCGGGTCATTCGGCCAGCGTAGCAGGCATTCATATTCCAACCAGCCAATGCGGTAAAAGCGGTTGCTGACCGGATCCTGGATAACCCAGGTCGGGGCACCCTGAGCATCCGAGCCAGATTCGTACAGCCGCAAATCCTGGCGCAGGGCCAGCGGCATCGTCAGGGTGTCCTGCACCTACCAGCCACTCCATTCGCGCAGCTTGGCCAGCGGCCGGCGCAACACATAATAGCCCAGCACGCCCCAGTGGCCGTACAGTTTGGCCGTCCCGCGCAGACCGATGCGTGCGCCCGTTCCTTCGACATTGGCACGCAACCGGTAGCTGGCCACACCCTCCGGAGCCAAGCTGGCCTGGTAGCTGGTTTCCGTGATGACACCTGACAGCGGCGCCAATGGCTGCACCGTCAGAAAAAGTTTGACCGGGGCACCAATTTCAAGCGCAATGGCATCGGCCACCGGCAGATGGATCAACATGCCTGGCTTATCCGGATTAGCCAGCAGCATGATGCGCTCGCCGGTGATCACCGGTCGCCCCAGCCAATCATCCGGGTCGCCAAAAACGACCACTCCATCATAAGGTGCGCGCATCTCGATGCGCTTCAGCTGCTCCTGCACCGCCATCAGCTCGGCGCGCCGCTCCTGTGCTCGCCCGGCCAAAGTCGCCAGTTCTGCCTTGTTGCGGCTATCGTCAAACGACAGCTGGGTGGCCGACTGCAATTCGGCATCTGCCACATCCACCGCCTTACGAGCAACTTCCAGACGGTTGCGCAGCGTAGTGTCATCCAGCGACACCAATACATCCCCTGCCTTGACGAACTGGCTGGGGTGAACATGTACGGTCTTGACCACGCCATCCAGTGGTGCCGTGATGGCCACGGCGTCAACCGGCACCACCTCGGCCGGCGCCAACGCCGTCTGCCGCACCGGCAACAGGGCGACACCCAATATCACCAGCAACAGCCAGCGCCGCCTCTTCTGCCCCAAATCCTGCCAACGCGCCCGCAGGCTGCGCCGAGGCTTGCCCGCCAGCATCTCCCAGCAATAGCTCCAGGTCGGCGTCAACCGCGCCAGCAAGGCCACTGCCTCGGCTGGTGGCGGCTGATCCAACAGAAAGCCCAGCCACCCCAGCAACTCCCCGGAGCGTCGCCGTAACGGCAGTACCTGAATCCCTTGCGGCCACCATTCCTGCCAACCCTGCGCTACCCCGGCAGGTGCTGCCGCCAGCTGCTCCGGAGTGGCGGCACACCAGCCACCATCTTCGGCCAACTGTGTCTGTAACCACGGCCAGACTTGTTTCAGCCAGAGCAGATAAGGACTGTCCTCCTCTGGCTTGGCCAGCCCGGAAACAGCCAGCACCTCATAATGTGCCGAGATCACCAATGCCTGACGAAAATGCAAGGCGGCATGTACATCATTGGCCATCGAAAAGGCCAGCTCCAGCGGGCTCTCTGCAGCGCGCGCCCGTGCCTCGACTCCCGCCACAAAAGCAGCAAGAGAGTCCGTACCGTTCACGTCAGCCATGTTGTGCGATCGATCGCTTCAAGGAGACTTCACCTGGAAGCGGGCAATGCCGCTCATACCGGCCAGAAGCTCCGGCTCGGCCCGATCCATACGGGCTTCCAGTTCGATGGTCTGCGCCACGGCATCCACGCGGGCATTGACCAGTGTCACCCGAGCCGGATAGCTGCGCCCTGTCTCATTGATAGCCACCTCGAACGGTGTCCCCGGACGGATTTCCCGCAACCAGCGTGAAGGCACGTTCAGACGTAGCTTGAGTGGCCCGTCACTGATCAGATCGACCAGTGGCGCACCAATATTGACTCCCTGATACGGCTTCACATGGATTTTGGCGATGCGCCCGGCGAATGGCGCAGAAACGGCACATTGCGCCAGTTGCGCACGCGACAAGGCAATGGCGGCCTTGGCGCGATCCACCGCAGCAGCCGCCAGGGCAACCTCCGTATCCCCGGCCGCTTCCAGCTTGCGCAGCCCACTCTTGGCATCGAAGGTCTCTTTGGCCGACACAAATTCCGCCTGCGCCATGCCCAGCCGGGCATTGGCCTCGCTGCAATCAAAAGCCACCAGTACCTTGCCACGCGCCACCCTGACGCCCAACTGCACCGGCAGGCTGGAAATGCGCCCCACCATCTGGGCAACCAATGTCGTTTCCAGTTCCGGTGACAGCAGCACGCGAATGGCATTGGGATCTTCGGCCCCCTCCCGGCTCTGTGTCGCTGCAGCCGAAGCCCCCCTGGGGGCAGGCGAAGCCACCAGCGGTACTGACCGTGCGCCGGCAGAAGGCACCGGGGTCTGTGCCATGGCCGATCCGGCCAAAATCAGGTTCAAGAACCAGGCCATGCACATCCATACCCCGGAAAGCCACAGTTTTTCTATTTTTATCAAAATTTTCACCTCATTGATCCTGCTTTGCCGCCTTGAATACCTTGTTCTGCCACGTCTCCATGGTCGTGGCCAAGGCCGCCGCCAGCCCAGTCACGTCATGGCTGTCGATGGTCTCTGGCAGTACATCCAGCCCCACCGAGTTATATACCCGCCCCCAGGCAGCCTGGGCATTGGAATAGGCGACATAACGCTGATAAACCGACAGCAGTGCGCGGGCCTCGGCCCGAATGACTTCTAGGTTGGAGGTCAACTGGCTTTGCTGCGCCGACTGGACGTAATGAAAATAACGCTGATCCACGCGCAGGCTTTTTTCAGCAAAACGCAGTTCCGCCACAGACAGGGCATAACGCTGCACGCCAACACGCACTTGGGTCAATACCGCCATCGACAGAGCCATGCGGCGCAGGTCATCCGTCTCATTCTGGAATTTATGGGCCTGCTCCAGAGCCGGCAACTGAGCCAGCTTGAGGATGTTCCAGGACAGGCGCACCCCGGCATCCACCCAGGTACTGTTGTAGTTGTATTTGTTGGAATCATACTGCGGGCCAACATCCACGCTGAGATTGGGCCACAGCAGTATCTTGGCAGCATTGAGGTCATTTTCGGTGACCCGCTTGCGGTACCATTCCTCCATGATTTCCGGTCGCATGGCCAAGGCGGTGCGTTCCAGCTCCTCAAAATTGTCTGGAACAGGCGGCAGAGGCATTTCAGCCTCGTCCGCCAGTCGGTAATCCGATCCCGGCGGCAAAGACATCAAGGCCGTCAACTCCGTGCGTGCCAGTTCAATATCCTGACGGCGCAACATCAACAACCCCAAGGTATCGAGCAACGCCCTTTGGTAGGCCAGTGCCTGCTCCTGCGGCATCAAGCCTTCCTTCTCCGCCTGAAAAGCGTAATCCAGCGCCTTGTTCGTCCGCTCGACCAAGATATCAAGGCGCCCCATCAACTTCTGTGCCCCCCAGGCGCGCCAATAGCTGTTGCGTACATCCTGCAGAACATTCTGGATGACCTTGCGGCGCCGCTCTTCCGCCATCAGGACCTGATCCGCCTTCTGCCGGGCGCGATAGTAGGAAACGCCAAAATCCAGTGCATTCCACGAAAATGACAGGCTAGACAAGGCCCGGCCGCGCTCCTGTGAGGTCGAGGGGCGCAAGGACACCTGTCCATCCTCGATTCCGATGGAGGTGCCACCAGAATCATTGTTGCGCCAAGCATATCCAGCGCCCGCCACCAGACGAGGCAACATTTCCTGATTGCTGACCTCGCTCAGTCCTTGGGCAAGTGCCAGTTCCATCAGCTTGAGACGGTAATCGAGATTGTATTTCAGCGCCCGTGCAGCCGCTTCATGGAAGGAAATGGGAGCCGCCACCGTTTCCTGACCAGCAAACATGCGCTCGCGATCCAAAACAACCCGCCTGGCCACCTCGTCCGTGCTGTAGCGAACGGGGGCGACAGTGCCACACGCCGTCAACAACCAGGAACAACACAACACCAGCCACAGCGCATTGCCTATACGACGGAGCGAACAGCGAGGCAGCAGCGGAAAAGTAGCAGGAGCAACGGCCGAAGAACAAGAAGAACGAAAAAATCGATATCGATTCAGCGTCATTGTGAATCAGGTTATCCGTACCGCCGTTTCTCGGGGTGGCAGGCGGTGGATATTCCTGTGCAGGAGTTCGTCAAAGGAAAGGGCGCTCGCCTCATGAGTATTTTGGAGTACCTGAACATCAGGAGCGACCTCGATCTGTCCTCCCGTTTCCGGAAGAGCTACCGTAGCCTCCATCTCTTCAGCAATCGCCACCGGTGTATCAGGGATATGTTTTGGCAAGCGATCCTGACCCACTCCCGGCATTTTCTCACGGTTTTCACTTCCCTGAACGGCTCCGCCCCCTTCGGTATCCACAGTCTGTCCGGCATCATCCGGATCGAGCAAACGCAACAGGTCATCGCTAAAAATACGCCACTCCACTCCGGCATCCAGTATCCCCATACCGGGAGTCTTGTGGCGATAACCTGCCGGATCGAGCCGCATCCGGCCGGCCAAAGATACTCCGGCATTGGCCAATGGGCGTAGCCTAGCAGCATCCGCGGATCCGTATCCGTATGATAAATCCGGCACACTCAGCAATCCTTCCATCACCGGGTGCAGAATATCCGACGGCAACGGACGCAGTTCCGGAACTTCCACGCCCCCCTGATACCGCGCCTGATCCTCCAACTGCAGCATCCTGGCTGCAGTTGGCGAGAGGCCAACCTCCTCTGGCCGTCGGTCATCTACCACCACAAAAGGCTCGACCCCAGGTATTGCGGGGGGCACCACCGGCGGTGTTATAGGAGGTATTACAGGCGGCACCACAGGAGGAACGACCGGGGGCTCGGCAGGCGGAGCAACGGGCGGCTCTACGGGAGGGGTGACCGGTGGCTCAACCGGGGGCTCAACCGGGGGTGACACAGGAGGAGTCACAGGAGGTTCCACCGGTGGCTTGTCGACAGGCCGCACCACGAGCATCACGGTCGCAATCGAGGTGGCACCATGCCGATCCGTCAAGGTATAGCTAAAGGTATCCGAGCCCATGTATCCGGGCTTGGGTAAATAAGTGAAAGTACCATCAGGAAAGACTACGGCCGTGCCATACAGTGGTGCCGACATCAGAGCCCAGTGGTTGCCACCCTCCGGAGAAGGTGTGTCGTTCCAGGACAGATTTCCCGTCACCATCGTATCCTGGTCCACACGCCCCTCGTCATCCACCGCCACCGGCAGGCCGGTACGCGCCTTTTCCCGCACCATCAAGGTCACCGTCGCCGTGCTACTGTCGCCATCACGGTCACGCAGGGTGTAGCTGAACTGGTCGCTGCCGACATATCCGGCTGTCGGGGTATAGGTGAACGTGCCGTCCCCTTGCACCGTTACCGCACCATGCGCCGGATCACCGGTCTTCTGCCAGATATTGCCGCCATCGGCACTGGGCGTATCGTTGCCCGCCAGCGTGCCACTGAAACTGCTGTCCTGATCCAGGGCGAAGCTGTCGTCTACTGCGTGAGGCAGATGGTTGATGGCCCGGATGTTCAGGGTCACCGTCGCCGTGCTACTGTCGCCATCACGGTCACGCAGGGTGTAGCTGAACCGGTCGCTGCCGACATATCCGGCTGTCGGGGTATAGGTGAACGTGCCGTCCCCTTGCACCGTTACCGCACCATGCGCCGGATCACCGGTCTTCTGCCAGATATTGCCGCCATCGGCACTGGGCGTATCGTTGCCCGCCAGCGTGCCACTGAAACTGCTGTCCTGATCCAGGGCGAAGCTGTCGTCTACTGCGTGAGGCAGATGGTTGGTTGGCAGAGGCGGAGGCGGAGAAGGGGCATCCGTATGACCGTGAATGGTGATGGTCAGCGTGCTGGTCGACACATCACCGTCCTCATCCGTCACGGTGTAGGTGAATAACTCCGTCAGGCTCTGTCCGTCGAGCAGACCGGCCACACCCGGCAAGCTGTTGTCCAGGGTGTAGAGATAGCTGCCACCGGCCTGTATCCTGACCTTGCCATAACTGCCACTGACCTCCAGGCCGGCATCCACGGTAGCCGGGGTGCTCACGTCGCCGCCAACCTTGACGCCGGTCACCGGGCCACCGGCAGCAGCGCCATCGGCACCCAGCGCATCATTGGCCACGACATCGCCGCTGATCGTGGCCACCCCGCGTGTGATGTCGGCCGTATCTGCCTGGGCAGTGGGCACATCGTCCACGATCTGCACCGTCAGAGTGGTGGCGATGGAAACATTGAAGTCGTCCTTCACGGACAGGCTGACCACATCGGTCGATTCGCTGGCAGCCGGCTGGTGCTGGGCAGCCTTCAAGGTGTAGCGATATGCGACGATGGCGCCACCAGCGGTAACGGGGTTGCCGCTGATCCCTGTGATCTGCAGGAGCCCCCGGCCCGTATCCACATCGGCCGAAGGACTGGCCAGCGTGTATCCCTGCAACTGAGCCAGGGTGAAGGACGTACCAGCCACCGTCAAGCTCTGCAACCCCACCGGAGCCTTGATGTTCAGGCTGCCCGTGGTCGTTTCGGAAGTATCTCCAGCGCTGCGCAGACCCTGCTCATGAACCGTTGCCTCGCCCGTGGCGGCAGCATTGCCATCAATGACCGTTATCTGTGGCGCACCGTCCGTATGGCCGTGGATGGTGATGGTCAGATTGGCCGTAGCGGTGTGGTCGCCATCGAACAGGGTATAGCCGAACACTTCGTCATTGAAGGTGTTACCATCCATCATGGCCTGCACCGTGGCATTGCTGTCGTCGAGCGTGTAGGTGTAGCTGCCATCTTCATGGATCCGCAAGGAGCCGTACTTGCCGGACACCGTGACCCCGCCCGCCCCCCCCGGCACCACAGTGGGTGAGCCGGCCAGTACGGGCTGGACATGGCTGATCCTGAGGTCAACCACCCGCGTGTCGGGATCACTGTCCAGGCCAGCACCGTCATTGTCGGCGATGACGTTACCATGAGCCGGAGTACCGCTGTCTTCCGTCACACTGTTCGCGTTATCCCGGGCAACCGGCGCATCATTGACTGGGGTGATCGTTAGCGTGCCATCCTTGCTCACCTCCAGCGCCAGCGGGCCACCGGCCGTCTTGCCGCTGCCCTGGTCGTTGTTGCTGTCTCCCAACGTGACACGATACTGGCGGGTCGGCTTCGCTGTGCCAGACAACAGATCGGTTGGATCATCACTGGTACTGCGATATTCCAGGGCAGCCAGCACAGCCTGTACCTGGGTCAGCGTGGCCGCCTGGGTGAAGGTGATGACCAGCGGAGTGCTGCCTGTCCCGCCCGTGATGGTGTCGATGCCATTGCCGCCTGCCACCAGCCCATCGAGCTGCAGAACATCTCCGGTAATGCCGTCGGTCAACCGTGCCATCACGCTGCCGGCACCAAACACCCCGGCCGCCAAGCCCGCCGTGGTGGATAGATCGAGGTCGCTAACCGTCCCGGCCGACAGCAGCTTCACCGCATCCACCGCCGCACCGCTGCCTGTCGTTCCGTTCTCGACCGCCGTCGGATTGAGCACCGTGTGCGTGAAGCCCGGGGCATCGTTTTGCGGATCGACGCTGACTCCCAGGGTGGTGACGGTAGACCAGGTGCTGGTCGCCCCCAGTGCCAGTGCCGCGCCGATGTCCTGGCTGAGCGCAAACACCTGTGCAGAATCGGCCGCATGAATCTGCAACCCGCCCACGATACTGCCATTGAAGTTGGCAATAGCCGGATTGAATCTCAAAAGTGCCGTTGTGGGAAGAACCAGCGCCTGGGTCGGTGAAACTCCCGATGGCACGTTCAGCCAACTCACGCCATCTTCGGAATACTGCCAGGTCCCCTTGCCCACTGCGGTCGTATCACCCACCACGGCAATGCCGCCCAATGTCGTGGCGGCATTGCCACCACCAGAAATGGCGCTGCGGTCGTCCGTGGCATCGGCATAACCCAGGGAAAGCGAGCCTACCAAGGTTCCGCTGCCTGTCACGATATCCTCGGCCGCCGTCAGTGTCCCACCGGTTGCCGTCGGGCGATCATTGACATTGGTGACACTGCTGGCCAAAGTGACCTCATTAGCAAAATTGCTGTAGCGTGTCGCCCCGCCCGTTGCCGTCCCAGGCGACAGATTGAGCCGTGTGCCATTCACCAGCACTCCTGAGCTGCTATCGACCAGACGTGCTTTCAGGACATTAGGCGTACCGTGAAAATTCGGTGCCGGATCGTAACGCAGCAAAGTGTTAGGGCTGCTGTCCAGAAGATAGGTATTGCTCAGGGAAATATTGCTCGGCAAGTCTGCCCAGGTCGTTCCACCATTTGTGGATACCTGCCACTTTCCCTGGGCAGCATTAACGACATATTCCGTCAGCGCCACCCCTAAAAAACTGTTTGCCACACTGCTGGATAGATCCCCCGTCAGACTGCGCACATCGTCCCGGGCATCCGAAAATGCCGGTGAAAAAAGGCTGACCACCGAAGCTCCGGCACCATGAGTATCCTCATCGATGGCTGCCAGACTGACACTAGCCTGCGTACGCAAGGGCGCATCATTGCCAGGGGTGACCGTCACGGTAATGGTGCGGGTGGTCTTCAGCTGATTGCTGCTGCCATCGACATAGTCGTAATCGCCATTGGTGCTGCGCGGGTTATCCGTATCGCCAAAGGTAGCCCAATCTGCCGGGCTCGGCCTTGCTCCGGTGCGCCCTTTGTCGTTGTAGACCAGGGTGGCATCGAACTTGCCGTTCCAGTCGGCTGACGTCAGTGGCCCGGCACCATCCAGATCCGGCATCGTCACGGTGATGGCGCGGATGCGGTTGTTGATCTGTGCTTCGGTAGCGCCTGTCAGGGTGATGGCCGAAGTCCCGTTACCGGTCACGGTTCCACCGCTGCTTGCCACGGAAATGACGCCCTGACTGACCGTGACGGTCACTTCCATACTGGTGGCCCCGTTATCATCAGGGTCTACCACCCAAAACTTCCCATAAGTTGCGTTAAGTGTCAGCGCTGCTCCCTCGGTAAAGGTCGCATCGCTCGCCGTCACTTTGGCCGGGTTGTTGACCGGGCTGACGAACAGGTCGCGGGTGTTGCTGACAACGTTGTAGACCTTGACTCCGGCATCCTTGTAGTCAACCAGCTTGGTGAGATAAGTATCAAAATCGTTCTTGCTGCTGATGGCCGTGGGGGTGGCGGTACCGTTCTGGTTCAGCGTTCCGCCGTTAGCCTGTGGCGCCGACGGTATCGTCAGAGCTCCGGTTGTCTTGTCACGCAGCCGGTCGTCCAGGAGGACTTCCATCTTGCAATCACTATCCAGGCTGCCCGCACTGGGGTCGGCGATCGTCAGATTCAGGCCGGTAACATAGGTATTGATCTGCGCCAAGGTGCCACGGATTTTCAGCGCCGCCTGATTCCCCGTCTCCGCAGCATCGATCTGGACGCTACCGGAAACGTCGCTGCTGCCGATGGAAATCTGGTAGGTTGCATATTCAGCAGCCGTAAATGGGGTGCCATTATTCTTCAGCAGTCGAACCCAGGCCTGCAAATTACCATTGCTCTCACCCGTAGCATAACCGCTTGAAGAGTCCACATCAGTTACGGTAAACCCGGTAATAGCTACTGGAGAGGAGCCCGCAATGGTAATCTTGGCCGTGCTCGCCCGATTCACCAGCGGTGCATCATTGATGGCATCAATGGTCAGGGCTGCCGTCCGCACGATGTTGGGATTGATCACACTCCCGCTGCCGACATCCCCGCCAATGGCAGAGCCGCCATCCTTGAACGTCAGGGTCAGTGTCACATCCCCGGCGGCCCCACCGTTGTAGTCATGATTACCATTGGCAGCCGACTTAAAGAACAAACCCGTATTACTGTCATCTACAGTATCCGTTGCATTCCGGGCATTGAGGACAGCCTGAACATCTTCGATACGCCCGGTCAGGGTCAGTGCATTCGAGGCATTCCCAGCAAGGGTCACGACCTGCCCGCCTGTCGGTGTCACACTCGTCAGCGTTACCGGAGTTCCGGCCCGAATGTGCAACGTGCCATGCCCGCCAGGAACGCTTGCCACGACTGTCACCGGAGTTCCCATACCGGTGGACTCGGGATCCAGTAACGTGTACTTGTCCGCGCCCGTACCCCCCCCCACCTGGTTGAACACATCCTCGGTCACCGTGATGGCCGAAAGTGCCGTGAATGTAGCGAGCTCATTGACCCTGGAAGCACGTAAATCCACGGTTTGGCGGGTCAAATTGCCCGAACCGGCCGGTACCGGCACGGCCGTGCTCCAATCATGCGCCGTTCCATCAACCACTACCGGCGAGTCCCCGGTTACCAAAGGCTGATTCTTTTCTCCGCCATTGGCATCATCCCCACCCGTCACCAACGCGCCTGTGGCATCCCGCAAGCGGTCATCGGCAATGACCTCGAGTTTATAAACTGCGTTGAGGTCCTGATCGAACGTCACGGCCAACCCGGCCAGTGCCGCATTGACCTGGTTCAGCCTGCCTTGCAGTTGCAAAATCCTGTTGTTGCCATCCGCACTCACCCGCCACAGGTCGCTGATATCGGCAGGAGTGGCGTAAGTGATCTGCACCCCGCCGCCACCCAGCCCTGTCGAATAATTCGTAACCGGAGTGCCACTGACATCCAGCAGGCGCGCCGTCACCTGCAGAAAATCCGTTCCCCCGTTCGCCACATCCCCGTCCGCGACCGTCACACCCGTGATCTTGTTGTACAGCGGATTGGCGCTGTCGATGTTGATGGGCCCGGCCGGCAGATTCACGACAGGCGCATCATTCAAAGCCGTCACCGAGATATTGCTGATCGTGCAACTACCGGCGCCACCCGCGGTGACATCCAGAGCCAGGCTTGGGGCAAAGCCCGCCGTCACGCTGTTCTTGCCCGCCTGGGGCGTGTATTCAAGGCTGGCTAGCGCCGCATTGAGATCATCGCAAGTTCCTGAAACCGAGAAATCCGCACTGGCATTGCTACCTGACACAAAGGCCAAACCCGTCACAGTGCCCAGCGCCGCAACGCCATCCGTCGCCTGAATCCGCAAGGTCAGGACGTCGCTGCCTACATCTGCCGTCACCGTTACTCCATGAACAGCCAGCGGCGTATCTTCGTTGGTGGTGCGAGTCGTCATGGCCTGGCTGTCCGTGATGGCGGTTGCCGCCAGCAAGCCGTCATAACCCGCCAGTGCCAGCACAGGGGCATCGATACTGCCTGTCGCCATCTCCAGCACCCCATCGCCACCCCGGCTGGCTGCCCCCGTGGCATTGCTGGATGCCGCAACATCCGCACCGGTCAACCGGGCAAGCTGATGAATGAAATGCAAACCGGATGCCCCGCGCCCGACGCTGCAACCGTAGAGCAGAATATCCGCCTCCGCCGTCAGGTGCTGTCCCCACCCTTGCAGGGCTTCCGCCTGCTCATCGAGTGCCCGGCTGTCCAGTACATCAGTACCCAGAGACAGATGACCTGGCGTACCGTGGCTAAGAATATGTATCGCAGCGTAACCCTGGCTCTGTGCCAGAGCTTCGGTGATGGCCGCCAGCCCGGATTCCTCTCGTTCGACAACCCGCACCACCACACCAGAGCCTGCCGGTATGCGCGCCATCAAATCCTGATAATGCGACACACGGGTGTCGATAACCAGCAAGGTACTGCCTCCGACCGGCAGCAGATCGGGCGCCCCGGAAAGAAGCGCCTCTGCCCTGCCTTGTCCGGCACCTGCCTCGCCCTGGTGCATCGCTACCGGTTCGCGCCCGGCCTCATGAGAACGATCCGACAGACCCCCGGAAAAAACCAGCCCCGCTCCGGAATCTGCTTGTCCCCCCGGATGATCCGCTACGGCCAGTGCTCCCGCGCCATCGAACAGCAAACGCGGTTCAAGCGCCAGAGCCTGCGCCACAGCGCGGCATTGCAGATTCTTCTCGCGATTCATGACCTCCCCTAAGCGGCACCGGACACCCCGGCAGCCATGATCTCCCTGTAAATTCAAGGAACTCTAAGTCGAACGCTAGCAAAGCCAAGGGAAAAACTCAACCTTTCCCTACCCGCTGCTGGTGTTGGGTCAGGCGGCCTTCGGTAAAAAGCTCACACAAACCAGGAAAATGATCCTGCCTATATCGCCTGTATCAGGAAGACAACCTCGTGCCCTGATGGACAAAAAGACCTTCACAACTGGCCGTCAGCACGCCGTTGGCGCGTAGTTCACCGGTCAGGATGTTGTGACGACCGCGCACCTGCTTCACCCTGCCAGCCAACTCAAGTTCCGTATTGAGTGGTGTGGGTAGGTGAAAACGTACCTTGAGTGACCCCGTCACCCCAGGCTGGCCGGTGACAATCTGAGTAATCCCGAGAAAATGATCGAACAGGGCACTGACATGGCCACCATGTACTGCACCCGGCGGCCCCTCATAAGCCCAGCCCAGCGTCACCCGGCCATGCCCCGTCTGCCCCTCGATCCAGGTGACGAGCGGTGCTGCCAATGGATTGCTCTTGCCATCCAGCGGGTTGAGCTCATAGCTGAGGCTGCGCCGGGTTCCATAACACCCGCGACCACCATGGCCACCATCAGCCACTTCAAACGCCCTGCGCCCGGCCAATCGTGTCGCCTGCCCCAGGGCATCATTGTGCGCCCGCAAGCTGGCCGCAGCCGCCCGCAGACTGGCTGCGTCACTGGTGGTCGTCACCAGTGTGGCCGTCAGCTGGCGGATGGCGTCAGCCAGATCCCGCTTCGCTGCCCACTCGTCATTCAAGGGTGGTTTGATATCCGGCGTATGAAACGGATCGAAAATTTCAGGTTGCATCATGATGTAATAGTGCTGGTGCACCGCGTGCGGGATCGTTCAAACGACAACTTAAAATGGCGATTTTAAGCCGCTATACGCCCGCTATACGCGCTATGCCTGCATGCTAGACTGACAAACTGACGATTTGACGTCGCAACGTTACATTCCCACATTCCCGGCACCCGCCCACCTGCTATTCCCCGGAGGCTCATCATGGCACTCATGGATTTCATCAAGAAACAGTTTATCGATGTCATCGAATGGCAGGAAGCCGAAGACGGCATACTGGCCATGCGCTACCCGATGGCTGACAACGAAATTCAGTACGGAGCGCAGCTCACGGTACGCGAATCGCAGCTGGCGCTGTTCGTCAATGAAGGCACCTGTGCCGATGCCTTCCCACCCGGCCTGCACAAACTGGAAACACGCACCCTGCCCGTGCTGACCAACCTGAAGAACTGGGACAAGCTGTTTGCCTCGCCCTTCAAGTCCGACGTCTACTTCTTCAGCAGCCGGCTGCAACTCGACCGCAAATGGGGCACACCGCAGCCCATCACCCTGCGCGACAAGGAATTCGGCATCGTCCGCCTGCGTGCCTTCGGTATTTATTCGTACCGCATCGTCGATGCCAAAAAGTTTTACCTCAACATTTCTGGAACACGCGAAACCTACACTGCCGACGAACTGGAAGGCCAGCTGCGCAACACCATGATCGGTGCAATCCCCGATCTGTTCGGTGACTCTGGTGTTTCTTTCATCGATATGGCTGCCAATCAGGAAGAGTTCGGCAAGCACATCTACAACAAGATGCAACCAATGTTCGACAGCTACGGTCTGGCGCTGGACACCTTCGTCCTGCAGAACATCTCGCTGCCCGAAGAACTGCAAAAAATGCTCGACGCTCGCATCAGCGTCAACATGATGGGCGGCATGCAGGCCTACACCCAGTACCAGACCGCCACGGCCATCCCGCTGGCCGCACAGAACGAAGGTGGCCTGGCCGGCATGGGGGCCGGTGTAGGCGTGGGCTTTGGCATCGGCCAGCAGATGGCCCAGACGCTGGGGCAGAGTCTGGGGGGGGCAGCCACCCCCACTGCCGCTGCTGCCGCTGCTGCCACCGCAGCAATCACCCCGCCGTCCAGCCCGGATGACATCGTCGCCACCCTGGAAAAGCTGCATAGCCTTGTTGGAAAAGGCATCCTGACCCAGGCCGAATTCGACGCCAAGAAAGCCGAGCTGCTCCAGAAGCTCGCCTGATCCAGCACTCTTCAACATCATCTCCCCCGCTGTCCCGGCCACATGCCCAGCCAGACCGCCCTGTGCCCGTCCTGTGGTGCGCCCGTAGAATTTCGCGCCGGAGCATCAGTTCTGCTCGTCTGTCCATATTGCCACTCCACCCTGCTGCGCAGCGCCGAGAAAATTGAAAACCTCGGCAAGATGGCCGAGCTGATCGAGGATTTTTCTCCCCTGCAGATCGGCAGCGAAGGCCACTACCGCGGGCGACATTTCACCCTCATCGGGCGCACCCAGATGCGCTACGCCAGCGGCGTCTGGAACGAATGGTATCTGCTGTTCGATGACCAGAAAGATGGCTGGCTGTCCGATGCCAATGGCGATTACACCCTGAGTTTTGCCGAGTCCGCCGCCGAAAACCTGCCGCCCTTCAGCCAACTACGCCCCGGAGACAGCGTCAATCTTGCGGGCCAGGCGTTCAACATCAGCAATCTGGAAGAAGCAACCTGTGTGGCCGGAGAAGGAGAATTGCCGTTCAAGGTAGGTGCCGGCTTTCCTGCCCCCGTCGTCGATGCCCGTTTTGGCAGCCTGTTTGCCACCCTCGACTATTCCGAAACCCCACCCCTGGTATTCATCGGCGAATCCGTCGAACGGGACAGCCTCAAGCTCACCAACCTGCGCCAGAACGTACCCGTCTCCGGCAAGATGGAACAAGGGCTCACCGCCCTCGACTGCCCTTCCTGCGGCGGCCCGATCAGCCTCAGCAACAATGCCATCCAGCGCGTGGCCTGCCCCAGCTGCGGCAGCCTGCTGGATGCCGATGACCGGCGTCTCATCCTGGTGGAAAAAGCCCATGCCGCGCTGAACATCGAGCCAGCACTAGCCTTGGGCAGCAAGGGGCGACTGAACAATGTCGAGTATGAAATCATCGGCTTCATGCGTCGCAAGACCAAGATCGACGGCATCTCTTATTCCTGGGACGAATACCTGCTGTTCGACCCGCGCGGTGAATTCCGCTGGCTCACCTGTTCGGAAGGACACTGGAGCTTCATCCGCGTACTGAAAAACCCGCCCATCCTGCGCCGTGAGGAAGCCACTTTCCAGAACACGACACCGATGACCATCACCCACGAAGGAGCGGTCTACCGACATTTCCAGCACTGCTCGGCCGTGGTCAGCTATGTACTAGGGCAATTCAACTGGCGTGTCTGTATTGGTGAATCAGCCAATCTGCAAGATTACGTCGCCCCGCCAAAAATGCTCTCGCGCGAGGCAACCGACAAGGAGATCATCTGGAGCATTGGCGATTATCTGCCGGCAGAAACCATCACCGCCGCCTTCAAACCAAAAAAGCCGCTGGCCAAACCGCAGGGGGTCTACGCCAATCAACCCAATCCACTCCAGGAAGGATATCGCAACACCCTGCACACCTTCCTGAAAATGGCAGCGGGTGGGCTGATGCTGCAAATTCTGTTGATGCTGTTCAGCCTGGGCGGCACCCTCGATGATGAAGTGTTCGTCTATGGTGGCAGCACCAAAAGCCACGAAAGCAAACCCTTCCAGTTTCCCGGCGGTAACAAGGCCCTGCGGATCAGCAATCAGGCCACCTTCGAAAACGCCTGGCTCGAACTGGACATGACCCTGCTCAATGAAACCACCGGAGAATCCTGGAATGTCCCGCGTGAAATCAGCTACTACGCCGGGGTTGACGGTGGCGAATCCTGGAGCGAAGGCTCAAAAACGGATGAAATCGTCTTCACCGATCTGCCGGCAGGAACCTATCGACTCAGCCTGGAAGGCGAGGTTGCACCAGAGCTGAATGGCATGGCTACGGCACGCATGAATATCCGGCGTGGCGGAGCGCAATGGGGCAACTTCTTCCTGCTGCTGATCTTCCTGGCGGCCTTCCCGCTCTGGGCCTATCTGCGCCAGCGCAGCTTCGAAACCAAACGCTGGATGGAAAGCGACCACCCGCCCAAGACCAGTTCCGATGACGACGATGATGACTGACCAATGACCTGACACGCCATGTTTTCCCGACTCTATTTCGTCATCAGCCTGTTTGCCCTGGCCTACTTCACCCACAGCCAGTACCGGGGCATCAGTCCGTTCGACACCAATGCCAACGCCCTCAGCAACGCCAGTCGCAGCGGCACATCCAGCATCTACCACAAGTAAGGGAACCGTCATGGACATCAACCTGCAACAACTCGCCAACTCGCTGATCTACTCACTGCTCGGCGTCATCGTTTTCTGGCTGTCCTTCATCATCATCGACAAGATCACGCCCTACGACCTATGGGGACAGATCGTCGAAGAAAAGAATGTCGCCCTGGCCACGGTTGTAGCGGCCATGTGCCTGAGCATCGCCATCATTGTTGCCGCTGCAATTCATTAAATAACACCTGAATCCGTGGTCATCAAAGTTTGAAATCTCTCCTGTGCGCTCTTTGGCATGAAACATCAGCCTGACAGCCTGTATTTTCTTTCTGCCGATGGTCTTTCCTGGGGCGGCACCCTGCCATTGGGCCCTGAAAATCGGCGCTGGCGGGACGGCGTTACGTCATATTCCTGCTCCAGAACGAGCCCCAGCCTTCCGCCTGCGCGGAACCGGGTATTTCAGTCAAGACCAACAGCGGCACTGTCGTCATGGCGACGCTGCTCGCAACAATCGGTCTTGCAGCGTGACGAACACTTTGACGTGATCAGCGAAGTTGCGGCCAAAGTCGAGCACCAGTCTGCGGGCATGCGCCACGAACTTTGCCGCCCGGTACATGATCTCCTGCAGCACCGTCTTCAGCTGTCTCCTCTTGGCTGGATGACGGATCGGCGCAATCTTGCCGGTCAGGCCCAACTGCCCGAGCAGACGCAGGCAGTTGTCCCACAGGGACTTCCTTCGGTCGTAAGCAAACGCCCCCAGATGCAGGATCGCATCGTTGGTGTCGAATTTCCCCGACGGCAGTCGTTCCAGGTCGAGATCGGACTTGATCTCCGAATGGAACTGCTCGTGGGTGCCGTGATATCGGTAGTGCTCGATGACTTCCTTGGCCGGCAAGGTCAGGCTGGTCCACCAGCCTGCAAGCTGGATGTCCGGCACCAACAGATGCTGGCCGTTCTTGTCGATGGTCCGCTCGGTGACTTCGACGATGAGTCGAAACAGGCGCTTTTGCTTCTGCCATGCCCGCTCGACTTCAAGATCGAGCAAGCCCACCCGCTTGCCCGGCCGGGTTTCCTGAAAGACACCTGCCGCCTCGACCTGGGCCACCCAGGCGTCCTTGTCCTGCTTTCGCGGGTTCCATTTGCAGATGAATTCCAGTACCCGCCCTTCAGCGGCCCAAGCGTCTCGCTCTTCTGCCTTGGCAAACAGCAGGCGCGCGCTGTCAAAGCCGCTGTCTTCGACCATCAGGACCGACTCAATGGCCTTAACCAACCGCTTGACCCGAGGGAGCGTCCGTTCGTAGAAGTATTCGGTCTCGCTGGCGGAATGCCACTTGCCGGCGCGCAGTTCCAGCCCCGTGTTCCAGCCTTCGTTGCCCAGGTAGCCGGCAATCGGGCAGTAGCCATCGACACCTTGGTAAGTCCGGCTGACGTCTTCTTTCTTCGTGTCGCCGTTGTCCATCACGAAGGTGTCGATCTCGAAGCGCACATAGCCTTTGTAAGGCGTGATCGGGGCTTCGGTGCGTTCTAGGAGTCGCACCGACAACTCGTCGGTCAGTTCCCGCAGCTCACTGGCCTTGGCGTCAAGACGCTGGCGCATCCAGGCACTGCTGGGTGCTTTCGACAGCCCCAGGGCTTCCTTGAAGAATCGATCGGTCCGGAAAGGTTCGACGGCTTCGAAGTCGCTCTTGCCCAGACTCAGCAGACCCATCATCGCCTTGACCATGTCCGAGGTCTTCATGCCTTGCGAAACCGCGGGGATCAATCACTATATCCACTTGCGCCGCTTCGCAGCATTGGCCAATCAGCGCCAGGCCAGAGTAAGACGTCAGGTTCAGCTTGCCAGTCTGGCGCACTTCAAATTTCGGCATGTTCCGTTAGGTGAAGGGTGAAGTTGGGGAATTATCTCAATGAATCATTGGGTTGTAATTGATCGCGGACAATTTGGCCACGGATTCAGGGAAGTGATCAACATGAAAAACGGAAAGAAGCGGAACTGCTCGGGGTGGCCGGGTTACCAGGGCGCATGGCTGATCGGAGCCTTGGTGTGCCTGACGGTCGTTGGAGACTGTAGTGCAGCGGAGGGCATGTTTGAAGGCATGTTCAACAAACTGGGGCTATCGGGAGCGGCGAAGATGAGTGACGTAGCGGTAAAGATTGCGGAAATCAAGGACAGCATCAACGTCAATGGACTGGACTTCAGCCCCGACGGCAAGCATCTGGCAACGAGTTCATATGCGCAGAGCAATGAAGTGCATGTCTGGGACTGGCAGGCCAGGAAGATCGTGCTGAAAATGAATCGTGAGGGGTCGGCTGGCCTGATTTCAGAAGGTATCCGCTATAGCCCCGATGGGCGGTTTCTTGCGGTAGGTCATGGCCTCGGCGTGAAGTCTGATGTCATTCATGTTTTTGATGCCCGATCGGGACAACTCGTCAAGGAAATCAACGACTCTATCCCCGGCGGCGGGGCCAATGCCATCGGATTTACCCCCGACGGCGAATGGATGTTGCGCATCACCCGGCGGGGGCCCATCCGTGGTGACAACCTGATCGTCTACAGCACCCGAACCTGGGAGCCGAGTTGGGGAGTTGTGACGGATCCGATGGACACGAACGCCATGACGATCAGCCCGGATGGACGGTATGTTGCCATCGGTGGAATCGACCTGGGGCCGGGGGTGCCTCATCAACCCCGGATACTGATCGTCGATTTGCAGCAGCGTCAAGTCGTAAAATCGATCGCCACGTTTCCGATAAAGAATGCAATTGAGAGAATTGCCTGGAGTCCCGATGGAGCTCAGATTGCCGCAGGTGCTTCTGTAGGTGGCTCATATATTGGGCCGGATATCGTAAAGATACTCGATGCAGAAACCGGTCAGCAGATTTTGGGTGAACCTGTTGTTAACCTGAATCCGTGATGTCACCCATCAGGTTATCGGATTTATTTTTTAATATCAATAAATTACATGTAAAATACGACTCACCCTGCAGGTGAGTCGCCCAATGACCGAATTCATTATCAAGAAACTGCCCTACGACCTGAGCAGCCAAGCGGGTTTGGCTTTGGTGGGCAAGTACCTTCGCCGCATCAACCTCAACGCCCTGGTCGATCCGGTTTTTCCCGTACGCTCTGGGCTGCCCAATAGCGCCATCTTCAAGAGCTACCTGGCCTTGTTGTGCCAGGGCAAGAGTGACTTTGATGCCATTGAAGG
>JAGOSV010000043.1:16703-21986 GCA_018062105.1 Sterolibacterium sp. | reverse complement strand
CGAATGCTCGGCAAAACTGCTGCTGCGCTTTGGCAGTGCCGTGGGCGCATCTGAAAAACTCACCGCCCACTGCGCGGCGCGGCAGGTGAAATATCTGCGTGGCATCGGCGCGGCACGCCGGATGGAGGAGAAGCGGGCGGCGTGAGTGCCGTCCCGCCAGTGCAGATTTTCTTGTCGCAGCAGGAGGCGCCGGCTGTGCCAGCGGCCGAGCAGGTAACCGCTGGCGAAGAGCAGCGGTGTCAGTAGCCAGATTTCCAAGACGATCCTTCTGGGCAAAAAAAGCGGGAGGATAACTGAGGGGAAGAGCGTATCGCGAGGCGTGGTGTCCATTTTGACAACGGTTGACAACTGTTCTAAGATGGCCGCACCATGAGCAGAAATACACTCAGCTTTGCCTTGCCGGAAACGATGCGCTCCTATATTGATGCGCGCGTTGCTTCTGGTCAGTACGGCAACACCAGCGAATACATCCGCGACCTGGTTCGCAAGGATCAAGCGGAGGAGGCCAAGTTGCGCTTGCGCGCCCTGATTGAGGAAGGTTTGTCATCAGGTACTGGCCGTCCGCTGACACAAGCCGACGAGGACGAATTGCTCGCCATCGCACGCGGTGAAATCGATTGAAACGCGCGCACCTGCGCCCGCAGGCGTTGGTTGACCGGAAGGATTCAGTGCGCTACTACCGTCGTGAAGCCGGTCCGTTGATTGCGGAAAACATGGTCACAGCGACCAGAAAAGCACTCGATCACATTGAACGCAATCCCGGCACGGGCTCGCCGCGTATTGGCCAGATTTTGGATATACCCGGACTGCGCAGTTGGCGTGTATCCGGTTTTCCGCTGATCTGGTTCTATTTTGAGCGCGAAGACTCCCTGGATGTTGTACGCTTGCTCGGAGAACGGCAGGACATTCTGTCTATCCTCGCAGACTAATACACCTGGGCAAGCCGGGCGAGGAAGAAGTGGTCATCACCGTGGTGGGTGGCACCCAACCCGTGGGACACCCACTTTGTTCCCACTTTGTTTCACTTTGTTTCCCCTTTGTTTGCCCCTTCGCTGCCATACCCCCCCATTATGCGCACTACGCTCGGTGTTCAGCCCTGGAATCCACACCATAAAAAATGACCCCCACTTTGTCTTTGGTTGCAGAAAAAGTAGTCTTGACAGACGGTTCCAATAGTGGCACCATTTAACACATGGGCTCAGTCAAGAAAATTCTCGAACAAATGCGCAGCGAGCCAACAGGCGTACGTTTTGCAGATTTGCGTAAAGTTTGCGAGTCGTTTTTTGGGGAGCCACGTTAAAACGGTACGAGTCACCTGATTTTCAAAATGCCATGGCAGGGTGATCCGCGCATTAACATCCAGGATGCGAGCGGCAAAGCGAAACCTTACCAGGTGCGCCAGGTGCTTCAAGCCATAGACAAGCTGGAGGGCAAGCAATGAATGTTGATCACTTCACCTACCGCGTCACATGGTCGCCCGAAGATGGCGAGCATGTGGGTTTGTGTGTTGAGTTTCCATCGCTGAGCTGGCTGGCTGGCACGCCTGAAGAAGCCTTGTCTGGCGTGCGTCGGGTGGTTTCTGAGGTGGTGGCTGACCTTGAGATGGCAGGTGAGCCTGTCCCTGTTCCTTTGGCAGAAAAGCATTACAGCGGTGAGTTTCGTGTGCGCATCCCACCCGAACTACATCGTCAGCTCGCCCTGATGGCAGCAGAGCAAGGAGTGAGTCTGAACCGCTTGGCGAGTGCAAAACTGGCAGGAGGGGTTTTGCCAGCGTGATCGTTCGATTTGTCGGCAGTACTGGCAGTGCTGGCCGAGCTCGCCGCCATCGAAGCGGAGTCCATCGGCTGGCTGCCGCTGGGCGACGACATCGAGCGTGCCGTGAAGTTTTTGAAGGACTGGGAGAAGCGAAATGGCTAAGACACATCGAACCCACGAAGAAGCGACGGCAGAGATGTTCCGCAAAGACCCGGAATTGGCCGCTGACTATCTCAACTCTGTGCTGGAAGACGGCGACGAGACCGACCTGATGCTGGCCCTGCGTACCCTGAGCAAAGCGTTCGGCGGTGTCCAGGAAGTGGCGCGGCAGGCCGACGTCAATGCCCATACCCTGTACCGAACGCTATCCGAGAAAGGTAACCCCGAACTCAAAACCTTGTCGGCGATTCTGAAGGCAATGGGTATGCGACTGGCAATTCGGCCCTTGTATTAAAGGGGTCTATTAAAGGGGTCAGGCTCATTAAACCTGCTGCCCGGCGTCGTGCATGGCATCGGTGGTGCTGCCGTTCCTGAGCATCAGCGCCAGCGTGTTCACGGTGCGATAGTGGTCTACGGGTTAAACCTAGAAACCGCAGTTGACCGCTGATTTCCAGTATGAAGTCCTTGTTTTTCTAAACATTTTGTCTCTGATTAGCCCTCACCTTTTGGGTGAGAACGCTAAGGAAACACTGATCAAGTCATTCCCGCGAAGGCGGGAATCCAGTAAGTTGTTGAAACCATGGATTCCCGCCTTCGCGGGAATGACGAAATCTGGACTTCTTCAGCGTTTCCCTAGACCTCCGATGGCACGTTTTTCCGTCGGCCTGACTGCGTTGCTCCTCCTTGCAGGCCACCCGAGTTCGACAGTTAAACGCGTAAGCCATTGTTTATTATGAGCCACGGTTCATAAACGTGTACTACAACAGAGAAAGTTGCTGTGGTTGCGTTGGTTTTTTCAATCCCAAAGCGGCAAAGACGCGCTCCTGAGTGTCAGACAGGCGAGAGATGCCGGTGACAGGTCGTTTGGCTTGATTGATGCGAATTTGGTGATGCTGCAGCTTCTGCAATTCTGTCAGCGCCCGTTCCGGCGATAGCTGGGTTTCAGCGCGGTGCAGCCGTTGGCGCATGACGCGGTAGAGGATCAGGGCCATAAAGCAGAGGGCGGCATGTGCCTTGATGCGCTGTGGCAGGCGATGAAACACCGGGCCAATTTCGATCTCCGATTTCAGCACCCGGAAACCGCGCTCGATATCGGCGAGCGATTTGTAGCGACTGACCACCTCTTGCGGCGGTAAATCGGGCGTGTTCGTCACCAGCAGCAATTTCCCATCCATCAGCTCAGCCAGCGCCAGGGCGTCGTGGTCAATCTCATAGGCGAAGAGTTCATTTTTCAGATCAACACGGAGGATATTCGCCAGACGCGCCTCCTTGACCGCGTGATAGAGCCGCGCCTTGGCACCGCTGTCAGAAAGTTTCTTGCCGCGGGCTTTCACCCCGGCATCCTGCGCTTCGAGCTTGCCAACCCAGGCATTGGCTTGCGTTTCCAGCGCTTCAATCCGCTCGCGGCGCACTGTCTGGGCCTCCCGTGCGACATCAGGATCATGGGCCACGACCATGGCCACCGTCTCCAGCCAACGCAACACCCCGAGTTTCGACTCCGGGTCGCACAGGCGATTGAACACCATCACCCGAATCAGCGCTTCAACATCGATGCTGTGCCGGGTCTTCTTGAACACGCGACGCAACGCACCAAAGCCCAGCGATTCCTACAACTCGTTGAGGACCCAGACGTTGCCGAGTGCACGCGCCGATTCGAATTCAACCGCAGGCAATGGCGCATTCAGAAGATCCGGATGTCCCGTGACCTTGAGCAGCCCGGAGATGACGCAATCCAGGCTGTCGGTCAGTTGATCCAGGCGCCCGAGTGTGACCAGGGTGCGATGCTTGGATTTGCCGGCGTCGTCACGAAAAGCTTCGACAAGCTGGAGATACTGGCGTGGGCCGGAGCGCGTAATCTTGAGAAACATGCCAAGACTTTACCATGGCAATAAGCCTTGTCAAATAAAGGCATTGCAAACACAAACGTGCCACTACACTACACGACTTTTTTAAGAATCGCCCTGAAACCCGCGTGGTTGCGTGCTTGACTGCCTGAAAATGGCGTTTTTGGGGATTGAACTGTCGAAGTCGGGTGGTAAGGGCATGCAGCGTCGTCGCGTCTTGTCAGACCACCGGAAAAACGCACACTCGAAGGCTTCCAACTGCGGTTTCTAGGTTAAATGAACAGCATTGCGTCTGACCCCATTTTGGGGGAAGATCAGCCGGGGGACGATTGACTCTCAGCAATCCCCAGGCGCCGCCAGCAGCACCATGTTGTCGCGATGGATCAGCTCGGTTTCATCGAGATAGCCGAGCAGTGCCTCGATGTCGGCCGTCGCATGACGGGCGATGCGGCGTGCTTCGGAACTGGCGTAGTTGATGAGGCCACGGGCAATCTCTGTGCCTTCCGGTGACAGGCAGGCCACCACGGCACCGCGCTCGAAGTCGCCCGATACCGACAGCACGCCAACGGGCAACAGGCTCCGCCCCTCACGCAAGGCCGTCACGGCCCCCTCGTCCAGCTGCAACCGCCCCGCCAGTTGCAGGTGATCGGCAAGCCATTGCTTGCGTGCCGCCAGCGGCGAGGCCGTGGCATACAGCAGGGTACCCAGGGGCTCGCCGCGCAGCAGACGTGGCAGCACATCGGCTTCGTGGCCACTGGCGATCAGCGTATCCGCGCCACTACGGGCAGCACGCTGTGCCGCCCGTACCTTGGTGATCATGCCCCCCCGGCTGATGCCACTCCCCGCACCACCGGCCATCGCTTCATACGCTGTATCTTCAGCACGTCCTTCGGCAATCAGCGAAGCGGCCGGATCCTTGCGCGGATCGGCGCTGTAGAGCCCCTGCTGATCGGTCAGGATGACCAGCGCACTGGCCTCGACGAGATTGGCCACCAGAGCGCCCAGCGTGTCGTTGTCACCAAACTTGATCTCGTCGGTCACAACCGTGTCATTCTCGTTGATGATGGGCACCACCCCCAGCGCCAGCAGAGTCAGCAGCGTGGAGCGGGCGTTGAGATAGCGCGTCCGGTCAGCCAGGTCTTCGTGCGTCAGGAGGATTTGCGCCGTTTTCAGGCCATGCCGGGCGAAATGGGTTTCGTAGGCTTGTGCCAGCCCCATCTGGCCAACGGCTGCCGCTGCCTGTAACTCGTGCATGGCGTGTGGTCGTTCGCGCCAGCCCAGCCGCTGCATGCCTGCCGCAATGGCACCGGAAGAAACCAGAATGACCTGACGCCCCTCGGCCAGCAAAATCGCCATCTGGCGTGCCCACTCGGCGATGGCATCGAGTGCCAGGCCGGCACCATTGTTGGTTACCAGCGCACTGCCGACCTTGACCACCAGCCGGCGTGATTTAGTCAGGCGTGCCCTCATCTTCTTCCCGATCGTAATCGTCTTCCATCGCGTCTTCCATCGCGTCTTCCATCGC
>JAGOSV010000043.1:0-16603 GCA_018062105.1 Sterolibacterium sp. | reverse complement strand
CGTCTTCCATCGCGTCTTCCATCGCGTCTTCCATCGCCGCCATGTCGCCGTCCATCTCACCCTCTTCCGTTGAGTGCGCCGGTGCGGGCCTGTTTTGCTCCAGGTATTCCATGATGGCGAAAGTCAATTCGCGACAACCACCGCCATTGATCGCCGAAATGACGAAATGACGATCGACCGCCCCGTAGCCTTGTACCAACGCAGCGATCCGCGCGGCACGCTCGTCCTCCGGCAGCAAATCAACCTTGTTGACCACCAGCCAGCGCGGTTTGTCATGTAGCGAAGCATCATAACGCCGCAACTCCTCGACAATCGCGTGGGCATCGCGCACCGGATCGGCCTCGGGATCGAAGGGCGAAACATCCACCAGATGCAGCAGCAGACGGGTGCGCTGCAGATGGCGCAGGAAGCGATGGCCCAGACCTGCGCCGTCGGCCGCTCCTTCGATGAGCCCGGGAATGTCGGCAATGACGAAACTGCGCTCATGATCCACCCGCACCACACCCAGGTTGGGATGCAGGGTCGTGAAGGGATAATCTGCCACCTTGGGACGGGCGGCTGAAACGGCGCGAATCAAGGTCGACTTGCCGGCATTGGGCAAGCCCAACAGACCAACATCCGCCATCACCTTCAGTTCCAGATACAGCTCGTGCCGCTCGCCCTCCTGCCCCGGCGTGCACTGACGCGGAGCGCGGTTGACGCTCGACTTGAAATGCAGGTTGCCCAGACCACCCTGGCCGCCCCGGGCAATCAATGCCCGTGCGCCTTCCCGATCCAGATCCGCCATCGGCTCGCGGCTGTGCAACTCGCTGATGACCGTCCCCACCGGCACGCGCAGCACCATGTCTTCGCCGCCCTTGCCGTAACAATCTGCACCGCGCCCGTTCTCGCCATGCTGGGCACGGAAGATGCGGGTATAGCGATAGTCGATCAGGGTATTGAGATTGCTGTCGGCAACGGCCCAGATACTGCCTCCCCGGCCACCATCGCCACCATCCGGCCCACCACGCGGCACATATTTCTCGCGCCGGAACGAGGCCGAACCATTACCCCCGTTGCCGGCGATCACCTCGACTTTAGCTTCGTCAAAAAATTTCACGGCATCTGCCCGCTGTCTGAATCAAGCTTCATGTTCAAGATTGCCGCATAAAGCAAAAAGCCCTACCGCAAGGATAGGGCTTTCTTCGCCACTTCGCCATGCGGCATTTGCAGCGTTGATATTGTTGCGTTGCTACGTTGCTGCGTTATTTGATCCGGTAATCTTGATCTGGCAATCAGGCAGCAACGGGGACGATGCTGACCGTCTTGCGCCGCAAGGCACCTTTGATCGCAAAGCGCACCGCACCGTCGACCTTGGCGAACAAGGTGTGATCCTTGCCGATGCCAACGTTGTCGCCGGGATGGAATTGCGTACCACGCTGGCGCACGATGATGCTGCCGGCCGGGATGACCTGACCACCGTAACGCTTGACGCCCAGGCGTTTCGACTCTGAATCGCGGCCGTTACGCGAACTGCCGCCTGCTTTTTTGTGTGCCATGACTCAGGCTCCTTGCAAAAAATCAACCAGCGATGGCGCTGATCTGGATTTCGGTGTAGTTCTGACGATGCCCCTGGTGCTTCTGATAGTGCTTGCGCCGACGCATCTTGAAAATCTTCACCTTCGGGCCGCGACCGTGCGCAATCACCTTCGCCGTCACCTTGGCACCATTGACGATGGGCGCGCCGATCTTGACCGACTCGCCTTCACCGACCATGAGCACCTGGTCCAGCGTGATTTCTGCGCCCACATCTGCCGGTATCTGTTCTACTTTGATTTTTTCGCCAGCGGCAACGCGATATTGCTTGCCACCAGTTTTTATGACCGCATACATGTTGGGAACTCCTGTTAAAAATACAACACGGAACCGGCGATTATAGCCACGTTCCCAGACAAAATAAAGACTTTTTTCCGCAGTGGCGCCCGCCCTCCGCGTTCAATAAGGCCAGGTCGAGGATTCCGCCCCGCCATCGACCTCCAGTATCTTGCCCGTCACCCAGCGCGCTGCCGGTGCTGCCAGATAAAGGGCGGCGGCGGCGATATCTTCCGGCAGCCCCATCGTCTGCATGGGGGTCAATGCCAGCATGCGTGCCGTCCCCTCCTCGTCCAGCCAGGGCTCCAGTGCGCTGGTCAAGATGGCTCCTGGCGCAATGGCATTGACGCGAATATGGGGCGCAAAATCCGCCGCCAGCAGCCGGGTCATCTGATTGAGTGCCGCCTTGGCACTGCCATAGGCAGAAAAATTCTTCTGTGCATAACGCGCAGCGGACGAGCTGATATTGACCACCGCCCCGCCACCCGCCTTGCGCATGTGCGGCGCACAGCGTGTCGTCAGGGCAAAGGCAGTGGTGACATTGAAGTGATAGACGCTGTCGAAACGCTCGCTGCTGGTCTGCAACGGATCATTGGGGCCGGAACCGCCGGCATTATTCACCAGCAAGGTGATGCGGCCGAACTTCTCCAACGCCCCCGCCACCAGGGCATCGAGCTGCGCCTCCTCCAGGACATCGCAGGCGATGCCCAGCGCCTCACCGCCCAGGGCATGAATCTGTCCGACCACCTCATCGAGATCGGCCTGCGTCCGCGCGGCACAGACGACCTGCGCCCCCGCTTCGGCAAAAGTGCAGGCAATGGCGCGACCAATACCACGCCCCGCCCCCGTAACGATGGCCACCTGCCCCCTGAGTGAAAAAAACCCGGGCAATCCCTGCGATTTTTGTGATTCCTGAGCCATCCCCATTTTGCCTCTCCTGAACAACGACAAAGGGCGATTATCATGTCGCGCCCTGTCCTCGTCCAGAACATTGCCGTGCCCACCTTCGCCGCCCGCCTGATCCACTGGCAACGCCAGCATGGCCGCCATGACCTGCCCTGGCAGAACACGCGCGACCCTTACCGCATCTGGCTATCGGAGATCATGCTGCAGCAAACCCAGGTAGCCAGCGTCATTCCCTACTACCAGCGCTTCCTCGCCCGTTACGCCGACTTTGCCGCACTGGCCGCAGCCCCTGTCGAAGACATCATGGCCCTGTGGAGCGGCCTGGGCTACTACGCCCGGGCGCGCAACCTGCATCACTGCGCCCGGCAAATCATGGCGCAATACGATGGCATTTTCCCGCAAGACCCGGCCATCATCGCCCAGCTACCCGGCATTGGCCGCTCAACCGCCAATGCCATCGCCGCCTTCTGCTTCGACGCCCGCGTCCCCATTCTCGATGGCAACGTCAAGCGTGTCCTGACCCGCACACACGGCATCGAGGGATTCCCCGGCCAGCCTGCCGTCGAAAAACAGCTATGGGCGCTGGCCGCCAGCCTGTTGCCTGCCGCTGCGGACATCGCCCGCTACACTCAGGCACAAATGGATCTGGGCGCCACCCTATGCACCCGCAGCAAGCCCGACTGCGCCCGCTGCCCGCTGGCCGCGCAGTGCGTCGCCCACCGCGACGGGCGCACCACCGAGCTGCCCGCCCGCCGCCCCCGCCCACCCTTGCCACAACGCGACGTCACCGTGCTGCTGCTGCACGACGGCCAACGCTGGCTGTTCGAGCGCCGGCCGCCGACCGGACTATGGGGCGGGCTCCTGAGCCTGCCGGAAGTTGCCACGCCAGAACGCCTCGACCACGCAGTACAACAACTGGGACATACCGTCATGCCCACTGCCCCTGCTGCCGCCATTGCTGCCATTACCGCACTGCCCTGCCTGCAGCATCGCTTCACCCATTTTCAGCTCACCCTGCATCCCTGGATCATACGCACCCGCCCATTGCCACGACTTGCCGAGCCATCGACAGACCAGACATACCACTGGCTGACCCGCCACGAACTGGCGGATGCCGCACTGCCCGCCCCGATTCGCCGCATCATGACCACCGCGCTGGCGCAGATTGCCGGCGGCTGCCAGGGCTGCTAGGCTAGACGGCTGCGCTTTCAGCTTCCAGCTCCCTTTATTTATCTTCCTAAATCACCACCACACCATGAAATATCAGATCATCCCCGTCACGCCCTTCCAGCAAAACTGCTCGCTGCTGTGGTGCCCGGAAACCAAAAAAGCCGCCGTGGTCGACCCTGGCGGCGACCTCGACCGCATCCTTGCCGCAGCGCGGCAACATGCCGTCCAGATCGAAAAAATCCTCATCACCCACGGCCACATCGACCATGCCGGCGGTACGGCAGAGCTGGCCAGTCAGCTCCAGGTACCCGTCGAAGGGCCGCACGAAGGCGACCGCCAGTGGATCGAGCAACTCACCCAGCAAGGACGCATGTTTGGCCTGGCAGCCGGCGGCAGCTTCACACCCGACCGCTGGTTGAATGATGGAGACACGGTCAGCTTCGGCAAGATCACTCTGGCAGTGCGCCACTGCCCCGGCCACACCCCCGGCCATGTCGTGTTCTTCCACGCCCCGTCAAAACTGGCGATTGTCGGCGACGTACTGTTCCAGGGCTCGATTGGCCGTACCGACTTTCCGGGCGGCGACACCCAGACGCTGCTCAACGCCATCCGCAACAAGCTGTGGCCACTGGGCAATGACGTCACCTTCATCCCCGGCCACGGCCCGAACTCGACCTTTGGCGACGAGCGCCGCTACAACCCCTTCGTCGGCGACAACGCCTGAAGGAAGGAGCCGGCAGCCATCATGATGGCTGCCGCAGCACTGACCACGGGCAGCTTCAGCGCTTCAGCGCATCGCGAATCTCGCGCAGCAGTAACACATCCTCCGGTGTCACTGGCGGCTCGGCAGGAGCGGCCGGCGCTTCACGCTTGAGGCGGTTGATCTGCTTGACCATCATGAAAATGATGAAGGCAAGGATCAGAAAATTGAGCAGGATGGTGATGAAGTTGCCATAGGCAAACACCGGGATGCCGGCCTTCTTCACCTCTGCCAGCGTCATCACCACGCCTGGGGGCACATCTTTGAGAGCGATGAAGTAATTGCTGAAATCCAGACCACCAATGGCACGCCCGACCAGAGGCATGATCAAATCAGCGACCACCGAATCGACGATCTTGCCAAACGCACCACCGATGATGACCCCAATCGCCAGATCGACGACATTGCCTTTCAAGGCAAATTCACGAAACTCCTGCATGACACTCATGAAACACGCTCCTGTCGCTAATGGATAATGAACAGTCGGCCTGCCGCAAATACCGGACTGACTGGCCGCCCCTGTCGGCGCGCCATTCTACGCAGATTGCACCATGACACCATGACACCATGACACATTGCGCCACACCCGACCGTCATCAACGGACATGAACCCCACCCGCCGCCTCTGCCTGTTCCTGCTGATGGGGTTTGCCCTGCTGATGGTGGCGGCCATCCTCTATCTGCCGCGCATCGCCGGGACATTGCTGCAACACGAACTGTCAGCCTGGCTGCAAACCCGCCACCAACGCCAGCTACAGCTCGACGACAGACCCCTTGTCAGCCTCTGGCAGGCCGGCAGCATCACCATCGAGCTGCCGCACGCCACCCTCTCCGAAGCCGGCAGCCGGCAAGCCTTCGCCCATCTGCAAACGGCACGACTGAGCATCCCGTGGCAACCCTTGCTGGCACGGCGCATCATCATCAACGACCTGCAACTCGACGGTCTGCAAGCCACTCTGAAGAGGGATGACGTCGGGCGACTCAACATCGACGATTTCCTCACACCTCCGCCAGCCACCCCGTCATTCTTCAACATCGAGCTCCAACCCGTGCATCTGCACCAGGCACGCCTGGAACTCATCGATGCCGCCCGGCATCTGAGCGGCCAGCTGACTGCCCGCAACATCCGCCTGACCCTGGCGACACCAATCACCAACATTGCCCCGGCGCTGGACATCGACGACCTTCGGCTGTACGCCAGGATGCAGCAGGACGAACGACCGCTGCAACTCGAACTGACGACGCCCAAACTGTTCTTCTCGAACCAACAGCTACACACCAAAACCCTGTCGCTGAACGCCACCAGCCAAGCCACCACGACATCGCCGACACCGCCAACATCGCTGCAGGCGCGGCTCCAGACGGCTCTCGACGTTGACCTGGCCGCCAGGACGCTTGACCTGCCCACGCTGGAAGCACACCTGATGCTGCAACATCCGCGTCTGCGCCACCCGCCGCTGTCCCTCGCCCTGCATGGCCAAGGCGACCTGCACTGGGGCACCGGGCAGCCCGGCGCACGATTCCATCTCAACGGCACCCTGGCCGACAGCCCGCTCGTGGCCAGCATCAACTATCAGGCAGGTACGCAGCCACCGCTGACATTCGAGCTCGACCTGGATCACCTCGCCCCCGATCAACTATTGCATCCCTCTGCCACGAACGACCCGGCACCTCGGACATTGCCCACCTTGCCGGCTCTGCCAGATGCCGCACAGATGCAGGGACGGCTCAACATCGGCAGCCTGACCAGCGCCGGTCTCACCATGCGCCAACTACAACTGGCCATTGGCAACCGCCACGGCCAGCTGACCATCGCCCAGACACCGCTGAAGCAAGCTGGTCAGAAAGAAAAATCGCCCGGCCACAGACCTCCGGGCTCACGGTAGAATGCCCCACTTGCCGAGGAGCGTTGCGAGGCTGAAACGATCAGCCCCAGGCTCGGCACCTTCAAAAAACTTTTGAAACGGCGCTCACCTGAACCCGTGCCGGGCACGGAGCGTACAGGTGAGATTGCGGGTCATAAATCGCGCCCCTGCCCACGCTCCTCCCGGCCACAGACCAAGGAGAACACTGTGGCTGCCAAAGAATTTACCGATTGCAAGATTGCCGATCCCGCGCTCGCCAGCTGGGGACGCAAGGAAATCCGTATCGCCGAAACCGAGATGCCTGGTCTTATGGCGATTCGCGAGGAGTACGCCAAGAGTCAGCCCCTGCGCGGCGCACACATCACCGGCTCGCTGCACATGACCATCCAGACCGCGGTGCTGATCGAAACCCTGGCCGCCCTGGGTGCCCAAGTACGCTGGGCCTCGTGCAACATTTTCTCGACGCAGGACCACGCCGCCGCCGCCATCGCTGCCGAAGGCGTCCCGGTCTTTGCCGTCAAGGGCGAAACACTGGAAGAGTACTGGGACTACACCCACCGCATCTTCGAATGGCCGAATGGCATCCTCTCCAACATGATCCTCGATGATGGCGGCGATGCCACGCTGCTGCTGCATCTGGGCAGCCGCGCCGAAAAGGACATCGGCCTGCTGGCGCATCCCACCAGCGAAGAGGAACGTATCCTCTTTGCCGCCATCAAAGCCCGTCTCAGCACCGACAAAACCTGGTATTCGACCCGTCTGGCCGCCATCAAGGGCGTGACGGAAGAAACCACCACCGGCGTGCATCGCCTCTATCAGATGCACGAACGTGGCGAGCTGAAGATTCCGGCAATCAACGTCAATGACTCGGTCACCAAATCCAAGTTCGACAACCTCTACGGCTGCCGCGAATCACTGGTCGACGGCATCAAGCGCGCCACCGATGTGATGATTGCCGGCAAGATTGCCGTCGTTGCCGGCTATGGCGATGTCGGCAAAGGTTCGGCACAGGCTCTGCGCGCCCTCTCTGCCCAGGTCTGGGTGACCGAAATCGACCCGATCTGCGCGCTGCAGGCCGCCATGGAAGGCTACCGGGTGGTAACGATGGACGAAGCCGCCAGCCAGGCCGACATCTTCGTCACCGCCACCGGCAACTACAACGTCATCACCCACGAACACATGGTGAAGATGAAAGACCAGGCCATCGTTTGCAACATCGGCCACTTCGACAACGAAATCGACGTTGCCTCGCTGGAAAAATACCAGTGGGAAGAAATCAAGCCGCAGGTCGATCACGTCATCTTCCCGGATGGCCGTCGCATCATCCTGCTGGCCAAGGGGCGCCTGGTGAATCTGGGCTGCGCCACCGGCCACCCGTCCTACGTCATGAGCTCATCGTTTGCTAACCAGACCATCGCCCAGATCGAGCTGTACACCCGCAATGCCGACTACCCGGTGGGCGTCTACACCCTGCCCAAGCACCTCGACGAGAAAGTCGCCCGCCTGCAGCTGAAAAAGCTGAATGCCCGCCTGACCGAACTCACCGATGCCCAGGCCACCTACATCGGCGTGGCAAAGAACGGCCCCTACAAGCCGGACAGCTATCGCTATTGATCGCAAGAAAACGGCGAGAAACCGACCGGCGACACGGTGACATGCTCCCCACGTTCGCCGGTCTGATTCCATCCCTCAAGACTTCAAAGCCCCAATGAGCCACTCCTCACCTCTCATGACCAACGGGAATCCCTGTGGAATCCCTAATCCCTCCCCGAGCCTGAGCATGGAGTTTTTCCCGCCGCAGACACCGGAAGGTGTCGTCAAGCTGCGGGCGGTGCGTGCCCAACTGGCACAGCTCAAGCCAGCGTTCTTCTCCTGCACCTTCGGCGCAGGTGGCTCGACCCGTGACCGCACCCTGGAAACCGTACTCGAAATGCAAGGGGAAGGCTTCGATGCCGCGCCTCATCTGTCCTGCATCGGCTCGACGCGCGACAACCTGCGTGCCATCCTCAAGCATTACCAGGCTGCCGGTATCCGCCGCATCGTTGCCCTGCGCGGTGACCTGCCCTCGGGCATGGCGGTGGCCGGTGAATTCAACTATGCCAACGAGCTGGTCGAATTCATCCGCCTTGAAACCGGCAACCACTTCCATATCGAAGTCGCCGCCTATCCCGAAGTGCATCCACAGGCACGCTCATCAGCCACCGACCTGGCCGCCTTCAAACGCAAGGTCGATGCTGGTGCCGATGCCGCCATCACCCAGTTTTTCTTCAACGCCGATGCCTACGACCACTTCGTCGAGGCCACGCAAAAAATGGGGCTGACCCTGCCCATCGTCCCCGGCATCATGCCGATTGCCAGCTACAGCAACCTGGCACGCTTCGCCAGCAACTGTGGCGCCGAAATCCCCCGTTGGCTGGCCAAAAAGCTCGAATCCTACGGCGACGATGCCGCCTCGATCCGCGCCTTCGGCCTCGATGTCGTCACCGCCATGTGCGAACGCCTGCTCAGCAGCGGCGCCCCCGGCCTGCATTTCTACACCCTCAACCAGGCCGCCCTGACCACAGAAATCTGCCAGCGCCTGAAGCTGAACGGTGCCTGATCCTGCTGGCCTCAGGGCAATCGCATTTGAATTTCCTTACTCCCCGATAAACACTGAAGGGTGAGTGGCGTGCCTTTTCCCCTTCTGAGTCGCCGAGTGATGCCCTTGGTGGCCGGGGAAGTCCGGCGGTGCTGTTTGAGCCGCAGGCGAGTTGCACCGTCGGCCGGCCGGCAAGGGCAGCGGGAGGGGAGCCTGGCGCAGCCAGGCCGATGAAGCGGGGCGCGATTCTTTGGTGACTTTCTTGTCGCGCAACAAGAAAGTCACTCGCCCACCGGGGCGAGTCCCGGCAAAGGCTAAAGAATGCAAATCTGTTAAGGGGCCGCTGATTAAACCTAGAAACCGCAGTTGACCGCTGATTTCCAGTATGAAGTCCTTGTTTTTCTAAACATTTTGGCTCTGATTAGCCCTCACCTTTTGGGTGAGAACGCTAAGGAAACACTGATCAAGTCATTCCCGCGAAGGCGGGAATCCAGTAAGTTGTTGAAACCATGGATTCCCGCCTTCGCGGGAATGACGAAATCTGGACTTCTTCAGCGTTTCCCTAAACATCCGATGGCACGTTTTCCCATCGGCCTGACTGCGTTGCTTCTCCTTGCAGGCATCGGGCATGCAGCGTCGTCGCGTCTTGTCAGACCACCGGAAAAACGCACACTCGAAGGCTTCCAACTGCGGTTTCTAGGTTGAATCAAATCCATTCGGGCTGATCTGTGCTCAAAGGAACCAGTAGGCTGGTGAACCCATTGTTATTACAGGAGATGCTATTCGACAAACCTATCCTGAGCATTGACGAATGGCTCAGGGCGAACGGAATAAGTCAGTGTTTCCCTAACGATCAAATGCGATTGCCCTGCTGCTGGCCTGGCCATCGCCCGGGAAGCTGCAGGAACTTGCTAAAATACAACGCTTCAAACCTCAACATTTTCAGGAACAACTGTCATGGCTCCGTCAAAACTGTCGCTTGCCACACCCCTGATCGCTGGCCTGCTGCTGTCCGTTGCTGGCACGCTGCCGCTGTCTGCGCTGGCCATGGGCAGCAAGCCCAAAGCCACGGATGACGAGGCCATCGCCACCCGCATCCGTCCTGTTGGCCATATCGCCCTGGCAGCCGTCGTGGCCGGTGGTGGCGCGCCGCGCACGGGCGAAGAACTGGTGAAATCGACGTGCAACGCCTGCCATGCCACAGGTGCAGCCGGTGCGCCCAAAATCGGCGACAACGCTGCCTGGGCGCCGCGTCTGGGACAAGGACTGGACGGCCTGCTGAAATCGGCCATCAACGGCAAGAACGCCATGCCGCCCAAAGGGGGCTCCAATGCCAGCGAATTCGAGCTGGCGCGTGCCATCGTCTATATGGCCAACAAGTCCGGCGCCAGCTTCAAGGAACCGGCCGAGAAGAAGTGATCCACGCGACAGAAGTGTGACCGCCGCGCTACCCACATTACGTCACGCGCCGCTGCCATCCTTGGCCGCACCGCCCAGCAGTGCCCGGAACTGTGCCAGCCGGGCACGTCCGGTGGCCTTGTCTGACGGGACATTCTCCCGGCTGCCACCGGAAAACTTCAAGTCATCGCCCATCTCGTCGATGAAGCGGGAAGGCTCGCAACTGCGCCATTCCTTGCCCTGCTTGCGCCGCTCGCACCAGCTCAGGTGCAGGCTGCGCTCGGCGCGGGTGATGCCGACGTACATCAGCCGCCGCTCCTCGGCAAGACGCCCCTCGGCCTCGGCATCGCGATGCGGCAGCAGCCCTTCTTCGACACCCACCAGATACACATGCCGGAACTCCAGCCCCTTGGCGGCATGCAGCGTGGCCAGCTGGACGACATCGGCATCGGCATCCTGCTTGTCGAGCATCGAGATCAAGGCTACCGTCTGTGTCAGCTCGACCAGGCTCTTGCCGTCTTCTTCCCCTTTTCGGCTCAGCCAGCTGGTGAAATCACGCACATTGGCCCATTTGTTCTCGGCCTCGCGCTCCTCACAGGACTCGAACAACCAGGTTTCATAACCGATCCGTTTGAGCAGCTCCTCGAGCAGCACTCCGGCCGGCTCACGTCCGGCCGCAGCCTCGAAATGCTGGATGAACTGGCAGAAATCCCGCACCCCGGACAACTGCCGGGCCGGCACATGGCTCTCGGCACCCACCTCGCAAGCCGCTGCGAATAGGCTGATGCCGCGCTGCCCGGCATAACGCCCCAGCGACTCCAGCGTCGCGCTGCCCACGCCCCGTTTGGGTGTGGTGACGGCCCGGATGAAGGCCGGATCATCCTCCGTATTGGCGATCAGCCGCAGATAGCTGGTGATGTCTTTGATCTCGGCACGATCGAAGAAAGACTGGCCGCCCGACATGACGTAAGGGATCCGGTTGTTACGCAACTGCTGCTCGAACGCCCGCGCCTGGTGATTACCCCGATAGAGAATGGCGTAATCACGAAAAGCACCGCGATGCTGGAATTTGTGCGCCTGCAGCTTCATGATGACCAACTCGGCCTCATGATCGCCGTCGCGACAGGCGTGCACCTGGATGGCATCGCCGTGGCCATGCTCCGACCACAGCTTTTTCTCGAACAGTTTGGGGTTATGGGCGATCAGCTGGTTGGCGGCTTGCAGGATGCGGGTCGTCGAACGATAGTTCTGCTCCAGCTTGATGATCCTGAGCTGGGCAAAATCCTTTTGTAGCTGGTTCAGGTTTTCCACATCTGCCCCACGCCAGGCGTAGATCGACTGGTCATCATCGCCGACCGCCGTGAATGCCGCGCGTGGCCCGGCCAGCTGGCGCAACATGTGGTACTGGCATTTGTTGGTGTCCTGGTACTCATCGACCAGCAAATAGCGCAACCGTCCCTGCCAGCGCGTCAGAACATCTGGTGCGCGCTCGAACAGCTGTGCCGGCAGACGGATCAGGTCGTCGAAATCGACTGCCTGATAAGCACGCAAGGTGCGCTCATACTCGGCATAGACCCGGGCAGAGGCCAGCACCAGCGGCTCTTCCGCCAGTTCCAGCGCGGCCTCCGGCTCGATCAGCGCATTTTTCCAGGCAGAAATGCGCCCCTGCGTGGTGCGCACCAATGCCTTGTCGGCATTGGCCAGCAGCTCGGCCAGGATGGCGGCGCAGTCGCCGGCATCGAGGATGGAAAAGCCCGGCTTGAGCGCACAGGCGCGAGCTTCCTGGCGCAGGATGCGTGCCCCCAGCGAATGAAAGGTGCTGATCGTCAGCCCGGTCAGCGAACGCCCTGGCAACAGCTTGGCCGTGCGCTCCTGCATCTCGCGTGCCGCCTTGTTGGTGAAGGTGATGGCCGCAATGTGTGCCGGCGACAGGCCACACTCCTCGACGAGATAGGCAATCTTGTGGGTAATCACCCGCGTCTTGCCAGACCCCGCTCCGGCCAGCACCAGCAGGGGGCCATCGAGATGACGGATGGCTTCACGCTGCGGTGGATTGAGTTTGGCAGACATGTGCAGGGTACAAATAATACGAATGGTACGAATGGTACGAAAAAACGGAACGCCACAATGTCGCAATGCCAGAAAGCACCCGTGCGCCGTGCCCTTTCCCGCTGTGCTGTGTATCAGAGTCAGCGCACGCGAATCTTCGGGATGGGCGCACCGCGCCGCATGGTGGCGAGAAACTGGTCGAGCGGTGCCGGTGGAGCGACCTGTGGGGCATCTTCCGGCAGGTTGGCCCAGAAGGTCTGCCAGGAGGGAAACAGCTCGTGCCACGCACCGTCATACAGCTCGCGCCCCGGCCAGCGCATCTTCTTGTCGCCGATGGGGGGCTTGTTGAGATCGGTGGCATACCAGTAGCACGGCAGGCGACGGCGGAAATACCAGCGTCCCTCGATGCGTTCGTACTCATCCCAGTAGAGCATCTGCATGATGATCCACTCGGGGCCGGTTTCATGCTCGTTCTTGGAATACACCACACCGATAGCATGATCCGGATCACGGAATTCGATGACATGACCGCCGATATGGTGCGCCGTGCCGGTGAATTGCAGGCGCAAGGTGTCATCGAGCCAGCGCTTCATGGCAGCCCGGCCGGTCTGCTCCTTGCTGATGCGGATGTCCGGTGCGAACAGATTGACGTGGGCATCGAGGTCGCGCATATCGAGGGACAGCGCGTACTTCGCCGGCAGCATGCGAATCTCCTCGATGGATTCGAGACGGTCCAGGCGGGCGGCGAGGGCTTGCAGATCAATGGCAGTCATGAGGGGCTCCTGTCAGGATTTTGGTGAGGCATCCTTGGCGAAGGTAAAGGCATCTGAATAAAACTCGTCTTCCGGCAAGCCCTGCGCCACGAAGTCACGATGCGCCACCTCGACCATGGCCGGCGCACCACAGGCATACACCTGAAAATTGGCCAGATCGGCATGATCCGCCAGCACGGCCTGATGAACGAGGCCGGTACGCCCCTGCCAGTCATCTCCGGTAGCCGGCTCGGAGAGCACCGGCGTGTAATGGACGTGGGCATGTTCGGCCACCCAGCGCCGTGGCAGCGCATCGAGATAGAGGCCAGCACGGTCACGCGCCCCCCAGTAAATGTGGAGGGGACGCTCAAGCTTGCTGTGCAGGGCGTACTCAACGATGCTCTTGAGCGGGGCAAAGCCGGTACCGCCGGCCATGAGAATGACCGGTTTTTTGGCCGAGGCCTCGTCTTCACGCAGGAAGAAGCTGCCGTATGGCCCTTCGAAACGCAGCATCTCACGCTCCTTCATGGCACCAAAGACCTGGCTGGTGAAATGCCCGCCATCGATCAGGCGGATATGCAATTGCAGCAGCTCATCTTCCTGCGGCGCATTGGCCAGTGAGAAAGCACGCCGTTTGCCATCCTTCATGAGGATTTCGATGTACTGGCCGGCAAGGAATTGCAGCCGCTCATTGGTCGGCAGCTTGAGCTGCAAGGCGATGACATCCGGCGCCAGACGCTCCAGCTTCTGCACGCGACAAGGCAGGGTCTTGACCGGAATATCCTTGCCGGCGACGACTTCCCGCGCCTCGATCACCATATCTGACATGGGTTTGGCACAGCAGAACAGCGCCATGCCATCCGCCCGCTGATCCAGCGGCAAGGTGCCCTCGGGGGCCGCCGCATGATCGACCTGGCCGGCGATGACCTTGCCCTTGCAGGCACCGCAGGCACCGTTCTTGCAGCCATAGGGCAGCTTGATGCCGGCATCAAGCGCAGCCTGCAAAATGGTACTGCCTTCTTCAACATCGTATTCGTGACCACTAGGCTGGAGAGTGATATGGAAGGACATGGGATAATCGCCGGATGCAAAGGTTATTGGTGATTGGTTGTGGGGACGTTGCACTGCGCGCTTTGCCGCTGCTGGTGCGCCGCTATCGCGTGTATGCCTTGCTGCGCACACCGGATGCAGACAAGAACTCGGCGCTGCTGAGGCGATTGCGCGGTCTGGGAGTCACCCCCATCACCGGCGACCTCGACCAGCCAGCAACCCTGCGCCGCCTGGCTGGCCTGGCCGACGCCGTACTGCACTGTGCGCCCCCGGCCAGCACCGGTAGCTGCGACCACCGCACCCGCCGCCTGATTGCCGCGTTGCAAAGGTCGCCGAGTGTACCACGGCGACTGGTCTACATCAGCACCAGCGGCGTCTATGGCGACTGCCAGGGGCAGCCTGTCTGCGAGACACGTCCCACGGCAGCCCGCACCGCCCGGGCACGGCGACGGGTCGATGCCGAACAGGTCTTGCGGCGCTGGGGACGCAGACCGAAACCTCGCAGCCCCGTCATCAGCATCCTGCGCGTCCCTGGCATCTACGCCGCCAACCGGCTGCCAGTGGAGCGCATTCGCCGTGCTGACCCGGTGCTCTGTCGCGCAGACGATGTCATCACCAATCACATTCATGCCGATGACCTGGCCACCTGCCTGCTCGCCGCACTGCGCCGTGGCCGGGCACAACGCATCTATCACGCCAGCGATGACACGGCAGGGCTGGCGATGGCCGACTGGTTCGATGCCGTAGCCGATGCCGCCCACCTACCCCGCCCGCCACGTATCTCGCGTGCCCAAGCGCAGCAGCGCCTGTCGCCCCAGGTGCTGTCCTTCATGAACGAATCGCGCTGCCTCGACAACCACCGGCTCAAACACGAATTGCAAGTACGCCTGGCCTATCCAGATATCCGGACAGGGCTGGCGGCCATCTTTTCCCCAGAAAGGAACTGACTTCATGCTGCTCTGGCTGAAAGCCCTGCATATCTTTTTCGTCATCAGCTGGTTTGCCGGCCTGTTCTACCTGCCCCGCCTGTTCGTCAACCTGGCCATGGTGCCGGCCGACAGCAGCGCCGAGCGGGTGCGTCTGCTGCTGATGGCCGGCAAGCTCTACCGCTTCATGACGCCGCTGGGTATTCTGGCCGTCTTGCTGGGGCTGTGGCTGTGGCTCGGTTTCGGATTTTCCGGTGGCTGGCTACACGCCAAAACGACGCTGGTTCTCCTGCTGGTCGGCTATCACCTGTACTGCGGCCGTCTGCTGCGTGCCTTCGCTAGCGGAAACAACGTGCGCAGCCACGTCTGGTTCCGCTTTTTCAACGAACTGCCGGTGCTGGTATTGCTGGCGGTTATCCTGCTTGTGGTGTTGAAACCATTTTGAACACGAACGAACATTTCTTTGCGCCCTGCCCGCGCGGTCTGGAAACCTTGCTGGCGGAAGATATCCGCCAGGCCGGTGCGCCGTCTGCCTCGGTGCGCGTCGTCCCCGGCGGGGTGGAATTCCAGGGAGACCGGCGCGTCTGCTATGGCGTCAATCTCGAATCGCGCATTGCCAGCCGCGTGCTGTGGCGTGTTGCTGCAGGCCACTACCAGAGAGAAGAAGACATCTACCGCCTGGCCATGGACGTCGACTGGCCAGCCCTGTTCGCCGTCCGGCGCAAATTCCGTGTTTATGTCACCGCCATCCACTCGCCACTGCGCAGCCTGGAATTCATCACCCTGCGCGTCAAAGATGCCGTCTGCGACCGCTTCCGCGCCGCCTGTGGCGAGCGTCCCAGCATCGACACGGCGCAGCCAGACGTGCGCATCCACCTGTTCCTCACAGCCGACCAGGCCACGCTTTATCTCGACACCTCGGGTGAGCCCTTGTGGCAGCGTGGCCACAAAATCGCCAAGGTCGAAGCCCCGGTCAAGGAGAATCTCGCCGCCGGCATCCTGCGGCTGATCGGCTGGCGGCCAGGCATCCCCCTGTATGACCCGATGTGTGGCAGCGGTAGCTTCCTGCTCGAAGCCGCCCAGCTGAGCCTGGGGGATGCCCCCGGCCTGTCACGCGAGCCCGGTGTCTTCGGCTTCGAAAAACTGCGCGGTTTCGACCGGACGCTGTGGCAGCAGCTGGGCCGCGATGTGGCCGAGCGCCGTACCCTGGCACCGGCGACCCTGGCCATCCACGGCGCAGACATTTCTGCGGATGCCGCTGCCCGTGCCCGCCAGAATCTCGACTACGCCGGCATCGG
>JAGOSV010000003.1 GCA_018062105.1 Sterolibacterium sp. | reverse complement strand
CGATGGCGGCCAGGATGCGTCCGAGGTTGGGATCGGAGGCGAAAAAGGCCGTCTTGACCAGCGGAGAGTGGGCGATGGCATAGCCGACGGCACGACATTCGGCGAGATCCCGCCCGCCGTCGACGGCGATCTCGATGAACTTGGTGGCGCCTTCGCCATCACGCACGATGGCCTGGGCCAGCTCGGCGGCCACGTCGGTTACGGCAGTACGCAGTGCGGCGTATTCCGGGCTACCAGCCGCCGTGATCTCGCGGTGGCCGGCAGTGGCACTGGCGATGAGGACGAAGGAATCATTGGTCGATGTGTCGCCATCGACGCTGATGCAGTTGAACGAGTTGTCGGCCACTTCCTTCACCAGCTGTTCGAGTAAGGGCTGGCTGATGGCGGCATCGGTGGCCACGAAGCCCAGCATGGTGGCCATGTTCGGCTTGATCATGCCGGCCCCCTTGGCGATGCCGGTGATGGCGACCGGCTTGCCCTCCAGCATGATCTGGCGTGAAGCTGCCTTGGCTACGGTGTCGGTAGTCATGATGGCATGGGCGGCCTCGTGCCAGGCCTGGGCATCGCCGCGCAGGGCGGCCTGACAGGCCGGCAGGCCGGCCACGATGCGCTCGACTGGCAGGGGCTCCATGATGACGCCGGTGGAGAAGGGCAGCACCTGCTGTGCTTCCAGACCCAGTTGGCGGGCGACGGCCTGACAGCTGGCGCGGGCGACGGCCAGTCCTGGTTCGCCGGTGCCGGCATTGGCGATGCCGGTGTTGATGAGCAGGGCGCGGAGGTTGCCGCTGGCCAGATGCTGGCGGCAGACCTGAACCGGAGCGGCGCAGAAGCGGTTTTCGGTAAAGACACCGGCCACCCGGCTGCCGGCGGCCAGCTCGATCAGTGTCAGGTCACGTCGGTTGGCCTTGCGGATGCCGGCTTCGGTGATGCCCAGACGCACGCCGGTAATCGGCAGCAGTTGGGTGACGGCAGGCGTGGCGTAATTCACGGGCATGATTCGGGGCTCCTGGAATGGGGGGAAGGAAGGCCGGAGAAGGGTCATTCCTCGGCGAGGACGTTTTCATGGCCAAACACGGCGTGCCACAGGGCACGCACGGCGGTAATACGTTCGGCAACCTGTGCCGGAGCAACATGCGCCTTGGCATTGTTGAGACGTGCCAGATGCTGCATGCGCCGGTAATCGCGATAGGCATCACGCACGGTTTCGGCCAGTGCAGCCGGGATCAGGTTCAGTTCCGCCGCCATTTTCAGCAGGGCGATATTGCCGAGGTTGGCGGTCAATTGTGGATACTGGTGGGCATGGCCGAGTACCAGATACTGCACGATGAACTCGACGTCGATCAGGCCACCGCGATCCTGTTTGAGGTCGAATACCGTCGCAGCCTGATCGGCGGGGGTGGCATGGGCGTGCAGCATGCGCCGCCGCATGGCCAGCACTTCGGCGCGCAGGGTGTCGAGGTTGCGTGGCTGGCGCAGGACTTCGCTGCGGATGTCCTCGAAGACCGCGCCGATGGCTGGGTCGCCTGCCGAGAAGCGGGCGCGGGTCAGCGCCTGGTGCTCCCACAGCCAGGCAGCTTCGAGCTGGTACTGGCGAAAGGCAGCCAGCGAGCTGACCAGCAGGCCGGCGTCGCCATTGGGACGCAGCCGCACATCGATTTCAAACAACTGGCCGGCGGCGGTCTGGCTGGACAGCCAGGTATTCAGGCGGGTGGCCAGGCGGGCGTAATTTTCTGCGGCGGCCGGATCCTCGTCTTCCATCAGGAAAACCAGGTCGAGATCGGATGCGTAGCCCAGTTCCTTGCCGCCCAGCTTGCCATAGCTGATAACCGCCAGACGGGGCGTGTCGATATGTCGTTTGGTGATTTTCCGCCAGGCAAAGTGCAGTGTTTGTTCCAGGATGACATCGGCCAGTGCCGACAGATGGTCGGCCAGCCGCTCGATGCTCAGCACCCCGTTGATGTCCTGCACCAGCAGACGGAACACCTGGGCATGATGGGCTTCACGCAGCAGGTCCATCTGCCGCTCGGTATCCGGCTCGGCAGCGGCCAAGCTCTGTTCGAGCTGATGGCCGAAGGCGGTCCAGTCCGGCGCCAGTTCGAGGATGCCCGGATCGAGTAGTTCATCGAGCAGGACGGGATGATGCTTCAGGTAATCTGCCGCCCAGGAGGATGCCGCCGCCAGTGTTGCCACCTTGTGCAGGGCATGCGGATATTGCAGCAGCAAGGAAAGATAAGCCGGTCGCCGGCTGACGGCTTCGAGCAGGTCGAGCAGGCGCTGCAGGGCATCTTCCGGGTGGTCGGTGCGGGCGCAGGCTTCGATCACCAGCGGTGCCAGTGCGTCGAAACGGCTGCGCGTGGCTTCCGGCATCTGCTGATAGCGGTTGCCGCTGCGGGTGGCGGCCAGACGGGTCATCACGCGGGTCGTGTCCCGGTAGCCCAGTGAGTGCAGACGCTGGCCAAGTGCGGCATCGACCGAGGGTGGTTCGTCATGCCCCGGTGCAGGTGACTCCTGCCAGAGCTCATCGCCGGCTGCCCGTGCCCGCCCTTTGTGGGGATCGGCAAAGACGGCTTCGAAATGCTCCGTCACGGTCTGGCGATGATCGTCGAGCTCGGCCAGCAGGGCTTCGAAGCCTGGGTAGCCCAGGGTCCCGGCGATGATCGCCTGGTCTGCCGGCGTTGCGGGCAGGCTATGGGTCTGGGCATCTTCGAGATATTGCAGGCGATGCTCCAGGCGGCGCAGGTATTCATAGGCCATCGTCAGTTTGCGCACCGATTCGACGCTCAGCTGGCGACGTTCGGCCAGCAGGGGGAGCACCTGCAAGGTCGGCTTGACCTGCAAGGGGACATCTCGACCACCACGGATCAGTTGAAAGACCTGGGCGATGAATTCGATTTCACGGATGCCGCCCGGCCCGAGCTTGACGTTCCCCACCATGTCCTTGCGTGCCACCTCGCGGCGTATCTGGCTGTGCAGCTCACGCAGGGCATCGATGGCACCGAAATCGAGATACTTGCGAAATACGAAAGGACGGCGCAAGGCTTCGAGTGCCGCCAGCCAGGCTGCGGTGAGCGCGGGGTCTGCACCATCGGCCAGCGTGGTCAGGGGGCGTGCCTTGATCCAGGCATAACGCTCCCACTCCCGACCCTGGGTGATGAAGTAATTTTCCAGCATGTCGAAGCTGCACACCAACGGGCCGGAATCGCCATTTGGCCGCAGCCGCATGTCGACCCGGAAGACCTGGCCGTCGCCGGTGATATCGGCAATGGCATTGATGAGCGAACGTCCCAGGCGGCTGAAAAAATCGAAATTGTCGATACGCTTCAAGCCGTGTTCCGCGCCATCGGTTTCACCATCGTCGGGATAAACGAAGATCAGGTCGATGTCGGAGGAGACATTCAGCTCGCGCCCACCGAGCTTGCCCATGCCGATGACGATGAGCTGCTGTGCTTCGCCGGCGGCATTGCGCGGCACCCCGTAGCGTGCCACCAGCGCTGCCATGAGTACCCGCTGCGCTGCGGCGAGGCTGACCTCGGCCAGCAGCGTCATGCTCTCGGTCACCTCGGCCAGACTTGCCAGCCCGCTCAGATCACGGCTGACGATGCGGGCATAGGCACGTCGCTTGAGCTGACGCAGTGCCAGTTTGAGTTGATCTTCCGTCAGCGCTGCCGGCAACATGTCTTGCAGACCGGCTTCATCGAGTGGCTCATGCAGATGATGGCGCGTTTCCTCCGCCAGGGCGGGTTGCGCTGCCAGCAGCCGGCTCAGGGCGCGTGAGCCGGCCAGTGCCTGCTGGAGGCCATCGTGGGATGTCGAGTTCTGGGTCGGAGGCATTCGGTTAAAATTCACACTTTTGCTCGCAGGGCAGGGGTTCCTGTCGAGTCGCTCATTTTAGTGCCCGACCCGTGTTTCGGGGAGGAAACTGCGTCCAGCCCTGTTGCCCTGCTTCTCTGCGATTCACTGCCCCTCTGCCATCAAACTCCACACCTTACTGCCGTCCCTTCGAACATCTGCTCCGCACTCCGTGTGGCCAGGGCGGCTGGCTGTGTGGGCTGGTCGCCTGCTGCTGGCGGCCTATTTTGCCTTTGCCCTGCTGATCCTGGCCCTGCGTTACATCATCCTGCCGCATATCGAGGACTACCGGGGCGACATCGAGCACCTGATTTCCGCATCGCTCGATCTGCCTGTCGCCATCGGCAGCATCGACGCACATTGGGACGGCCTGCATCCCTGGCTGGCCTTGCACCAGGTACAGCTGCACGACCGCCAGCGCCATCCGGCGCTGACCCTGGACAACATCGAAGCCGAGCTCTCGTGGGCATCCCTGCTGGTATTCGACATCCGTCTCAACCGGCTGGAGTTGCTCGCCCCCACACTCAACATCCGGCGTGATGCCGCCGGCCACATCACCGTCGCTGGTCTGTCGCTCGACCCGCGCGCCAGCACGCAGGACAACGCCCTGGCCAACTGGCTGCTGGCACAGCGCCGCATCATCATCCGCGATGCCCGCATCGAATGGCTCGACCAGTGGCGCCAGGCACCATCCCTGACACTGGAGCGCGTCAACCTGCTGGTGCAGAACAATGGCCGGCGGCATCGCTTCGGCCTCACGGCGGTGCCGCCCATTGAGCTGGCATCCCACCTCGACCTGCGGGGTGATTTCCGTGGCGATAACATCAGTGACCTCACTCACTGGCAAGGTGAGGCCTACGCCGAACTGGAATATGCCAATCTGGCGGCATGGCAGCAGTGGCTCGATTATCCGGTCAAACTATCGCGCGGCAGCGGGGGACTGCGCCTCTGGGTGACACGCACCGCCAATCAGTCGGACACGCTGACTGCCGACATCGCCCTGCAGGATGTCGACCTGCATCTCGACCGGACGCAAGCCCCCTTTCGTCTGCAATCCCTGACTGGCCGGCTGGGTGGGCAACGTCTGGCCAGTGGCTATGCGGTCAGTGCCCGCCGCCTGTCCTTGCGTTTGCACGACGGTTTGCAGATCGAACCCACGGATTTCGATTTTCACTGGAATGAGGCCGGCACCGGCCGCCCGGCCAACGGCAGCTTCAATGCCAGCCGGCTGGACTTCGACACACTGGCACGCCTGGCCGGACGTCTGCCACTCGATGCCAGCAGCCGCCAGCAACTCGTTGATTACGCGCCACGGGGCACCCTGTCCGGGCTGAAGGCCAGCTGGACCTTGCAGCCGGGCAGCGAGCATGCCTCCGCGCCCATCCTCGACAAATACACCATCAGCGCACAATTCTCCCGGCTCAGCCTGAATGCACAGGGCGCACTGCCCGGCTTTACTGGCCTGAGCGGCAGCATTAACGGCGATGAGCGCGGTGGCAGCTTTCAGCTGGACAGCCAGGATGCCGCTCTGGGGCTTCCCGAAATCTTTGCCGATCCGCGTATCGAGCTAGGCCGGCTGACAGCACAGGCACGCTGGCAAACGGATGCGCAGGCGGTCACCGTCATGTTGCAAGAAGCGCGGTTTGACAATCAGGACGCGGCCGGCAGCGTCTCCGGCCACTACACCTACCCGCGCAGCGGCCAGACCGCCGGTGTGATTGATCTGGTGGCCCGGCTGACGCGCGGCCAGGGTAATGCCGTCTGGCGCTACATCCCGCTGGTGGCCGGCCAGGAAGTGCGCGACTGGCTGAGAACCTCCATCATCGGCGGCCACAGCCAGGACACCACGCTGCGCCTGAAAGGCGATCTGCAGCACTTCCCCTTTGATGACGGCTCCGGCATTTTCGAGGTCAAGGGTCACGTTCAGGGGGCCAGCCTGAACTATGCGGATGGCTGGCCACAGATCAATGACATCCAGGGTGCGCTGGAATTTGTCGGCAAGCGTATGCGCATCACGGCAGAGCGGGCGCATATATATGGCGTCACCCTGCGCGATGTGCGTGCCGAAATCCCCGACCTTGGTGCTGCCGACACGCAGCTGCTGATCAGCGGCAAGGCGGCCGGGCCTACCGCCGATTTCCTGCAGTTCATCGAAGCCAGCCCGGTCGGCGCACAGATCGGCCACTTCACCGAGGATATGCGTGCCCAGGGTAACGGCCAGCTCGACCTGAAACTGCAACTGCCCCTCAATCGCCTGGCCGATACCCGCATCGACGGCCGTTACCAGTTCAATGGCAACCGTCTCCTGGTTGCCCCCGATCTGCCCGCACTCAATGAGGTGCAAGGCCGCCTGCAATTCACTGGTGACGCCCTGAAAGCCGAACGCATCCAGGCCACTTTGCTGGGCATGCCGTTGGCCTTCGACCTGAAGACGGCCGGTAATGGCAACGTCCGCATCAATGCCGACGGCCGCCTGAATGTGGCTGATTTGCGCCAGCAATGGACGCATCCGCTGCTCGACCGGCTGTCCGGCAGCGCTGCCTGGCAAGGCACGGTGCTGGCGCGCAAGAAATCTGCCGAGATCATTTTCGAATCGACTTTGCAAGGATTGGCCTCGACCCTGCCAGAGCCTTTCAGCAAGCTGGCCGAAGCATCCTTGCCGCTGCGTATCGAACGGCGGCAACGCAATGCAGCCGTTGCCACTGCCCTCGCTGCATCCGCTGCTGCAGTGGGCGACCAGCTCGATCTGCATCTGGGTGAACTGCTGTCGATCCGCCTGCTGCGCCGCCAGAAACCTGGCCGCGCGGAGCGTGGCCTGTCCGTCGAGCGGGGAGCGATGACCATCGGCAGCATGAGTGCTGCGGGTGCTGCGGGTGCTGCGGGTATCCTGCCAAAAATGCCTGACAAGGGCGTGGCTCTGGCCGTGAATCTGCCCGCGCTCGATCTCGATCTCTGGCGCAGCCTGCTCCAGCCGGCGGCCCGCGACACCGCTACGAATCATGACCCGGACGACGGTACCAATGCCCGTGCTAGTGCCCTACCCCTGACCAGTCTCAATCTCAAGACTCCCCTGCTGACCTTGCAGGGCTACCGCATTGCCGACCTTGCAGCACGCGCCACACTGGGGAGTGATGGCATCTGGCGCAGTGAGCTGAAGAGCCGCGACATCAACGGCGAGCTAAGCTGGAAGGGACAAGGCTCGGGGCGGTTGACCGCGCACCTGAAACAACTGACGCTCCATCGCGATAAGCCGGCAACGCCCCAGGCTGCGGAGCTTCCGTCAGCCCACAACCAGACGAACACGCCGACCGGCAAACTGCCCGGCCTCGACATCGAAGTCGACCGCCTCATCCTGCAAGGAAAGGAATTCGGCAAGCTCAAGCTGTCGGCCGATCAGCGCAACAGCACCTGGGAAGCCAGTTTCGACATCGACAATCCCGATGCCCATTTGTCGGGTACCGGGCAATGGCATCCAGATGACAGCCGGCCGGAAACCCGGCTCAAATTTGCCCTGGATGCCCGCAGCATTGAAAAGCTGCTGACCCGGCTGGGTTATGCGGATGCCGTCAAACGTGGCAGCGCCCAGCTGGAAGGCCAGCTGGCCTGGCAGGGGCCGCCTTACAGCCTTGACGATGCCTCGCTGACGGGGGAGTTCAAGGTACATGCCGAAAACGGCCAGTTCAACAAGCTTGAACCCGGCGTTGGCCGTTTGCTCGGTATCCTCAGCCTGCAATCCCTGCCACGCCGCATCACGCTGGATTTTCGCGATGTCTTTAGCCAGGGCTTTGCCTTTGACCGCATCGACGGCCAGCTGGTCTTGAACCAGGGTGTCATCAGCACGCAGGCTTTGAAGATTCAGGGGCCAGCGGCCAAGGTGTTGATGAGTGGCAGTGCCAGCGTACCGCAGGAAACACAGAACTTGACTGTCCGCGTGCAGCCGGCCATCGGTGAGTCGCTGGCGGTGGGGGCGATGATTGCCCATCCCGCTGCCGGTGCGCTGGCCTGGCTGGCACAGAAGGTGATGCAGGACCCACTCGATCAGGCGTTTGCGTTTGAATATGCCGTGACCGGCCGCTGGGAAGACCCCAAGGTCGAAAAACTTGGTACCCCGCTGCCATTACCCATACAGGGCAATAGGCCGGAAAGGAAAAACTGAACCATGTCGCTTCCGCCAGCCAGCCCTGCGTCCATCGTTCCCATTGCGGCCGTGCAGATGATTTCCGGCCCGGATGTCGCTGCCAATCTGTATGAAGCCGAGCGCCTGATTGCGGCGGCGGCCGCCCAGGGCGCGCGGCTGGTGGCACTGCCCGAGTATTTCCCGTTGATCGGTGCCAGCGATGCCGACCGGCTGGCCGCCTGTGAAGCCGACGAAGGCCATCAACCCCGGGCACCCATCCAGAGTTTTCTGTCGCAAACCGCACGGCGGCACGGCATCTGGCTGGTGGGTGGCTCGATACCGCTGGCTGCCCATGATCCGTCGAAACTGCGCAATGCCTGTCTGGTCTATGACCCCGACGGGCAGCAGCGAGCCCGTTACGACAAGATGCACCTGTTCGGCTTTCAGCGCGGCAGCGAACAGTACGACGAGCGGCAGCACATCGAAGCCGGTGGGCAGATCGTGCGGCTGGAAGTCGACGGTCTGGGGGCATTGCGTCGCATTGGTCTGGCGATTTGTTACGATTTGCGTTTTCCCGAGCTGTTCCGTGCCCTGGGCGAGGTTGATCTGCTGGTCATCCCGGCCGCCTTCACCGAAACCACCGGACAGGCGCACTGGACGTTGCTGCTGCGTGCCCGCGCCGTCGAAAATCAGTGCTATGTTCTGGCTGCGGCACAAGGCGGACTGCATCCGAACGGTCGCCAGACCCACGGCAACAGCATGCTGATCGACCCCTGGGGCGACATCGTGGCACGCCTCGACAAGGGCAGCGGCATTGCCCTTGGCAACTTCGATGCCCAGCGTCTGGCCGAAGTGCGTGCCAGTCTGCCCGCCTTGCGCCACCGCATACTTTGAGAACTGGATGACACCATGACGACACGCCACACCACCCCTGCCACCGATGCCCTGCGTAATTTCCACACCGCCGAGAAATGCCTGCTGGTGCCGGGTAACCTGACTTCGATGCGCCTGAACCATGTGTTTTCACAGATGTTCAGCCACCATCTCGACTACGCCGACCTGTATTTCCAGTATGGCCGCTCCGAGGGCTGGAGCCTGGAGGAAGGCATCGTCAAATCCGGCAGCTTCAATATCGAACAAGGTGTCGGGGTACGTGCCATCAGTGGCGAGAAAACCGCCTTTGCCTACTCCGATGAGATCAGCCTGGCCGCCCTGGAATCTGCCGCTGGGGCAACCCGCGCCATCGCCGCCCAGGGCGGACGCGGCGTTGCGCCGCTGCTGCGTCAGGAGCTGGGCAAGTCGGCTGTCAAGCCGCTCTATCCGGCACTCGATCCAATCGCCAGCCTGAACGATGCCGACAAGGTGCGCCTGCTCGAACGGCTCGAAAGTTTCGCCCGTGCCGCCGATCCCCGGGTCACGGAAGTCATGGCCAGTCTTGCCGGCAGCTGGGAAGTCATCCTGGTGGCACGCAGCGATGGCCACATGGCGGCTGATGTCCGGCCACTGGTGCGGCTGTCGGTGAGCGTCATCATGGTCGATCAGGGACGGCGCGAAATGGGCTCGGCCGGTGGCGGTGGCCGTCATGACTACAGTTATTTCAACGATGCCCTGTTGCAGGAATACGCACAGCGTGCCGTTCATCAGGCCAGTGTCAATCTGGCGGCCCAGGCCGCCCCCGCCGGTGCCATGACCGTGGTGCTGGGGCCCGGCTGGCCGGGCATCCTGCTGCACGAGGCTATCGGCCACGGTCTGGAAGGTGATTTCAATCGTAAGGGTAGCTCGGCCTTTGCCGGGCGCATCGGCGAGCGGGTGGCCGCCCGCGGTGTCACCGTGTTCGATGATGGCACGCTACCTGGCCGGCGTGGTTCGCTGTCGATCGACGATGAAGGCAATCCGACGCGCAACACCTTGCTGATCGAGGATGGCATCCTGACCGGCTATTTGCAGGACACGCTGAATGCCCGTCTGATGGGTGTGGCACCGACCGGCAACGGCCGGCGCGAATCCTTTGCCCATCTGCCGCTGCCACGCATGACCAACACCTGCATGATGAATGGCGACAAGGATCCGCAGGAAATCATCGCCTCGGTGAAGAAAGGGCTGTACGCCGCCAATTTCGGCGGTGGCCAGGTCGATATCACTAGCGGCAAATTCGTTTTCTCTGCTGCCGAGGCCTATCTGATCGAGAACGGCAAGATCACCACGCCGGTCAAGGGCGCCACCCTGATCGGCAGCGGCCCGGATGTGTTGCAGCATGTCCGCATGATCGGCAACGATCTGGCTCTCGATCCCGGGGTGGGCACCTGTGGCAAGGAAGGGCAGAGCGTGCCGGTCGGTGTCGGCCAGCCGACGCTGAAGATCGACGGGCTGACGGTCGGCGGCAGCGCACTCTGAACAGGCGCTTGCCGTGGGCAGCAGAATCTTCTGGATCACGCTGGCCATTTTCCTGCTGGCGTATGCCGCCATTCACCGGCAACGCCAGGAAAACGACCGCCAGATACAGTCCCATGCCTTGTCGGCAGTGCCGTTCGGGGATGTGCCCGCGCAGACGGAAGCGACCCGGGCAGCCTTCGACTTCAAGGGCTTTCGCATCCAGCCGCTGGCCGGTTTCGTCATCCGCGCCCGCGTGCTGTCACGCGAGAACTATCGTTTCGGAACGGAAGCAGAACTCTCACCGATCGACCTGGCACTGGGCTGGCGGCGGATGGCCGATCCCGAGGTGTACGGGGCGTTGAACATCTCCCAGGGTGGCCGCTGGTACCGCTATTCCTGGTCGGATGCACCGCCGATCCCGTTGCAGGAAATCATCGAATCCTCGGCCAACATGCATCTGATTCCCGCCAGCGACAGCGTGGCGCGGGTGCTCGATCAGACAGCCGCGAATCGCTACATCCGGCTCAAAGGCTGGCTGGTCGAGGTGCAGCGTGCCGACGGCTGGCGCTGGCGCAGTTCGTTGAGCCGCAGCGATAGTGGTGGCGGCTCGTGCGAACTGATCTTCGTCGAAGCCGCCGAGGTGGAGTGAGATGGAGATGCTGCTGCTCATCGTGGCGGTGCTGGCCGTGCTGCTGGGGGTAGCCGGGACCGTGCTGCCCCTGCTGCCCGGCCCGCCCCTGGTGCTGTTCGGGCTCTGGCTGATCGCCTGGCAGGATGGTTATGCGCACGCTGGCGCGGGGACGCTCGGCTTGATCGCCGTGCTGGCGGTGCTGGGCTGGCTGGCCGATCACTTTGTCGCCGTGCTGGGGGTGCAGCGCAGCGGAGCCAGCCGCCTGGCCATCAGCGGGGCGCTGCTGGGAGGGCTACTGGGGTTGCTGGGTGGCCTGCCGGGGGTGATTCTCGGCCCCGTCGTTGGTGCCATGGCCGGTGAGCTGCTGGCCACCCGCCATCACGGACGAATGGCACGCGCCGGCCTGGTCGCCGCCTTGTCCTTCGTGGTTGCCACGGCACTCAAGCTGGGGCTGGTACTGGCCATGCTGGGCATCTTCGCCCTGGCATGGTGGCATTGAGGGGGCGGCGCTCCGGCTGTGTCAGCGCACCACACCGCGACCGCAGTAGTGGTCATCCAGGGCGATGCCTTGCAGCAGGTCTTTTTCCCGGGGTGAGGGGGCGGTGATGAAAGTGGCGTACAGCTGTTCGGCCAGTTGTGCGGACGGGCAGAACGTCGGCAATAGCTGTTGGCGTACCTGACGGGCATCCTGGACGAACTGCATCACGCCCTCCTGCAATTCTTCGCGCCAGGGTGCGCTGTCCAGCTCTTCGGCAGACAGGGTGCGATGACGTGCCACCAGTCTGCCCGTGGCATCCCGTTCGTAGCAGAGGAGCTGGGCATCCTTTGAGCTGAGCAGTTTTTCCAGAGCGAAGCTGTGCTGATACAGGATCGGTGCCTGTGGTGCGCCGGGCACGACGTCTTCGGCCAGACAGCCGCGTGTCAGTACGCCATGCCGGGCACCAACCTGATGGGCCGTCTGGTTGGTCATCAGGTAATAGCCATGCATAGTGGCCTGCGTCAGCCGGTTCAGATAATCCTGGATGGTCGCCCCGTAACCGACATCAACCACGGCTTGCCGGCCAGCCTGCCGGCAGCCCATCTGGTCGAGATAATCCACCAGGGTCTGCCGTTCGCGTTCGGCCTGCTGGCGGATGTCCTCCTGTAGCTCGGTCAGCAGGGGCAGCAGCGGCTCGATCTGCTGGTCGAAGACGCTGACCGTGCGTTCTGCCGACCAGCTGGTGCGTGCCTCGAGCTGCGCCCAGCGTTCGGCCGGCAGTTGCAGGCCAAAGCGTTCGGTGAGGAAGCCGTCAATGCGGTTGGGGTAGAAGGTGGCGCGGGCAATGTGGCGGAGGTCGTCCATGCTGGCCAGCATCGGCACGCTGACGGCGCGGCGCGACAGTACCAGATAATGGCTGGTCGGCACCTCCGTCCGCCCGTTTGTCCAGGTATCGAAAACCCGCTGGATCAGTTGTCCTTCACGCGCCAGGAAATAGAGCCGGTCGATGCCGTCCTGACGGGCGTGGTTCAGCAGCCATTCGCTGAAAGCCGTCAGCAGCGGGCCAACCAGGCTGTAGCCAAGGTTGTATGGATTGGGCGGAAAGAGCGAGGCCGGGTCGAAGTCTGGCCAGTCGAGTGCCGTGTAGTGGCGGCGCAGGATTAGCCCCAGAGTCAGCTCGGCATCCAGATCGTCGGCCTGCTCCGTCGCCTCGATGAGTGGCCGCAGCCTGGGGAGGCCACGGGCAAACTCGACCGGCCGGAGGATGTGCAGGGTCTGGCAGCCCAGATCGGCGGGCACTTGCAGGTCACTGCGTTCGTTATCTCCGATCATCAGCAATTCGGCCGGCTGCAGGGCGTAATGCTGCAGGACATGCTCGTAGAGCTGGCCGCTGTCCTTGCGCACCCCGATCTCGCCAGACAGGAAGAGTTGATCCCAGCGGTCGAAGCCGTGCTGGCGCAGCATGGCTTCGATCAGCGGACGCGGCAGGAACATGTCGCTGATCAGCACTACCGGCTTGCCGCTGTCCAGTGCCTGGCGATACAGGGCCAGTGCCTCCGGGCGGGCGGTGACGCTGGCTTGCTCGAGACGTTCTTCCAGTGTCCGCCAGGTCTGGACGTCGGCCGCCGGCCGGCCACTCAACACGGCCAGTTCGGCATAAATCTCGTCCATGCCGATATCTCGTCCGGCCTGTTGTCGTGCCCGGCTTTCGGCGGCTGCCCGGTATTGCAGATACAGCCGGCCGGCATCATCGTCCAGATGCCGGGCAACGAGACGTTTGGTCGTTTCGGCATCGAGCAGCGGGCGCACCAGCAGGGTATCGAAAATATCGAAGGCCAGCAGCTGGATGCCCGGCTGGACGAGCCGTTCGCACATCCATGCGTAAGGACGGGCGAGGTATTGATGGAAGCCCCAGGCCGACCAGTCGTGGCGTTCCGGATGGCACAGGACGGCGGGTGGAAAGCCTCGGCTGAGAGCCGTCAGCCCCAGCAGGCGTTCCAGACAATGGGCAAAAGTGCCATCGGTCTGGCCGGCTTCGACAGCAAAGTCTTCCAGGGTGATGCCAGCGTCGAACAGGGGGCGCAAGGCATCGCCGCGTGCCCAGAACATGGAGCCGGCCGGGAAGTCGAAATAACCCTGCGGCAGTGGAATACCCAACCGGGCACACCAGGCTTGCCCCATGCCGCGATTGGCCAGCCAGCTATTGGCTGCATAGGGCAGCAGATGGTAATTCTGTGGATAGACGATGCCGTGGGGTGGCTGTCTGTTTTGCTCGTCCTGCCTGTCTTGCATCAGGCCGAAGATGCGGCGGATGTTGGCCTCGCTGCCCAGCAGGGTGGTGCACAGATACTGCCGCCAGCCTTCGGTCGCACCCTTGTTGTAGAGCGATTTCTTGCTGTGCAGGTGGGCGATGAAGTCGTAGTCTTTCAGGCGGTCACCAAAGGTGCAGAACATCGGCGCAATGTCGCGCCCCCGGTTGGCCACGATTTCGATGGCCAGATGTTGCTGGCGGGGCAGGCCGGCAAATGTTTTCTGACAGACCTCCCGGCCGGTTTCATGCGCCACCGAAACATACAGGTCATAGGCGAAAGGCATCTGCTGCAGATAGCCGGCAAACTCGTCGGCCAGATCCTCGTAGTACATGTGCAGATGGATGGCAATACGCCCTTCGGCTTGCGCTGCTGGCGGCAGGGAAGCCAGCAGCAGCATTTGCCCCCCCCTGGCACCTGCGGCATGCACCGAATGTGGCAAGGAGGCGGCGCGCCATTGCTCGTAGTGCGGCCGCCCGCGGAACAGGCGGCCCAGATGGCGATAGCTCCAGTGCAGCAAAGGCTCGCGCAGCGATGGTGGCAGGTGCCAGTAGACGCGCTTGGCCTGCTGCAACAGTCGGTAGCGCACACCGTCAGCCACCAGCGGACGTTGCCCGCGCAGCAGACGTGCCGCCAGGCGTAGCGGCCGGGTGATGCGCCAGCTGGTCGAGTGCTGGAGGGCGGTGATCGTGGCACCATGACCGGCGATGGCGGCGTTGAGCTGTTCGATCTGGTGTTGACGCAGAGCCAGCTGGCTGTCGAGGCTGGCGATGTGCTGGCGGCTGTGCTGCTGGTGTTCGACCAGTTGCTGCTGTCCGGCGGCCTGTTGCTGTTCTGTGGCGGCCAGTTGATTGCGGCATTCGGCCAGTTGCTGGCTGAGATGGGTAAGTTCTGCCGTCAATGGTCTGGCCTGCAGGCTGGTGTGCATCAGCTGGATGAGCAGGGTATCAGGTACCCGCAGCTGCCATTTCCGGTAAATATCCAGCATGGCCTGCCGGGTTCGTTGCGGATCGGCTCGCACACCAAAGCCGCTTCCCTGGGTGATGCGATAGACGGCGCGGCTTCCCGGTACATGCAGGAAGTCGCCGTGTTGCGCCAGTTGCAGCCAGAAATCCCAGTCCTCATAGACGTCGAGTTGTTCGTCGATGTGGCAGCCCTGATCCCGCAGATTGCGGGCAAACAAGACGGCATGGATGGGCATGAAGTTTTCGGCCAGCAGACGCAGGCCGTGGTACGGCTCATCGAATACCTGCTCCAGTACCTGACCATCGTCATCGACACAGCGGATGCCGCTGTAGGCAACATGGTGTTCCGGTGCGGTCTGCAAGGCAGTGACCAGACGGTGCAGATGGTCGGCGTCGAACCAGTCGTCATCGTCGAGGAAAATCAGGTAGTCGCCGCGTGCTGCGGCCAGGCCGAGATTGGCGGCGCGGGAGCGGTGCAGGGGATGGTTGCCATCGCCATCGATCCGGCGCAGCGGCAGCCGTCCCCAGTGTTCCGGCAGGGGGCGGTGCGCCGGCCCTCGGGCATTGACCAGCACGATCTCGATGTTCGGCCAGGTTTGCCGGGCTACCGAGTCGAGTGCCTCATCCAGCGTTGGCCGATCCATGCTGCGGATGAGGACGCTGACCAGCGGCATGTCTGCGCCTTCCGTGGCATGTCCGAGGCGCTGGCGCTGCGCCAGCGGGCCTTCCAGCAGACGTGACCAGCCTTGCGACAGACTGGCCGCTTCCAGCAGGTGAAAGGCTTCAGCAAATTGCACCCTGGCACCGAGATGGGTGGCACGAAAGCAGTTGATGCCGTTGGTGCGTTCGAGGTAGGGCTGCTCGTCCAGCTGTGTGGTGAAGCAGCGCATGGCCTGCTGTTTTTGTTCGGCCACGCTGCTGATGTCGAGCAGCAGGTTGGGGCAGGGTAACGGATCGGTGACTTCGTAGAAGGCCACCTGTAGCCCGCCACCCTGACGGCGGGCAGCTTCCGCACCGGCAAAGGCCAGGGTCTGGTGGTCGGGGTGCCAGTCACAGGGCGAGGGCAGGAAGACCAGCTCGGCCGCCGTTTCCTGCAGCATTGCCTGCAGCCGCGCGATCAGTGTTTCGTCATAAGGCACGGCGCGATCGGGTAGCCGCCAGAAGTGTGGTGCCGCCAGACCTAGTGGGCGGGCGGCGGCCAGCGATTCCTGTTCACGCAGGGCGATCAGGCGGCCGGGGTCGAGCCCGGGGTGAGCGGGGCCGCCCTGGGCGCCGTCGCTGACGATGAGGACGGTAATGGCAGCACCTTGGGCTTGTAACAGAGCCAGCGTGCCGCCACAGCCAAAGACTTCATCATCCGGATGCGGTGCGACCACCAGAACCCGGGATACTTCCGGTAGGCGGGTGCTCAGACAGGATAGTAGTTGCGCTTCGTCGGCGAGGCTCATGGTGTGGGGCGGGCGGGTTCCAGTGTGATGCGCAGTCCTGTGGCCGTGGGGCGCAGGGCGACGGGCGTGTAGCGTGTGCCAAAAACCTCCAGATCCTCCGGTTTGAAGGTGTGCACGACGACGTCTTGCAGGAAGTGTCCGGCGACGAAATCGGCAATGCGGGTGAGCAGGCGCCGGCGGGGGTCTTCCAGTCCGTCCGTGGTGAATTGTTCGATCCGTCCATCGCGCAGCAGGATGGTCTGATGGGTCGGGTCGAGGGTCAATCGTCCAGAGAAGGTCAGTTGACCGCGCCACGGCTGCGCCATCATGGGGGAATCGAGGACGGTGGTCAGGGCAACCTGCAGACGTTCACTGTCCGGCAGAGGCGTGAGGATGGGATGTTCCAGGCGAAGACCGATGACTTCAAAGATGCGCTGCTCCACGGGGAAACGCCGCGCCAGACCGTCTTGCAGGCGGTTCAGTGGAAGATCGACCTGGCGTGGCCCGCTGAGTGTGGCGCAGCCAGTCAGCAGGCTGCAGAGCAGCAGGCTGGCCGTCAGCCAGGCCAGCAGCTCTCTCGGCATGCGCGAGATGGCACCGGGGAGATGACGGAGCAGCGGGGGCGCGGCAAGCAACATGGACATCAACCAGGAGCGAGGGGGCGACGATGGAACAGGACATCCCAGACGCCATGCCCCAGACGCAGGCCACGGGTTTCGAACTTGGTCTGTGGGCGATAAGCCGGGCGCAGGGCGAAACCGTCGGGCAGGGTGCCGGCATTTTCGAGCAGCGGTTCGGCTGTCAGCACCGCAACCATTTGCTCGGCATATTCCTGCCAGTCGGTGGCGCAGTGCAGGTAGCCACCCGGTGCAAGGCGTTCGGCCAGCAGGCGCACCAGCGGTGGCTGGATCAGACGGCGCTTTTGTTGCCGCTTCTTTGGCCAGGGATCGGGGAAGAAGATGTGCACGCCGGCCAGGCTAGCCGGGGCGATCATGTCGCGCAGCACTTCGACGGCATCGTGCTGGCAGATACGCACATTGGTCAGCCCGCGTTCGGCCACTTCCTTGAGCAGGCTGCCCACGCCGGGGGTGTGCACTTCCAGCCCCAGGTAGTCATGATCCGGATGGGCGGCGGCGATATGGGCAGTTGTTTCACCCATGCCAAAGCCGATTTCGAGGATTTTCGGCGCGGCTTCGGTGGAGCGGCCGAATACGGTGGCCAGATCGAGCAGCGCCGGGCGATAGGGGAGGCCCCAGCGCGGCATTCCTTCTTCGTAATGGCGTTGCTGGGCGCAAGACACCCGCCCCTGGCGCAGGACGTAGCTGCGGATGTGGCCATGCGGGTGTTCGCCTGACACGGGTTTCAACGCTTCATCCGCATGCGTCAAGGCGCACCACCGATCAGGCCGCTATCGGGTGAGCTTGGGCTGGCTGCGTAAATTTTCTTGGGCATCCGGCCGGCACGCCAGGCCTCACGTCCGGCTTCGACGGCCTTTTTCATGGCATGCGCCATCAGTACCGGCTCACGGGCCTGGGCGATGGCTGTATTCATCAGCACGCCGTCGCAGCCGAGCTCCATGGCGATGGTGGCGTCCGAGGCGGTGCCGACCCCGGCATCCACCAGCACGGGGACGCGGGCATTGTTGATGATGAGCTGGAGATTCCAGGGGTTGAGAATGCCCAGGCCCGAGCCGATCAGCGAAGCCAGCGGCATGATGGCAACACAGCCCATGTCTTCGAGCAACTTGGCCTGAACCGGATCATCGCTGCAATAGACCATCACCTTGAAGCCTTCCTTGATGAGAGTTTCTGCAGCTTTCAGGGTTTCTGGCATGTGTGGGAAGAGGGTTTTCGGGTCGCCCAGCACTTCCAGCTTGACGAGGTCATGGCCGTCGAGTAGTTCACGCGCCAGGCGCAGGGTACGCACGGCTTCGTCGGCGGTGTAGCAGCCGGCAGTGTTGGGCAGCAAGGTGTATTCACTGGGCGGCAGCACCTCCAGCAACGAAGGCTGGCCTGGCTCCTGGCCAATGTTGGTGCGGCGGATGGCGACCGTAATGATCTGTGCGCCCGAAGCCACAACGGCTTTTTTCGTCTCGGTGAAGTCCTTGTATTTGCCGGTGCCAACCAGCAGGCGCGAGGCATAGGAGGTTCCGGCGATGATGAGAGGGTCATGGTTCATGGCGGGCTCGCAGAAAGAAGGGGAGATGAGGGGTCAGCCACCACCGACGGCCACGACGATCTCAAGACGACAACCGGCTTCGACCGGGCAGTCGGCATGCTGGCCACGAGGGACGATCTGGCCATCCTTTTCGACGGCCAGCCGCTTGCCGGACAAGCCCAGCTCATCTAGCAGCTGCGCCACGCTGAGCGTGGCGGCGCGCTGCTGGGGCTGGCCGTTGAGGGTGAATTCGATCATGGGCGGCAGATTTTAGCGTGAATCGTTTTGCGGATTTTGCCGCACGCGGTTCAGATTTCCCCCACCGCAAACAGCCGTCGATGTTCACGGATGGCATAACGGTCGGTCATGCCGGCGATGTAGTCGGCAATGGCACGCGCCGGGTGGCCTCCGTCCCGCGCCATGCGCTGGTATTGCGGCGGCAGCAGGCTGGGTTCGGCCATGAAGAGGGCAAACAGGTCATGGATGATGCGCCGCGCTTTGTGGGTCATGCGCAGCACCTGGTAATGGCGGTAGAGGTGTTCGCGCAGAAAGGCTTTCAGGGCACGTTGCTGCTCGTACATGCCGGCGCTGAAGGTCACCAGCGGTGCTGCCGCCTGTACCTCGTCCGGTGATTGCGGATCGAGCAGAGCCAGATTGCTGCGGGTACTGGTGATCAGATCGACGACCTGGGCATTGATCATGCGCCGGACGGTCTCATGGATGGCACGCCGTCCGCTGATGCCTGGGTACGCCTGCCGCACCACGGCGGCCGGGCCAGCAAAAGCCTCCACTTCATCGAGCTGTTCCAACGTCAGCAGGCCGGAGCGCAAACCGTCATCGACGTCGTGATTGTTGTAGGCAATGGCATCGGCCAGGTTGCAGATCTGCGCTTCCAGCGAGGGGCGGCGATCTTCGAGGAAGCGGCGAGCTACCTCGCCCAGCTCGCGCGCCTTGGCCGGCGAGCAATGTTTGAGAATGCCCTCGCGTGTCTCGAAACAGAGATTCAAACCGTCGAAGGCACCGTAGTTTTCTTCCAGCACATCGACGATGCGCAGGCTTTGCAGATTGTGCTCGAAGCCGCCATATTCACCAGCCATGCATTCGTTGAGCGCATCCTGGCCGGCGTGGCCGAATGGGGTATGGCCGAGATCATGCGCCAGGGCGATGGCTTCGACCATATCCTCATTGACCCGCAAGGCACGCGCCAGCCCGCGGGCAATCTGCGCCACTTCGAGGCTGTGTGTCAGACGGGTGCGGAACAGGTCACCTTCGTGATTAACGAACACTTGGGTCTTGTATTCGAGCCGCCGGAATGCCGTCGAATGGACGATGCGGTCACGGTCACGCTGGAACTGGCTGCGCTCGAAGGGTGCCGGCTCGGAATATCGCCGCCCACGCGAGGAAACCTCGCTGACGGCGTAGGGTGCTGGCTCAACCACCGCAGGCCTCGATCGTGGCCAGGATGTCTTCGTGCGTTGCCTCGCCCCAGGTGACGGCTTCTCCCAGTTGTTTCAGCAGCACCAGACGCAGCTTGCCGGCGATGACTTTCTTGTCATGCCCCATCAATTCGAGATAGCGTGCCGCCCCCAGGGGGGCTCCGCGCACCGGCAAGTGCGCCTGCTCGAACAACTGACGCAGCCGCGCAACATCGTCGCTGCCAATCCAGCCCAGCCGGCGAGACAGTTCCGCCGCCATCATCGTCCCCGCTGCCACTGCTTCACCGTGCAGCCAGGAGCCATAGCCCATGCCAGTCTCGATGGCATGACCGAAGGTATGACCAAGGTTCAGCAGCGCCCGCCCGCCTTCCCGGGCGCTTTCAAACTCATCGGCGGCAACGACATCGGCCTTGTTCTGGCAGGAACGTTCGATGGCCTGGCTCAAAGCTGCGCCGTCCCGCGCCAGCAGCGCCGCCATGTTCGCCTCCAGCCATGCAAGGAACGGCAGGTCGCGAATCAGGCCGTATTTGATGACCTCTGCCAGCCCGGCGGAGAGCTCGCGCGGCGGTAAGGTTTGCAGTGTGTCGGTATCGGCCAGCACCAGTTGTGGCTGCCAGAAGGCGCCGATCATGTTCTTGCCGCGTGGATGATTGATGCCGGTCTTGCCACCGACGGAAGAATCCACCTGTGCCAGCAGGGTGGTCGGAATCTGGATGAAGGGCACACCGCGCTGGTAGGTGGCCGCGGCAAAGCCGGTCAAATCACCGATGACGCCACCGCCCAGGGCAATGAGCGTGGTACTGCGGTCGCAACGTTCGGCCAGCAGGACATCGTAAATCCGGTTCAGCGTTTCCCCGTTCTTGTGCGACTCGCCGTCCGGCAGGATGATGTCTGTCGTCTTCACGCCGGCCGCCCGCAGCGGTGCGGCCAAAGCCTCCAGATACAGCGGGGCGACGGTTTCATTGCTGACGATGGCCACACGCGGCGTGCGCAGATGCGGCCGGATCAGATCGGCTTGAGCCAGCAGACCGCTGCCGATGTGGATGGGGTAGGCGCGTTCGCCCAGTCGGACGCTCAAGCTGCGCATCGGCTGCGTATCTCCTGTTCGATCAGTTTCACCATGTACGAGGAACCGCCACCGTGAGTGCCCTCGATGACCAGATCGGCCACCTCACGATACAGCGGATCGCGCTGGTCATACAGCGCCTGCAGGCGTGCCAGAGGATCGGCCACCTTGAGCAGCGGCCGGTTTTGGTCATGTCGGGTACGCTCGAACAGCACGGCCGGCGGCACGCACAGATAGACCACCAGCCCGCTTTGCCGGAGGTGAGCACGATTCTCGGGATCGAGCACGGCCCCCCCCCCGGTTGCCACCACCAGCCCGGACTCTGCCGCCAGATCGGCAATGACACGGGATTCTCGCTGACGAAAACCGGCTTCGCCCTCGATTTCAAAAATCACTGGAATGCGCACCCCGGTGCGCGTTTCGATTTCATGATCAGAATCCACGAAACGTCGTGTCAGCCGTCGCGCCAGCTGTCGCCCAACGGTCGTTTTTCCTGCCCCCATGAGGCCAACGAGATAAAGGTTGCGTGGAGGATTCATCACGATATTTTAGCGGCATTTCCCCTCCGCTCATGCCCCGCCTCGTCGTCTTTCGGGCTACAAGGGCAGTTGGCGGGGTTTGCGACCGGCGCGGGCGAAGATGCGGTCGAACAAGGCATTGGGCAGCAGCTGCAGCAACCGGGCAACGATGGCCATCGGCCAGGGCATGACGGCGTAGCCGACTCGCCGCTCGATGAGCCGCGCCAGGCGGCGGGCGGCTTCGTCGACTGGCAGGATGAAGGGCATGCGATAGGGGTTGCGTGCCGTCATGTTCGTTTCGATGTAGCCGGGCAGGAGGGTGGTCACGGCCACGCCGCTGCCGTGTAATTCGACCCGCAAGGATTCCAGATAGCGGATGACGGCCGCCTTGGAGGCACTGTAGGCGCTGGCACCTGGCAGGCCACGGACACCGGCCACCGAAGCAATGCCGACGAGTTGCCCGCGCCGGGCTGTCCGCATGGCGTGCACGAAGGGGTGGAAGGTATGCACCATGCCCAGCACATTGACCTGCATGACCCGGGCAAAGGCTGGCAGGTCGTCGGTTTCTTCAGTCAATGTGCCGACGCTGATGCCGGCATTGGCGATGACCAAATCTGGCAGGCCGGCCTGTGCCATGAAATCCTGCGCGGCTTGAGCGAGTGCCGCCGCGTCGCTGACATCCAACGGGTAGCAATGACAATGGCAATGCGCCGGCAGCGTCCCGGCCAGCGCTTCCAGTGCCGCGCTGCGCCGTGCGACCAAGCCGAAGTGGATTGGGCTGGTCGGAGTTGCGCGGGCGTAATGGCGAATCAGCGCAGCACCGATGCCGTCCGAGGCTCCCGTGATGAAGATACGCCGTGGCTCCAGAGCAGAAAGAGCTGAAGCCATGGGCTGCAGTTCGAACGATGAGTTATTTCGCGCCTTTGCCGGCTGGTTTTTTGTCCGCAGCCGTAGCCGTGGCCACAGCTGCCGGCCGGCCCTGCTCGGCACGCACCTTGGCAATCAGCTGGTTCATGACGGCGGGCATGGTTTCAAAGCCGTTGGTCATGCCGTTGTTGGTGAAATACTTGCCACCGATGGCCACCGTTGGCACGCCGCTCAGGGCATAGGCACGGGTCAGTTGCTGGGCGCGGCTGACGTTACTCTGCACCGAAAAGGAACGATAAGCATCGGCAAATTTTTTGCGATCGACCCCTTTTTTGGACAGCCAGTCGGCTACTGCCGCTTCGCTGTTGAAATTCAGCCGCTCGCTGCCATGGATGGCATCGAACAGTTCTTTGTGCAAGCGTTCTTCTTCGCCAATGGCTTCCAGCGCGTAAAACAGCTTGGTACCCCCCGTCCAGCGGCCGAAATCGGCCGGCACGCGGCGGAAGGCGACATCGGCAGGCAGGGTTTTGACCCAGCTTTTCAGCGTCGGCTCGAATTCATAGCAATGTGGGCAGCCGAACCAGAAAAACTCGATGACCTCGACCTTGCCCTTGGCATCTGCTGGCTGTGCCTGGGGCAACAGGGCATATTCCTTGCCTTCCCGGAATTCGGCAGCCAGTGCTCCACCAGCGGTCAGCGACAGGGCCAGGCAGCAGGTCGTGGCAACAAGGCGAGCCAGGCGCAGGGTTCGATCGGTTTCATGAAACATGAGCATTTCTCCTGTAAGGATGAGGCAGGAACATCAGGGGCATGAAGCGAAGGTCAGGGCTGCACGGCCGGCGGGTTGCGAACCTCCCGGGTTTTGACCAGGCTAGCCTGGATACCGCCTTGTGACAACTGATTACGCGCCCGGTTCATTTCGTCCGGTTTGGCAAAGGGGCCAACGCGCACGCGGTACATCGTCCCCTTGTCGGGCAGGTTGGCCTCCAGTACGCTGGCTTCAAAACCCATCAACGCCAGTTTGGCCTTGAGGTTATCTGCGTCGGCAGATTTCTGGAAGGCCCCTGCCTGCAAATAGAGGACATCGCTGGCCGCCGGGGGCGCCGGGGCGCCCGCAGTATCTGCCGTGCCTGCCGCATCGCCGGTCACCGGAGCGGCAGGGGGGGCAGGGTGTGCGGGGGATTGCGGTGCGGCCTCGCCTCCCGGCAGGATTTTGTAGAACTCGAAACGCGGTTTCTCGCTGGCCGTACCTACCGGTTTTTCACCCGGCTTGCCCGGCAGCTGCAGCGGCGTGCCGGAAGGTGCCGGCAGTGGCGTGCTGACAGGCTCACCACGAACATTCTTGTCCATAAACGGCAACGGTGATTTTTGCAAGTACCAGGCGATGCCGAAGGCGCACACTAGGCCGATGACCAGGCCGATGAATAGCCCGATGAGTGTGCCGCCAGAGCTTTTCTTCTTCGGGGGCTGTGGTTTGCTCACTGTCTGCCTGCTCATGTCACATGCTCTCCGGAGCTGATACGCCAAGGATGGCCAGGCCGTTGGCCAGTGTCACCTGCACGGCCATCGCCAGCGCCAGCCGTGCCGCACACAGGGCGGCATCTTCGACCAGCATGCGTTCGGCATTGTAATAACTGTGGAATTCAGCGGCCAGGTCTTTCAGGTAAAAGGCCACGGCCTGCGGGGCGTAATCCCGTGCGGCATCGGCCACCATCTCGGGGAAAATGGCCAGTTGCCGGCACAGGGCCTGCTCCCGTTCTCCCGTCAATAACGACAGATCGGCCGTCACCAGCGTTGCTGCATCGCCCCCCCACTGGGTCAGTAGCGAGCAGACACGGGCATGTGCATACTGGACGTAATACACCGGGTTGTCGCTGCTTTGCGATTTGGCCAGTTCGAGATCGAAATCCAGCGACTGGTCGGCCTTCCTCAGCATGTAAAAGAAACGGCAGGCATCATTGCCGACTTCGTGCCGTAGGTCGCGCAGCGTGACGTACTGGCCGGCCCGTGTCGACATCGATATTTTTTCCTTGCCCCGCCACAGCGACACGAACTGCACCAGCAGCACATCGAGCGGCCCGCCTTCCTGCCCTGGACAGCCCATCGCCGTCAGCGCGCCGCGCACGCGCGGAATGTAGCCGTGGTGATCCGCGCCCCAGATGTCGACGATCTTCTCGAAGCCGCGCTCCAGCTTGTTGCCGTGGTAGGCAATATCGGAAGCGAAATAGGTGTAAAGACCGTTGTCCCGCTGCACCACACGATCCTTTTCGTCGCCGAAATGGGTCGAGCGGAACCACTTTGCCCCATCCTGCACATAAATATGGCCGTTTTTCTCCAGCCGCTCGACCGCTTGCGCCACGAGACCAGTGTCGTAGAGTGAGCGCTCGGAGAACCACACATCGAAATGAACGCCAAACGATTCCAGATCGTTGCGACCATCGGCGAGTTGTTCGGTCAGCGCATGCTGGTGGATGTATTCCCAGCCCTCGCCCAGCAAGCGTTTGCCACTGGCAATCAGCGCATCGAGCCGTTCCTCGATATTGGCGGCATCGGCGGCCAGTTCGGGCACCCCGTCCAGCACCTCGGCCAGCGGCCGCACATAGTGTTCGCCATGCGCGGCACGCACCTGCTGCGCCATGTCGCAGACGTAATCGCCCTGATAAGCATTGGACGGAAAAGGAATCACCACATCGAACGATGCCAGATAACGCAGCCAGGTCGATACCGCCAGAATGTCCATTTGCCGGCCGGCATCATTGACGTAATATTCCCGCGTCACCTGCCAGCCGGCAAACGCCAGCAAATTGGCCAGGCTCGCTCCCAGCGCCGCACCACGCCCGTGGCCGACATGCAGCGGGCCGGTCGGGTTGGCCGAGACGAACTCCACCTGGATCTTGCGACCACCGCCTTGTGCGTTGCGGCCGAAGTCGCCGCCCTGCGTCAGTGCCGTGGCGACCACGGCCGTGCGCGCGGCTTGAGACAGATACACATTGATGAACCCGGCGCCGGCGACATCTACCCGTTCCACCAAGGGAGATGGCGGCAGCTCGCGCACCAGTCGCTGCGCGATGTCACGCGGGCTGGTCTTGAGCGGTTTGGCCAGTTGCAGGGCTAGGTTGCTGGCAAAATCGCCGTGGTCGGCCTGGCGCGGGCGCTCGAATAAAAGAGCGAGGTCACGTTGTTCTGGCGCGACACTGGCCAGGGCGATCTTGAGCAATTCCGCCAGATGTTTCCGTGGATCGAGAGTCATGATGCCGTGCAAGGGGCAGGAGAATGGTTGGAACGGTTGGTGGGCAAGGAAATCCGTGACAGGCTGCTGTCGTTTGCAGTACAGCGCTCCGGTATTTCCACGAAGGCGGTCATTATAACGGCCATTTACCGCCATTGACGGCCGTCGTGCCCAGAGATGGCGGTGGCCAGGCTGGGGTGCTGGGGCGGGGAAGATGTTGATGGGCGTTGCAGAAAAACAACAAAATGGCCTTGTGCAGCGGGCGTGCGCCAGTTTTTTCTTGGCGCACTGAGGGAGGCTTGGGCAAAATGGCTCCCGGTTTCCCTCAGACAGGGGACGAAGAATTTCCAGTATCAAGTTTCAAGGTTTCAGGTATTACTTTTCATCGTTCGCTGTTTCGCTGTTTCAAAAAATCAATCAACAGGAGATATCCTCATGCAGAAGAAGCTGATTGCTCTGGCCGTTGCCGGCCTCGTTTCCACCGGCGCTTTCGCCAACTCCACCGCCGTCACCGTCTACGGCGTGGCCGACCTGTCCTTCGACTTCGTCAAGACCTCCGGTGGCGTTGCTGGTTCGCAAACCGGCACCTACACCCGTGTTTCTTCCAATAGCTCCTACATCGGCTTCAAGGGCACGGAAGATGTGGGCAATGGCATGAAGGCTCTGTTCCAGTTCGAAAATGGCGTGGGTGCAGACACCGGTGCCATGTTCAACTCCGCTCGTGACACCTACGCCGGCCTGGCCGGTGCCTACGGCGACATCAAGCTGGGCACGCTGACCACCCCGACCCGCGCTCTGGGTGGTGCAGTTGACGTGAACGCCGGCTGGGCTGGCATTGGCTCCAGCGCTGCGCTGACCAACACCTCCGGCTTTGATACCCGTCAGACCAACACCGCCCAATTCACCTCGGCCAACTTCAGCGGCTTCAGCGGCGCGCTGGCCTACATCTCCGGCGAAAACAAGACCGCCAGCGGCAACCCCGCCAAGGCTGACGGCCGTGCCTGGGATCTCGGTCTGAACTACAACAACGGCCCCATCCTGGCTGGCCTGACCTATGCCAACGGCAAGGCTCGTGACGGTGTCGACAGCCAGACCAAGAACACCCGTGTTGCCGGTGCTTATGATTTCGGCATGGGCTCGGTGCGTGCCCTGTGGAACCAGGTTAAGTTCGAAAACAACGTTGGCCTGAACAGCAAGCAAACCACCTGGGGTCTGGGTGGCACGTTCAACGCTGCACCGAACGGTAAGGTCATTGCCCAGTACTACAAGCTCGGCAACGTGAATGGCACCAGCAACACCGGCGCCAAGCTGTTTGAACTCGGCTACGAGCACAGCCTGTCCAAGCGCACCGTCCTGAAGGCTATCTATGCCCGCATCAACAACGACAACGCCAGCGCAGCCAACTTTGCCACCAACCCGGTGAACAACGTTCTTGCTGGCAACGATCCCTCCGGCTTCCAAGTGGGTATCCGTCACGCATTCTGATCCATGCGGTTAGACTGCTGAACGTAGCTGTCGTATCTGTCTTACCAACGGCCGTCTCCCGCAAGGGGACGGCCGTTGTCTTTAGTGCGCTTGGCGTGCCTTAGTGCGCCTTAGTGCGCCTTAGCGTGCCCGGTTTTCATAGCCGGTTTTTGTATTCTCTTCTGGTTGTCCTGCTTCTCATGGGCGAGGAATATGTCCGTGACCCTCTGGCAGGCAGCACTTTTCCTTGGGATAGTCGCCCCGGGCAGCCACCCCAGACAGGGGAAGAGGGGAAGGGTGGGGCAGGATTGTTTGGGAATACCGGTTCAGACCACCAACCCGCCGGGCTCTGTCTTTGCCTGATCGGTTTCTGTTCGTGCCAGATCAGCAGCGCCCTCCTGTCCGAACTGTAAGGCCGCCAGGCGGCCGTACAGCCCACCGGCACGGCTGAGTTCCTCGTGGCTGCCGCTGGCTACCACACGACCGTGATCGAGGACGATGATGCGGTCGGCCTGGCGCACCGTGGCCAGGCGATGGGCGATCACTAGGGTGGTGCGTCCCCGCACCAGACGTTCCAGTGCCTGCTGTACCAGACGTTCGCTTTCTGCATCGAGGGCGCTGGTCGCCTCATCGAGCAGTAGCAGGGGTGGGTTTTTCAGCAGGGCACGGGCGATGGCGATGCGCTGCCGCTGCCCGCCGGATAGTCGCACCCCGCGCTCGCCCAGAAAGCTGTGCCAGCCTTGTGGTAATCGCTCGATAAACTCATCCGCCACCGCTGCACGTGCCGCTGCCTTGACTTCCTCGTCACTGGCATCGGCTCGTCCATAGCGGATGTTTTCCAGCGCATTCGCTGAAAAGATTACGGTGTCTTGTGGCACGATGCCGATTCGTGCCCGTAATTCGTTGGGGTCTGCCTGGGTCAAGTCGACGCCATCGAACAGGATGCGCCCTTGTTGCGGGTCATAAAATCGCAGCAGCAGCTGGAACAGCGTGCTCTTGCCCGCCCCGGAGGGGCCCACCAGGGCGACGGTTTCGCCGGGCTGGATATGCAGGTCTAACTGGCTGAGGGCTGCCTGCTCCGGCCGGGAGGGGTAGTGGAAACTCACCTGTTCGAAGCGCAACTCGCCACGGGGTGCCGGCAGGGGCAGAGGGCTGGTGCTCAGCCGGATGGCCGGCTGTGCGGCCAGCAGCTCCAGCAGCCGCTCGGTAGCCCCCGCCGCTCGCTGCACATCGCCCCAGACTTCGGCCAGCGCCCCGATGCTGCCGGCTACCATGACGGTATAGAGTACGAACTGGCCGAGCTGGCCGGCACTCATCGTGCCATCGAGCACCTCATGCGCCCCTAGCCACAACACCAGCACCACCGCACCAAAAGCCAGCACGATGATGATGGCGGTCAGTGTCGCGCGGGCCCGGATGCGACGCAGGGCAGTGGCAAAGGCTGTTTCTACCGAGTGTTCAAAGGAAGCCGCTTCGTGCGCCTCCTGGCCAAAGGATTGAATGGTGGCAATGGCGTTGAGCTTCTCGCCCGCTAGCGCGCTGGCATCTGCGACACGATCCTGGCTGGCGCGCGACAGGCGACGCACTGCCCGACCAAAAACGACGATGGGCAAAACCACGGCCAGTAGCAACACCAGCGTATACGCCGTCAGTCGCGGGCTGCTGACTGCCATCATCACCAGCGCACCGGCCAGCATCAGCAGATTACGCAAAGCCATCGAAATGCTGGTGCCGACCACCACCTGGATCAAGGTGGTATCGGTGGTCAGGCGCGACAGCACTTCACCCGTGCGCGTCGTCTCGAAAAACTCCGGGCTCATGCCGAGGATGTGGCGATAGACCGCATGGCGCAGGTCGGCTACCACCCGTTCACCCAGCCAGGAAACGAGATAAAAGCGCCAGGCGGTGAATAAACCAAGTACCAGGGCAACGCCGAACAGCAGTAAGAAGCCGTGATCGATCTGCCGGGTACTGGCTTGCGTAAACCCCTGGTCTATGACTTGGCGCACCGCCAGAGGCAGGCTCAGGGCAGCCAGTGCGGCGATGACCAGTACTATCAGCGCCAGTGCGAGATGCTTGCGGTAAGGACGCAGAAAGGTTGCCAGCTGGCGCAGAACGGCCAGGCCAGTCAGGGAGGATGGATGGGCAGGGGATGAAGGCAAAGGATCATGCTCCAGAAAAGAGAACCAAGGCCAAAGTCAGGCCACGGAGTGCTGGCTGCTGGTGGTTTCCAAGCTCAAAGCCGGGCGAGCTGGTCGAGGCCGAAGGCCGCGGCCAGGTAATACAGTCCGGTAAAGAGAATATTGCTGACCGCCAAGGGTAACCAGAGGCGGCGCATGCCGACACCCAGCCAGCGCAGGGCGACCAGGATGGGCTCCTGACCGACCAGGGCGCAGCCCAGTGTCAGGCCGCCCCATACGCCCCAGCGCTCGGCCAGCCCCAGATTGCGTGGTGTGCGCATCCGCTCGATCCAGCGCTGAACCCAAGCCAGATGGGTACTGCGTTCAGCCAGCCAGGCCACGAGCAGCCCTTCGAGATAGCTGGCCAGCGCCACGACCGGTAACAACTGGCCGGGTGGCAGGTGTGCCTGGATGCCGACGGCCAAGGCTGTCGAGGAGCCCAGGAGCAGATTGGGAGTCATCGACAGGGCAATGATGGAAGCCCAGAGGCCCAGGGTGTTCACGACAGGCTCCGTCACGGGAGAGGCAAGGATCGCCAGACTACACGGGGTTGCGGGGATTTGGCAATGTAGGTGTTACAGGTGTTGGTGGGGATGTTTTTGTGCCAACGTCAGGCGCTCAGGAAGCGCTCCACGGAAGTGGCCAGTGCCACTGGCGTTTCGAACATTGGATAGTGGCCGGCGTTGGCCATGATCTCGAATTCGACATTGGGATACCAGGCCAGAAAGGTATTCTGCACCAGGGTTTCGTTGATGGCCGGGTCGTGCTCGCCGATCAAGGTCAGGAGCGGAACGGGATTGCCCATGATTTGCTCGGCAAAATTGCTGCGGGCCCAGGCCTTCAGGTAGGCGGCAAAAGCCTCGCGGGAGGCATGGTCCAGCGAATGCCGGGCGATGCGCTCGATCCAGACGGGTGTGAGGCGGTTGCCGGTGGTTTTGTCGATGATCTGGCGGCGCACGTCCGGGCTGTCGGCGGCACTGTCGAAAAAGGTATAGCCCGCCTCATCGAAGGGATAGCCATCCGCCGGCACGGGGGTCAGTGCCACAATCTTATTCACGCGCTGCGGAGCCTCCACCAGCACCCGCTGGACGTACATCCCGCCCATGGAATGCCCGATCAGGCTGAACCTCTCCCAGCCCAGATGATCGGCCAGTGTCAGCACATCGCGGGCCACTTCCTCGGCGCTGTATTCGCCCTTTTGCGCCTTCGCGCCGCCATAGCCCCGGCAATCCATGAAGGCATAGCTGAAAGCCTGGGTATCCAGCGATTCAACGAAAGGCCCCCAGCCTTCGGCACTGCCAAACCAGCCGTGGATGCAGATCACCTTGTGCGGCCCCTGGCCGATCAGACGATAGGTCGTGTTCATGCGATTTCCTCCTGAGGTTCAAGCGTAACCGAGTTGTCTTGCGGCAAAGTCGAGCAGGATTTCTTCCGAGCCGCCGCCCACCACATGGGCGCGGACATCGCGGTAGATGCGCTCGATCTTCACCCCCTTGATAAAGCTCGCCCCGCCGAGAATCTGCGCGCATTCCCGGGCGCAAAAATCCAGGGTGCGCGAAGCCTGCACCTTGCACAATGCCGTCAGCGCGAAATCCAGCTTGTCGTGCTGATAAGCCCACACCAGTTGATCGACCCAGGCTTGTGTCGCGCTGATCTGACGCACCATTTCGGCAAACTTGTGGCGGATCACCTGGTTCTTGATGAGCGGCTTGCCGAAAGTCACCCGCTGCTTCGCCCACTCGTGTGCCTCATCCACGGCGCAGCGCGCATAGGCCAGCATCCCGGCGGCCATGCCGATGCGTTCGGCATTGAGGTTGTGCACCACAGCCAGAAAGCCGTTGTCCTCCGGGCCGATGAGGTTCTCCAGCGGAATTTCCACCTCGTCGAAATAAAGCGCGGCCGTATCCGACATGTGCCAGCCCATCTTTTCCAGCTTCGTCTGGCTGAAACCAGGGCGGCCCTTTTCGACGAGGAACAGGGCCAGACCGTCCGGCCCCGGCCCGCCGGCGCGCGCCACGACGGTGTAGTAATCGGCGCGCATGCCGCCGCTGATGAACATCTTGGAACCGTTGAGCACCCAGCGGTCGCCCCGTTTTTCGGCACGCATCTGGATGGCGGAAACATCCGAGCCGCCGGAAGGTTCCGTGATGCAGATGGACATGAGTTTGCGCCCCGCCAGCACATCCGGCGCGATGCGCTGCTTCATTTCTTCCGTGCCCAGCTTGATGATGGGAGCCAGGGCCACGCTGTGGATCATCAAGGCCGGTTGCAGCCCGCTCGCCCCGGTCTTGGCCAGTTCCTCGGTCGCCACCAGGCCGTGGTACATGTCCACGCCGTGCGAGATGCCGCCATATTCCTCAGGAAAGCCCTGCTGCAAAAGGCCGATTTCCGCCGCCTTGAGATGCAGCGCGCGCGGCACTTCACCGGCGGACTCCCAGGCTTCGACATGCGGCATGATTTCCTTGTCCACAAAGCGGCGCACCGTCTGCGCCCATTCTTCATGGCTGCTGTTGTAAAAGGGCGAGTTCGCACGCCAGTCGTCATAAAGGGCCATGGGGATTCCTTTCAAAAAATGCCGGCCAAGGTTTTACTCAGCCATGCCATACCGTTTGCGATTCTGTACGCCAATGATTTTGCCCGCGATCGAGCGTGGCAACAAACGTCCGGTGATAAATGCCCCCAGGCGGTTGGCAGCACCTGCGATATGGATGGGTTTTCGACCCAGCTGTTTTAGCCCCTCCCCGGCGACTTTGTCTGCGCTCATGATCTGCGGTGCGTACCAGTCGGGAGTCTGTAATTTTTGCACATGATCGTTTTCGGTATCGGTAGCCCCGGCTACTGAACCGTCACCCGGCCACGTCACCCGGCCAAAAAAGCCCATGGGTCATAGCGAGCCATGCCGTTACACCACTCCTTGCGCGTGACATTTTGGCTCTTGCCGCTTCTCAGCTTGCGGATGACCGCTAAAATGACCCCCTCCATTTTTCTACCAGACGCGGATTGCGGCGCGTTTTTTGCCCATGGCCAAGAAAGTGTTTATCCGTACCTTTGGCTGCCAAATGAATGAGTATGACTCGGCCAGGATGGCCGATGTCCTGGCAGCACACGCGGGTGCGGAGGGTACCGTTGCCACGGATACGCCCGAGGATGCGGACATCATTTTGTTCAACACCTGCTCGGTGCGTGAGAAGGCTCAGGAAAAGGTGTTTCATGATCTGGGGCGGGTGCGCCATCTGAAGCAGCGCAAGCCGGAACTGGTGATTGGGGTCGGGGGCTGTGTGGCCAGCCAGGAGGGGGCGGCCATCATCGAGCGGGCACCGTTTGTCGATGTTGTCTTTGGGCCGCAGACGCTGCACCGTCTGCCGCAGCTGATCGATGCCCGACGTGTCAGCGGACGGGCGCAGGTCGATGTGTCTTTCCCGGAAATCGAGAAGTTCGACCACCTGCCGCCAGCGCGCGTCGAGGGTGCGACGGCCTTTGTTTCCATCATGGAAGGCTGCTCGAAGTTCTGTTCTTTCTGCATCGTGCCTTATACCCGTGGTGATGAGGTTTCGCGTCCGCTGGCCGATGTGCTGGCGGAGGTGGCGGGGCTGGCCTTGCAAGGGGTGAAGGAAGTGACGCTGCTGGGGCAGAACGTCAATGCCTATCGCGGGGTGATGGAAGAGGGCGGGAATGGTGGGAATGGCGAGGATACGGTCGATCTGGCCTTTCTGATCGAGACCATTGCCGACATTCCCGGCATCGAGCGCATTCGTTACACAACCTCGCATCCGCGTGAGATGACGCAGCGCCTGATCGAGGTGCATGGCCGGGTGGCCAAGCTGGCGACACAGTTGCATCTGCCGGTGCAGTCCGGGGCTGACCGTATTCTGGCGGCCATGAAGCGGGGGTACACAGCGCTGGAATACAAGAGCATCGTGCGCAAGCTGCGGGTAGCGCGGCCGGATATTTCCCTGACTTCGGATTTCATCGTCGGCTTTCCCGGCGAGACGGAGGCCGATTTTGCCGCTACCTTGAAGCTCATCGAGGAGGTGGGTTTCGATGGCAGCTACAGCTTTCTTTACAGCCCACGGCCGGGGACACCGGCAGCCGAGCTGGTGGATACGACACCGCAGGCGGTGAAGGCGGCGCGTCTGCAACAGTTGCAAACGCTCATCGACCAGCAGGCCGCCGCGATCAGTCAGGCGATGGTCGGCAGCATCCAGCGGGTGCTGGTCGAAGGGCGGGCGAAGAAGGATGCCAGCGAGCTGGCCGCACGCACCGACAACAACCGGGTGGTCAATTTTCCGGCACCGGGGGTGGCCGAGCGCTTGATCGGCCAGTTTGTCGAGGTGCGCATCAGCGAGGCGCGTGCCCATTCGCTACGCGGCGAGCTGCTGTTGCGTGAAGGATGAAATGCGGTGGTCGAAACGCCGCAGATGAGGCGTGGTTCTTGATCCCGTATGGATGATGTCTGCCGGTGGTATTGCCAAAGGTCAGTGCAGTCGTTCCGGTCGTCCGCAGCACTGTTTGTAGTTCAGGCCACTGCCACACGGACAGTTTTCGTCGGTTAGCGGTGTTGTTTCGCCGGCGAAGGCGGTCGTTGAAGCTGGGGGCTTGCCCTTGCGCTGCTGTTCCTCGCTGATGGCTTCGTCGGATTGACGTTTGGCACGCCAGAAATCGTGGAGGGCGAGGATGATGCCGGGCAGGTCATCCTGGGCGTTGTCGATGGCGGTCTTTTCCTGGGACGGGGACATCCAGGGTTCGCCACGCTCCCGGGCGTCTTCCTTGAGGATGCCGCTGAGCAGGAAAATGGGTTGCAGTAGCTCGGTCAGCTGTTCGGCATGGTCGCCCACGGCGTCATACCAGTTGTCACCCAGCTGGCTGCCGTAGATGTAGGCATCGGCCCAGGTCGCGAAATCGAGCTCTTCCGGATCGTCGTCCAGTGGATAGAGGATCAGCTCCCAGTCCTCGCCGGTGGCCAGCTTTTCGACCAGATCGTTATGGAAGCGCAATAGCAGCTCGGTAATTTCCGTGAGCTGACGGGCGGGCGCTGTGGGCATCTGTTCGCCAAACACGAGCGGCAGCCAGAGGCTGGGCGGCACGGGCTGCGGGCTGCTGATGATGGCGCACAGCAAGGCTTGCAGCTCATCGAGCAGCATCGCCTCGCCGCCAAACAGCTCATCGTCGAGCAGTTCTTCCAGTCGATTGAGATCGGCTTCGGTAAAGGGAAGGAGTGCGGCAGAGGTCATGAGGATGGGTTCCGTGATGCGGTTCGTGGCGTGGTGGCAGTTTTGTCAGGCGCTCGGGCTTATTTCGGGGCTACGAAGCCGGCCACCTGGTCGGCACCGCTGCCGAAGAAATGTTTCTGCATCTGTTCGGCCAGGTATTTGCGCGCCCCGGCATCAGTCATGCTGAGACGGTTTTCGTTGATGAGCATGGTCTGCAGCTTGACCCATTGTTGCCAGGCTTCCTTGGAGACACTCTCGAAGATGCGTTTGCCCATTTCGCCGGGCAGGGGGGGGAAGTCGAGGCCTTCGGCTTCGCGTCCCAGTTTGATGCAATTGACCATGCGCGTCATGATGCTGTCCTTTCTTGGAAATGAGGAAAATAAGGGAAGTGGAGGAAGATGGGAGAGGATTGTAGCGCGGCTGATTGCCGGGCCATGTATTTCCGCCGGGTTACAGGGGTTTCAGCAGCACCTTGGAACGGCGTTGGTAGTTGTAGAGTTCGCGTTTGCCTTCGGGCAGGGCGCTGATGTCGCTTTCGATGAAGCCGCGTTCGATGAACCAGTGTGCGGTGCGGGTGGTCAGGACAAACAGTTTTTTCAGCTTGTGCTTTTTGGCACGGGCCTCGATGTGCTTGCGCAGCTGGTCACCGTAACCGCAGTGCCGGTAGTCTGCCATCACTGCTAGGCAGGCCAGCTCGCCCACCATTTCTCCTCTTCTGGCCTTGAAGGGATAGAGCGCGGCACAACCAACCACCACGCCATCATCTTCCAGCAGAGAGAAATGACCGATTTCCATCTCGATACGCTCACGCCCGCGCTTGACCAATGTGCCATCAGCCTCCAGCGGTGCAATGAGGGCAAGGATGGCGCCCACGTCATCGACGGTGGCCTCGCGCAGACTCACCAGGCCGGAACGTGCCAGCATGGTGCCGACACCAGCGCGGGTGAAGAATTCCATCAGCATCGCACCATCGGCCATGCGATCGAGAAAATGCACCCGCTCGACCCCGGCGCGACAAGCACGCACGGCTTCGACCAGCACCCGTCTGATTTCCGGTGCTTGCGGGACGTTACGAGCCAGCAGCGCCTCGGCCTCATCCGCTGTGACACTTTCAAGCAGTAAGCCCTTGCGATTGACTACCCCGGGCGCATCGCACAGGAAAATCAGCTTGTCGGCCTGCAAGGCGATAGCCACGGCTTCGGCGACCTCTTCGGTGGCCAGATTGAAGATTTCACCACTGGGGGATACGCCCAACGGCGAGATCAGTACGACATTTTGCTGGTCGAGATCGGCGGTAATCTCTTCGGCATTCACCTTGCGTACCGCACCGGTATAGAGATGATCGACGCCATCGAGTACGCCGACCGGTTTGGCAGTGATGAAATTACCACCAGTAATGCGCATCCAGGCACCCGCCATCGGCGTGTTCGGCAGGCCTTGCGAGAGCAGCGCCTCGATTTCGATCCGGGCAACCCCCATGGCGCTCTTGACGCATTCCAGCGCAGCGGCATCCGTAATCCGCAAGCCATCATGAAAACTGACAGGCAAGCCGCGCCGCTGCATTTCGGCATCGATCTGTGGCCGTGCACCATGCACCAGCACCAGACGGATGCCGAGGCTGGCCAGCAGGTTGAAGTCCTGCGCCAGAGCCTGCGCCTTGTCCGTTCCCAGCACTTCACCACCAAAGGCGATGACGAAAGTGCGCCCGCGAAAGGAGTGGATGTAAGGTGCAGCCTGACGCACCCAGGCGACCAGGGCGGCTTCAACCTGCTTTTCTGCCTCATCGGCCATGATGTTTTCCGTTTCCTTGTCTCATGTCCCACAATCCGTCATTTTCGCGCAAGTTCAGGATGCCGGGGCTTTTGCCTTGCCATGGGCTTTCAGTGCGGCTTCCAGCCGGGTGCAGACCGTGCGCAGGATTTTGACACGGGCATGGTTCTTGTCATTGGCTTCGACCAGCGTCCACGGTGCCCCGCCCGTACTGGTGCGCTCCACCATGTCGCAAACCGCCGCCTGGTAAGCATCCCACTTGTCGCGGTTGCGCCAGTCTTCCTCGGTGATCTTGAAGCGCTTGAACTCGATTTTTTCACGCTCATTGAAGCGTTTGAGCTGCTCATCCCGGCTGGTCTGCAACCAGAACTTGACGACGACCGCCCCGGCATCCTGCAACTCGTGCTCGAAATCGTTGATTTCGGCATAGGCACGCTGCCAGTCAGCCTCGCTGCAAAAACCCTCGACCCGCTCGACCAGCACCCGGCCATACCAGGAACGATCGAAGATGGTCACGCGCCCTTTTCGGGGAATGTGCCGCCAGAACCGCCAGAGATAAGGCTGGGCACGTTCCTCTTCGGTCGGCGCGGCAATTGGCACAATCTGGTAATCGCGGGCATCGAGTGCGGCCACCAGTCGCCGGATACTGCCGCCCTTGCCCGCAGCATCCGCCCCTTCAAAGACGCAGACCAGGGAATGTTTTCTGAACCGCTCATCGCGTGCCAGTTCCGCCAGCCGTCCCTGCCAGTGCGCCAGCTCGTTTTCGTAAGTTTTCTTGGCCAGCTTTTGTGTCAGGTCGAGCGTTGACAACACATCGCGGCCATCGAGATTGGTGCGCAGGGCAGAGGTGATCGGCGCCACTGGCATCACTGGTGCCGTCTCGCCCGCCAAGCGGCGCTTTATGGCCTCCAGCAGGATGCTGCCGGCCGTCAGCGAACGATAGCGGTCGTCCGCGCCTTCGATGACGATCCACGGAGCCCAGGCGGTATTGCTCATGCGCAGCACATGGCCGGCCACTTCCTGCAGGCGGTCATAGGTTTTCAGACGATCCCAGTTCCATTGAGTCACCCGCCAGGCCGTGCGCGGGTTGCCAGCCAGCGCCTTGAGACGTTTCTTTTGTGCCTCCTTGGTCAGGTGAAACCAGAACTTCAGGACCAGAGCACCTTCATTGACCAGCATCGCCTCGAAGCGGTTGATGGCATCGATACGCTGGTCCATCTGTGCCCGGCTCATCTGACCATCGAGGTGGTCATGGATCGGGGCGGAATACCAGGAGCCGGCAAAAATCCCGATACGTCCCTTGGGTGGCAACGCCCGCCAGTAACGCCACATGAACGGACGCGCCGCTTCCTCATCCGTCGGGCTGGAAAACGCCAGCGTCGAGATGTAACGCGGATCCATCCATTCATAAAACAGGTTGATGGTCTCGCCCTTGCCGGCACCGTCCTGGCCACTGACCAGCACGACGACCGGAAAGCGCGACTGCTCCTTCAGCTCGTATTGCGCTTTGAGCAAGGCCGCCCGCAGCTCCGGCACTGCCTGGCGGAAAGTCTCCTTGTCGATGGCATGTCCCAGTTGGGCTGATTCAAACATCGTCCGCCTCCGGCCGCATTCAGAAATCTCCCCACAACGTCATCACTGCGGCCAGTGCCGCCAACCCCGCGGTTTCCGTGCGCAACACCCGCGGCCCCAGCCGCACCGCCTGAAAACCGGTCGAGCGAACCAGTGCCGCCTCATCCTCCTCGAAGCCGCCTTCCGGCCCGATCAACAACGTCACGCCCGCCTGGGGGCGCGGCAATTCCGCCAGCCGCAACCCGTCATGTGGCGACAAGAACAGGCGCAATGCATCCGGTACCGCCGGCTGTGCCAGCCAATGCGGCAAATCAACCAGGGGATGAAACTGCGGCGGCTGATTGCGTCCGGACTGCTCGCAGGCTGCCACAGCCACCTGCACCCAGTGCTCCGAGCGCCGCACCATGCGCTCGCCGGTTAGCCGCACCACACTGCGTTTTGAGGACAACGGTTGCACCGCCGCCACACCCAGCTCCACGGCTTTTTGCACCACCCAGTCCATCTTGTCCCCCGCCGGCAGACATTGCGCCAACGTGACCGCCAGCGGCGCTTCGCGGTCGATGTCGCGCCACTCATGCAGCCTGGCCCGTAGCTGTCGTCCGCCTTCTTCCAGGGTAGCGGCATACTCCCCGCCCGTGCCATCGAACAACACCAGTGCATCGCCGCCACGCAGGCGCAGCACCTTCAGCGCGTGATGCGCCACAGCCTCCGGCAAGGTCACGACCATGCCGGCAGCCAATGGCTGGGCGGCATCAGGGCAATAAAAGCGCGGTATCATCGACCGATTATAGGATGAGAAAAGGATCGCTTTCATGGTCAGCACCCCAACTCCGGTGTGCGATTTTGGCTGGCCGGCAGCCGACTTCGACCTGTCCGGCAACGACGGCCGGCGGCACAGCCTGGCCACGGCGTGTGGCCCACAGGGGCTGCTGGTGATGTTCTTGTGCTGCCACTGTCCCTACGTTCAGGTCATCTTGCCGCGCCTGCTGCAGGATGTCCGGGAGCTCACGTCCCTGGGGATCGGCTGCATCGCCCTCATGAGTAATGACCCGACCGATCATCCGGATGACTCCTGGGAAAACATCTGCCAGTGGGCATGCGCACTCGACTTCCCCTTTCCCTGCGCCCATGACGACACACAGGATATTGCCCGTCGCTATGGTGCCGTCTGCACCCCGGATTTTTTTGGCTTCAATCACCGTCTCGAGCTGCAATACCGGGGCCGCTTCGATGCTACAGGCAGACAGGCTGCGTCCGCCAATCCACCGGCAGCCCGCGAACTGCTCGCAGCCATGACACTCATTGCCGCCACCGGCAAAGGCCCGGCGCAACAAATCCCAGGCATCGGTTGTTCCATCAAATGGCGCAAGACATGAACACTCTCCAAGACCACAACACACTCGAACTGCTCGCGCCCGCAAAAAATCTCGATTACGGCATTGCCGCCATCGACCACGGCGCAGATGCCGTCTACATTGGTGGCCCGGCCTTTGGTGCCCGCGCCAGTGCTGGCAACAGCATGGCCGACATCGAACAACTGGTAGCCTACGCCCACCGCTTCGATGCCCGCGTGCTGGTCGCCCTCAACACCATCCTCACCGACGAGGAAATGGACAAAGTGCCCGCGCTCATCCAGCAGTGTTACGACGCCGGCGTGGACGCGCTGATCGTGCAGGACATGGGGCTGCTCGAACTCGACCTGCCGCCCATCCAGCTGCACGCCAGCACCCAGTGCGACATCCGCACTCCGGCCAAGGCGCGCTTTTTGCAGGATGTGGGTTTTTCACAAATCGTCCTGGCACGTGAACTGACCATCAAACAGATTGCCGACATCGCATCGCAAACCGATGTCGTGCTGGAATTTTTTATCCACGGCGCACTGTGTGTGGCTTTCAGCGGCCAGTGCTACATCAGCCATGCCCACACCGGGCGCAGCGCCAACCGGGGCGAATGTTCGCAAGCCTGTCGCCTGCCCTACACGCTGCAAGATGCCCGGGGCGAGGTCATCGCCAGCGACAAACACCTGCTATCGATGAAGGACAATGACCAGAGCGACAACCTGCGTGCCCTGATCGAAGCCGGCATTCGATCCTTCAAGATCGAAGGTCGGCTGAAGGACCTGTCCTATGTCAAAAACATCACCGCCCATTACCGCCAGCTGCTCGACGGCATCCTCACCGATCTGCCCATGACTGGAGCTGTTCGCTGCCGGCGCAGCTCGCTTGGCCACAGCCACTACACCTTCACCCCGCGCCCGGCCAAGACCTTCAACCGTGGCGCGACCGATTATTTTGTCCAGGGTCGCAAAACCGACATCGGCGCCTTCGACAGCCCGAAATTCACCGGCCTGCCGATCGCCACAGTACGCGCCCTGGGCACGCAGCATCATTTTGAGGTCGATCTCGTCCAGGATGAAGATGAAGGCAGCCAGGAAATTCTGAACAACGGCGACGGCCTCAGCTACTACGATGACCAGGGCATTCTCAATGGCCTGCGGGTCAATCGTGTCGAAGGAAGCAGCGTATTTCCCGCCGAGCCCAGCCCTGGGTTGCGTGTCGGTACACTGCTGTATCGCAATCGCGACCAGGCCTTCGAGCGTCTGCTCGAAAAACCTTCGGCCGAACGCCGTATTGCCCTGCACATGCGCCTGCATCATGATGCCGCCAGCGCCGCATTACGCCTGACCCTGACCGATGAAAGCGGGCAGCAAGGCCAGGCCGAATACTGCCAGCCACTGCAACCGGCACGCGATGTCACGCGCGCCCTCGACACCCTGCGCAATGGTCTGGGCAAGCTGGGGGGCACCCCGTTCTACCTGCGCCAGGCAGAGGACCTGAGCATCGAACTCGATCCTCCCTGTTTTCTGCCTGTGGCCACCATCAACACCCTGCGGCGCGAGGCCATCGCCGCACTCGAACAGGCACGCCGCATGGCCTGGCAACGCCCTCCTCGGGCGGCTGCCGTACAACCGCCAGCCGCCTATCCTGAAAATGAATTGAGCTATCTGGGCAATGTCCTTAACCGCCGGGCGCGCGATTTCTATCAGCGTCACGGCGTACAAGTCATTGCCGCTGCCTACGAAGCCGGCGAGGAGCAAGGTGAGGTTTCCCTGATGATCACCAAGCACTGCCTGCGCTACAGCTACAACCTCTGCCCCAAACAGGTCAAGGGCATCCGCCCGGAGCCGATGACCCTGCTCAATGGCTCCGAGCGGCTGATCCTGCGTTTCGACTGCAAGCCTTGCGAAATGCACGTCATCGGCCAACGCCGTACCGCCCATGCCGCTCCGCGCGTTTTCCGCATCCAGAAAGTCTGAGTTCTCATCTCTCGTCTCATCCCGCCAACGGCAGCCTGCGCCAGTCCAGGCAGGCCTCCAGCGTGTCTGCCAGCCGGTTCAGATCAGCCTCGCGGCGGGCATCCAGATCGAAGGTGGCGGTATCCTTCAGACCGACCCAGCCCAGCAATGACTGCAAGGCCGCCGGGCTGTCGAACAGGCCATGCAGATACGTTGCCAGAATCTGGTCATCTGCCGACCGCGCCCCTTCCATCGCACCGCTGGATAGAAACAACGCCGGTCGATCCAGTGCCGGCCCGCAAGATACGCCCATGTGAATTTCATAACCACGGACATCCGCATCGTCCAGGGTGAGCCGGCCAGTCACCTGCGCCAGCTGTTTGTCACGCGCCAGTGTGGTGTGCAGATCGAGCAACCCCAGCCCGGCCACACTGCCCGGCGCACCTTCCAGCCCGAGCGGATCGTGCAGCTGCTGCCCCAGCATCTGCAGGCCACCGCAGATGCCAATCACCTTGCCGCCATAGCGCAGATGACGCCGGATCGCCGCTTCCCAGCCCTGGGCACGCAGCCAGGCCAGATCAGCCTGCACTGCCTTGCTGCCGGGCAAGACGATCAGGTCCGCCGGCGGAATGGGTGCCCCCGGCCCGATGAAGCGGAAACTCAATTGCGGATGTAATCGTAGCGGATCGCAATCCGTGGCGTTACTGATCCGTGGCAAGGCCGGCGCAATGACCTGCAGACGACTGTCGTCCGTGCCACTACGTACACGGGGCAAGGCATCTTCGGCATCCAGATGCAGGCCGTGCAGATACGGCAGCACGCCCAGCACAGGTTTGCCCGTGCGCTGTTCCAGCCAGTCCAGTCCGGGTTGCAGCAGTCCCATGTCGCCACGAAAACGGTTGATGACAAAACCCAATACCCGCGCCTGCTCGCTGTCCGACAGCAAGGCCAGGGTTCCCACCAGATGGGCGAACACACCGCCCCGGTCGATGTCGGCAATCAGGATCACCGGACAATCGACGGCCTCGGCAAAGCCCATGTTGGCAATGTCACGATCACGCAGATTGATCTCGGCCGGGCTGCCTGCTCCTTCGACGATCACCTGCTCATATTGCTGCACCAGCCGTTCATGGGAAGCCAGCACCGCCGCCATCGCCTGCGGCTTGTAGGCGTGATAGTCGCGGGCATTCATGTCATGGCGCACCTGACCATGAATGATGACCTGGGCACCAATGTCGGACGAAGGCTTGAGCAGCACCGGATTGAAGTCGCTGTGCGCGGCCAGCCCCGCTGCTTGCGCCTGCAAGGCCTGGGCGCGGCCGATTTCACCCCCATCGACAGTGACGGCACTGTTGAGCGCCATGTTCTGGGGCTTGAACGGTGCCACACGCACGCCGCGCCGCCGCAGTACCCGGCACAGGCCGGCCACCAGCAGGCTCTTGCCGGCATCGGAAGTGGTGCCTTGCACCATTAAAGTGTCATGACGCATGAGAAGATTCCGTTACCGGAAAAGCCCGCCAGGAAATTCAAACAACAGTTTGAATCTGATGGGCGATCCGGTATAACATGGCGAAAAAAAGCCACAGCACAACGTTTGTGATGCGCCAATATGACGTTGATGGCGCGTCGATGTTACGTTGATGGTGCGTTGAGGGCACGCCGGGCGCGGATCGTAGACCATGAATCGGTCGCGAGCCGCGTGCCATTCTAATGGGAGAGAGGATTCGTCATGCATGTCCCCGTTCGGACGTTATTGGTCAGCCTGGTTGCCAGCTTGGCTTTGGGCTTGTTGAGTGCCTGCAACGGGGGCTCGGATGCCGGAGGCGGGACGGGAGCCGGTAGTGCCGTCGTGCGCCCGGAAGTGCCACCGCCAGCCTATCCCGGGGTGAATGCTGCCAGCGGTGCGACCACCACGCTCGGTACGCGCCTGCTGACGGCCCAGGCCAATCCTCCCGTCACCAGCAATGGTACGGCACGCTGGCGCAACTACACGCGGCCGGCAGATTACCCCGGGGTGTTCACCCTGCCCCTACAGTTCATCACCACCCGCAGCGGCAAGCGGCTCGGCGTGCTGGTGTCCTTGCCGACGGATGCCAGTGGCAACTATGTGCGGGGGCGCTTTCCGGTCGTCCTGACACAGAATGCCTACCGTATCGACATGGGCAACGCCTTGTCCGGCCTGCTGCCGGCGGCCAGCACCCTGGGGATAGGTGGGGCAGACCGCTACATGATCCGGCGCGGCTATGTTTCCGTCACGGTGGATTCACTTGGCTCCGGTGTCTCTGAAGGCCAGCTGGACTTGTTCGGCCCGACCGAGCAGGCTACCTATGCCGATGTGGTGAACTGGGTGGTTCGCCAGGACTGGTCGAATGGCCGCATCGGTGTGGCCGGCACGTCCTATCTCGGGATTACCTCGCTCTTTACTGCGGCTCAGGGGCATCCTTCGATCCAGGCAGTCTTCGTCAATATTCCGATGGGAGACTCCTGGCGCGACACGTTGGGTACCGGCGGCATGCTCAATGGCTGGTTCATTTCCAACTGGCTGCCGCTGACCCAGGGCCTGAGTGTTTTCAACGATCTGGCCGTAGCCAAATACCCGCATTATGCCGACCAGATCCGCGCGGCAACTGCTGAGCACATTGCAGCCATCGACGACATGCTGCTGCCCCTCATCCGTAGTGCGCTGGATGGCACCACCGGCTATGCCACGGATGACGGTACGTTCTGGAGTGACCGCTCACCCATCGAGCAGGCCAAAAACATCCGCGCGCCGACTTTCGTCATCGGCTCGGCCAATGACATCTTCCAGCGCAACGAACCGCTGCTCTACGAACAGCTGAAGCGCAACACAACAGCCAAGCTGCTGATCGTGCCGGGCGCTCATGCCGAATCCATCATGGCTACCTTGCTCAACCACAACAATCCGCTTGAAGAGGGGGCGCCGGCCGCTACAGGGTTGTTGTTGCAGTGGTTCGACAAATATCTCAAGGACATGAATAGTGGTGCCGAGCTGCAGCCGACGGTCACACAGTTCGTTGCTGGCCTGGGTAACGGCCTGCCGCAATATGCCACGGCCACCGACTGGCCGCATCCGCAAGCGGCACCGCAGCGGCTCTACCTGCGGGGCAACCTGACCCTGACCACGAGCTCGCCGGCCAATGATGAGGCCACCCATACCCTGAATGAGCCGCCGGCACCGGAAGTCCGGTTGGGTACCAACAAGGCCGGTACATTGCTGCGTGGCTGGCTGATTCCCACCGACAGCAGCGACAAGTCCATCAGCTGGCTGCAATGGAGCCTGGGCTTCGTGCTGCCGCTGTTCGATTGGTACAAGGAGAGCGATACGGTCGAACGGGCCCAGAACGCGATCAATTTCGAGACGGGGATGATGACGACGGATTATTACCTGAACGGCCCGATGCAGGCCGATATCTGGTTGTCCTCCACCGTTTCCGAGGCTGCCATCAATGTGCGCATCGACGATGTCGGTACGGATGGTGTGGCGCGGCCGATCACCAATGGCCTGATGTCTGCGGCCTTTCGGGCGGTAGACCCCAGCCGTTCCCGTACCCTGCGCGGCGAGATGATCCAGCCCTGGCATCCTTACACCCTGGCCTCGAAGCAGCTGCTGAATCCTGGTGAGGCCGTCAAGGTGCCGGTCGAAATCTTCCCGGCCGCAGCCGTCATCCGCAAGGGGCATCGGCTGCGCGTTTCGATCAGCGCCAGCAACCAGGCCCAGGGCGTGTGGAGCACGCCAGCCCAGGCGCGCGCCAACGGCGGGGTGACGACGATTTACAACGATGCCGCTCGCCCGTCCAGCGTGGTGCTGCCGGTGCTGCCCAACAGCGCGCTGTAAAAATCTAGCGCGCTGTTGGCGCTCACAAGGTACAGGCTGCAGCAGAGGGCGGCGCCGGCTACTGCGGAAGGTCAGTCGACTGCTGTTCGACGTAGCCACGCAGCAGGCCGAGCAGCACCCCGTCATCGTAGGGCTTGCCCAGATACTCTGTCACACCCAGTGCGCGGGCATGCTCGCGGTGCTTGTCGGCGATGCGAGAGGTGATCATGACGATGGGCACCGCCTGCAGGCGGGCATCGGCGCGAATCTTGCGCGTCAGCTCGAAGCCATCCATGCGCGGCATTTCGATATCCACCAGCATGGCCGTCGGCACAGGCAGGTCGGCCAGTTGTTCGAGGGCATCGAGGCCATCCTTGGCGGTGACGACCTGATAGCCTTCGCGCAGCAGCAGACGGCTGACGATCTTGCGTACCGTCAGCGAGTCGTCGACGACCATGACGGTCGGGACGGCCGCTGGCTGGGCAGCAGCCGTGGTGGGGATGTTCACTTCGGTCGTGGCGGTGTCCGGGATGCCGGCATCCGGCGGGCGGTGGCTGAGCAGGGCCAGCGGGTTGAGGATCAGGGCAATGTCGCCATCGTTGAGCACGGTGGCTCCGGTGACTCCAGGCACCCGGGCGAGCTGCGCCCCGATATTCTTGATGACGATTTCCTGATTGCCGATCATGCCATCGACTTCCAGGGCGATGTGCCGGTCTGCACCTTTCAGCAGCAAAATCCAGTGACGGCGCGCCGGCTCCGGCAAGCCGCCGGTAGTGTCCAGCAGGCGGGCCAGGTAGAACCAGGGGTAATGATTCCCCAGCCATTCCGTTTCGCCTTCGGTGCGGATTCTGGCGGCATCTTCCGGTCGCAACTCCATGGCCTGCTCGATCATGCTGGCAGGCAGGGCGAAGGTCTGATGGCCAGAGCGTACCAGCAAGGCCTGGGTCACGGCCAGGGTCAGCGGCAGGAAAATCCGCAGCCGGATGCCTTGTCCGGGTTGTGAGTGCATCTCGACGTGGCCACCCAGATGGGTCGCTTCGGATTTCACGATATCCATGCCGATGCCGCGGCCGGCTACGGCACTGACCTGCTCGGCCGTGCTGAAGCCGGCGGCAAAGATCAGGGCTTGCAGGCGCTGTTCGTCCAGGGGTTCGTCATTGCGGATCAGGCCGGCTTCGAGTGCCCGTGCCCGGATGCGCTCATGGTTGAGCCCGGCTCCGTCATCGGCAATCTCGATGATGAGCTCGTTGCCCTGCTGGATCAGGCTGATCGTGATTTCGCCGATTTCAGGCTTGCCGGCCTGACGACGGTCTTCGCGGTATTCGATGCCGTGGGCGACGGCGTTGCGCAGCAGATGCTCGATTGGCCCGACCATCTTTTCCAGTACCGAGCGATCCAGCTCGACCTGTCCGCCGATGATGTCGAGATGGACGCGCTTGTCGAGTTCCTTGGCGGTTTGCCGCACGACCCGGTACAGCCGGTCGACGATGGCGCTGAAAGGCACCATGCGGGCGCTCATCAGGCTTTGTGACAGATCCCGGTTGAGGCGGGTTTGTGCCGTCAATGCCACACCGGCATTGTCGACGTTGCGCAGTAGCCCTTGTTGCAGGGTGGTCACGTCGTTGACGCTTTCGGCCATCATCCGCGTCAGTTCCTGGAAGCGGGTGAAGCGGTCCATTTCCAGGGGGTCGAAGGTCTGCTGGGTTTCCTGCAGATGCGTCAGCTGTGACTGTATCTGTGTTTCGGCCTGAATTTCGATTTCACGCAATTGCTGGCGCAGGCGGAGGGTATTTTCGGTCAGGTCGAGCAATGAGGCTTTGATCTGGCGCATTTCGGTTTCGACGCGGCTGCGGGCAATGGCTATTTCCCCGGCCGCGTTGATGAATTCGTCCACCAGTTCGGCACGCACCCGCAGCTGGGCCCGCTGACCAGTTATTTCTGCGGGCTCCGCAGGTTGCTGTGGGTGACTGGTGGTGGCTGCAGCGTCCGTGACGGTTGAGGTCAAAGAGAGATGGCCTGCATCCCGGGTCAGTTCGTGGTCTTCCAGGGGCTCGTTGCGGTTGAGGCGTGCCAGGTCCTCGAACATGCCTTGCGCCCGGTCGAAGAAGCTGTCGAGATCATCCAGGAATGCCGGTACGGGCGGTGTGCCGTGGCGGGTAGCCTGGAGGATGCGGCTTTCGATGCCATGCACCAGCTCGCCCAGGCGCATCGCGCCGGCCATGCGGGCACTGCCCTTGAAGGTGTGCAGGATGCGCTGCAGGCGCTGTCCGGTGGCGGTATCGTCCGGCTGGTTGCGCCAGGCGCGTAGTTCCACGCCGACTTCACGCAGCAGGTCGCCTCCTTCTTCGAGGAAAATGGGTAGCAGCTGGTGATCAATGTCGTCATGGATGCGCAGCTTGCGACGCCGGTCGGAGAAGGGTTGTTCGTCGGTGTCGGGCTCTTCCGGCGCTGTAGCCGAGGCAGCTTGCAGCGGAGAAGGTGCGATGTCGCTGGTGGGGATGACAGGCTCTTCAGCAACCTCCACGGGTTCCGCTGGTTCGACGCGTCCCGCCAGTTCGGTGAGGTCTGTCACCAATGCGACGGGTGGCGATTCCGCTGGCTCACCGGGGGTGAGCTGGTTCAGTTGCTCGGTCAGTGCCTCTTCCGGTGCGGGCAGGCGACGCTCTGCGAGGGCGCCCAGCATGTTGCGCAAGGCAGCTACTGCCTGGGTTTGGAGCGCGTGCTGTGTCGCATCGGCCCCCCATCCGGCCTGGGCAAAACGCTCCAGGGCGTATTCCAGAGCCTTGCCCAGCTGATTGATGGCCTGTATCCCCACCGTGCCGGAAACTCCGGCCAGCGTGTGGATGGCCCGCAGGAACTCGGCAGAGGGCGGTGTATCTTGCAGCGTCGGCAACTGCGCTTCGAGCACAGCCAGATGTTCTCGTGCTTCCTGCAGATAAATGTCGTAGACCAGTGGCGACAGCGACAGGGTGCCCAGGATGATGGTGTCGTCCGGCGGTTGCGGTATCGGTGCGGCGGTGGGTTCGGGCGCTGCGGTTGCGGTGGCCGGGGTTGCAGCTTCATCTTGCAGCAGATGGGCGCACAGGCCATGCAGATTGCGGACTTCGGCGCTGGTGGCTGTGGGAACCGTATCCCGGGTTGCCAGGCAATGCACCCAGCTATCGAATAGCCGATAGGCCTGATGCAGCATGTCGTGTAGTGTGGCATCCATCGCCAGGTCGCGTTTGAGCCACAGGTTCATGACCTGCTCGACCGACCAGGCAGCTTCGCCCAGGTCGTTCAGCCCGACCATGCGACCGCTGCCTTTGAGTGTGTGAAACGCCCGCCGGATCACGGTTTGCAACTCCTGATCCGTGGGGCGCTGCGTCAGCAGGGGCAGGTGTTGTTCGATGGTGGCCAGAACCTCGTAGGCCTCCTCGATGAAGATTTCCAGCATTTCATCATCGATGACCGGCGCAGTCGTTGTTTGTGCCGTTTCTGTCGCTGCCTCGGTGGCCTCAGCGGTGAGGGTGACAGAAGTTTCGGTGAGGGGATGCTCTTCCGTTGCCAGGGGGGGAAGTGCGCACACGGGCTCGGCGGCGGGCGGCTCCGGTGGCAGGAGCAGGTCCAGATCGGCCGGGCCGTGGCGTAGTTGTTCGACGAAGAAACCCAGGGCGGAAAGCTGGCTGGCTACGGCTTCGAAGAGCTGGGGGTTGTGGGCCAGCGAGCCGTCGGCAAAGCCGGCGATTTTCTGGCGGTTGGCACGCAGCACCTCGACGGCACGCTGCTCACCCAGCATCAGCAGGGCACCTTCGCTCTGCTTGAGAGGAGCTTGCAGGCTATCCAGGCTGCCGGCGTGGCTGGCCGGTTCGCGGAAAAACAGGTCGAGCTTTTGCTCGACGAGCGCCAGGTTGCCGAGAATTTCGCGGGCGACCTGGTTCATCAGCAGGCGTTCCTGGGCCTGGCGCGAGATTTCGTCGAGCTGTGGTAGCGCCATGGCCTGTACGGCGGCGGGTGTTTCGCCGCGCAATAGCGCCGTGAGCCGGCCGGCCATGATGTCGACCTGATGGGCGAAGTCGACGCCGAGCAACCCCTGCTGATCCAGGGCATTGTCGATCAGCAGCAACGAGGTGGCCACTTCCAGGGCGATGGGTTCGTCCACCCGGTCACTGCCATTGGCCACCAGCATGTTGGCGATGGCCTGCACCCCCACCGTCAACCGGGTGATGTCCATTTGTCCCAGAACCTGGCTGGATTCGACCAGTTGGCGGGCGTGTTCCTGGAAGGGAATGAGGCTGCCGCCGGGCTGTTCGGCCAGGTGATTCCATTCGTCCTTGGTTTTTTCCAGCTGCTCCCGCAGGCTGCGCAGATGGTTTGTCCGGGCGCGATCCTGGTCGCTATCGGCGGCAGTTTCGGTAGTGGTTTCGGCCGGAATCAGGGCGGCCAGCCGGTAGGTGGTGCGAACCTGTTCGACCAGCTCCGGTGTGGCGGTTGCGATGGCGATGTAGTACAGCGCTTCCCGCTTCAGCCGGTCGCCGTCCGGGGTCTTGCCGTCCTGTAGATGGGCAATCTGGGCATCGATGCGGCCACACAGTTTTTTGAGCTGGGCATCTTGCGGCAGTCCGCCCGCCAGCAGTGCGTCGAGCAAGGCCAGAGCGACCCACCAGCCGGCGCGCGCTTCGGGTGTCTGCTGGGTGGATTCGACGACGGCCAGCGAGTTGCGCATTTCTGACAGGCCGCGTTCTTCGCCTTTCAGCCATTTCAGTAAACCGCGCTGAAAGCCCAGCCGGGCAGCCTTCAGGCGTATCGCCACGGCCTCGGGAGCGAGCGGTGCTGGTGCCTGGGCGCGTGCCGGAGGCAGCGGCGAGATATCCGGGAAGAACAGGTCGGCCGGGCTGGCGGCTGTACCGAGCAGAGCCAGGGTGTCGCGATAGGCCGGGAGCAGTCGCAGCGGCTGATCCGGCTGGCCGGCCAGCAGCTCTTCCAGATAGCCGCCGATTCTGCCAGGGAGCTCGTGGCACCAGCGGATGGCATCGGCAGTCAGCGGCAGGCTGCCATTGGCCAGACCTTGCAGCACTTGTTCGTCGGCATCGACAAAGCGGGCCAGGCCATCCAGCCCGACGATGGTCAGTGCGCCCTGGACCTGGTGCAACTGCGCTTGTGCCTGTTGGAAAGCGGCCTGGCGTGCAGCCGACTCTGCGGTCGTAGCATCATCCGTCGCGGTGGCAGCACGCAGTGCGTCAATGGTGCGAGCCAGCGCCAGATCGATTTCGCCTTTGACCCAAGTCAGGGGGCCGGTATCAAATTCACCCGAAGTATCCATGAGTATCTGTGCGTATTCGTGCGTATTCGTGCGTCGTTCGATGCAAAAAGGAAGAAGGGCGTCAAACCTTGAAGCCGGCGACGGAGGCCTTCAGTTCTCCGGCCAGGGTAGACAGCTCACTGATCAGTTGCGCGGTTTGCTGGGTGCTGGTGGTCGTTTGTTCGGTGATGCTCAGAATGTCCTGCATGTTGTCGGTCACCTTTCTGGCCGAGCCGACCTGTTGCAGAGTGTCGCTCGAGATTTTTTCGATCAGGCCGGCCAGGTCGTTCGATACGGTCGAGATTTCAGTCAGCGCCTGGCCGGCAGCATCGGACAGTTTGGCACCTTCGACTACGTTGCGGGTCGAGTTTTCCATGGCCAGCACGGCTTCGTGGGTGTCGCCCTGAATGGTCTTGACGATGGCGGAAATTTGCTTGGTGGCTTCGCCGGAACGCTCGGCCAGGCGCTGCACTTCTTCGGCCACCACCGAAAAGCCACGGCCGGCCTCGCCAGCGGATGCGGCCTGGATGGCGGCATTGAGCGCCAGTACGTTGGTCTGTTCGGTAATGTCGGAAATCAGTTCGACGATTTCGCTGATCTCTTGTGAGGATTCGCCCAGTCGCTTGATGCGTTTGGAGGTTTCCTGGATCTGTTCACGAATTTCGTTCATCCCCTTGATCGAGTTGGTCACGGCCAGCGCACCCTTTTGGGCGGCATCCAGTGATTGGCGGGCCACACGGGCAGATTCCAGCGCCCGGTTAGAAACTTGCTCCATGGATTGTGCCATGTGGCGTACCGAGTCGCCGGCATCGGTGATCTTGTGGGATTGGGCGCCAGTTGCTTCAAGCAGATGCACCGAGGTGTCCTGGGCATTTTCCGAGGAGCGTGCCACCCGGCTGGCGGTTTCGTTGATGCGCTTGACCAGTACGGACAGTTCTTCGATGGTGTAATTTACCGAGTCGGCAATCGCCCCGGTGATGCTTTCCGATACCGTGGCACGCACGGTCAGGTCTCCATCGGCCAGGTCGCCCATTTCATTCATCAGACGCAGGATGGCCTCCTGGGTAGCATCCTTGGCGGCCTCTGCTTCACGCCGCTGGCGCTCCGCCTCGCGTCGCTGCCGTTCGGACTCTGCGGCGCGGATGGCGGTTTCGTCGTTGAACACCTTGGCCATCAGTAGCAGGACGATGACTACCAGCAGGGTTGTGACGATGACGGGGGCGACAGCCCGGCCCAGCGATACGGCTACGGCCTCGCTACCGTAGGCATTGAACAGGTGATTGACGGCCGTGAGAAGTGCCGGTGCTGTTTTTTGTATTTCGCTGCCCGCCTGCCAGGTTGGTGCCCATGCTTCCTGATGTTGCAGGGCCGGCGTCAGGGTGGCTTGCAAGGCCGCCAGCGCGGTGTCGGCGGTACGCAGGCGTGTTTGCAGGGCTTCGCTGCCAGCGCGCCAGGTGGTCAGCAGGTCGCGGAACAGGCCGATGTCGCGTGCCAGTTGTTCGGCGGTGCTGGATAGGGGCTCTGTGCTGCTGGTCAGTGCCAGGGTGTTCCGGGCAATTCGCTGGCTGAGCAGCGCCAGTTGCTGGAGGGTTGCCGTTTCTGTGGTGCTGCCGGTATTGCGGAGGGTCGCCAGTTCGTCGGCCAGAGCCAGGACGCCGGTGCGACTCTGGCTGGCCAGGGTCACGGTCTGCCCCAGCGTGGCCAGGCTCTTTTCCTGGGCACGCAGCAAGGCGACCTGTTTGTCGATGGCGGTCCAGCGTCCCGTAACATCCTCCAGCTGGGGGCGGCTGTGTGCGGTAGCTGCAGGCAGGGGGACTCCGTCAACCATACCGCCCTTGTCCAGAACCTCCAGCAAGGCTTTGATACGGTCATGTGCGCCCCCCAATTCCCTGAAAGCGGTGGCATTGCCCTGCAGCACCGAAGGTATGGATTCGACCAATTTCTGGGTTGAGACCTGTAGTTGTCCGGCAGTGGTGACATAGGCCACACCATAGCCAGCATCGCGCACACCGATCCACAGGGACAGGCCACCGAATGCCAGCAGCAATGACAGAACGATCCCTAGTATGACCAGCTGGTGGGCAGTGGGCAGGCGACCAATCACGGGTAGGCGGCGGATCGTTTGTCCGGTGGTTTGGCTCCCGGAGGCTCCGGAGATCGATGCTGAGTTGCGCCCGGTGTGGCTTGGTGCGGGGATCACTACGGTTTCCAGCATGGGATCGGCGGCTGCCGTATCCGGGGTTGTCGCAGTTTTTCTGGCAAAAATGTTTAGGTTGAAAGCCATGACATCCTCTTGCGGTATTGATGGCCCGACGGTGGGCGGCCGGGTGTTGGAGGGATGAATGAGGAAAGGGGGCTGGTCAGCGGGTGATGTCGAGGAATCCGGGGTCGCCCAGCAAGGCAGCCGTGTGCAGGCGACGCCAGGTGGTGGGCAGGTCGCTTTCTTTGTCGCGCAGTTGTTCGCCTTGCCAGGAAGGGCGGGAGGAGGGTTCTGTCGTTTCGGCCACGGTAATCAGGGTGTCCGGGTTTTTCAGGCCGAGGATACGGGATACCAGCAGCGCGCAGTTCATGCCGTGGCGTGTGCCGATCAGTAATAGCCGGGCTTCATGATTCAGCCGCGTCGGCTCGCCTTGGCAGAAGGCCGAAAAATCGACCACGCCATACAGAACGCCCCGGATGTTGGTCATGCCGGCAAACCAGGGTTGCGTCAGGGGCACCGGTCGCAAGGGGGGCGGCGAGATGATTTCGCCGGCGTCGGGCAAGGCCAGCAACCAGGAAGTTTGTCCGGACAGGATGCCAAGCAGGGCGCGGCGGTCTTCACCCTGCGCTGCTTGGGTCAGGCGGTCGATCAGGGCGGATTGGAACTCGCGCAAGCTGATGCGTCTGGCCATGGCTCAGTGGATTCCTTTCGTTTGCAGTGGGGGTTGGCTTGGGGTCAGCCCATCGAGGTGATCTTGGCCAGCAGCTCGATCGGATCGAGGGGCTTGACCAGATAGCCGCGCGCCCCTTGGCGCATGCCCCAGATTTTGTCGGTCTCCTGATCCTTGCTGGTGCACATGATGATGGGAATGTGTCGGGTGGATTCTTCGCGTGAGATGGTGCGGGTCGCCTGGTAGCCGTTCATGCCAGGCATGACGACATCCATCAGGATCAGGTCAGGCAATGTCTGCTTGGCTTGGGAAATGGCCTGTTCGCCACTTTCCGCCGTGACGACGGCGTAACCGTTGCGGGTTAGCAGGTCGGTGAGGATCAGGCGTTCGGTGGGCGAGTCATCCACCACCATGATTTTCTTGACAGGCATGGGGCGTCGCTTTCTCGTATTCAGGGGGCGGGGTCACGAGGTGCCGCCGGTGACACATGCGCCTCCACCATCTTCAGCAGGCCATCTTTGGTGAAGGGCTTGGTCAGGTATTCGTCAGAGCCGACCATGCGGCCGCGCGCGCGGTCAAACAAGCCATCCTTGGAGGACAACATGATGACGGGCGTGGCAGAAAAGCGGGTGTTTTTCTTGATCAGCGAGCAGGTCTGGTAGCCGTCGAGACGCGGCATCATGATGTCGCAGAAGACGATATCGGGCTGGTGGTCGGCAATCTTGGCCAATGCGTCGAAACCATCCTCGGCCAGCAGCACCTGGCAGCCTGACTGCTTCAGGAAAATTTCGGCACTCTTGCGGATGGTGTTCGAATCGTCGATCACCATCACCTTGACACCTTCCAGATTGCCTGTTGCCATTTCGCCCACCTGTTCCCCATTGATCATGCATCGGTCTTCCATATCTTCCAGAAGCGGGAGGATGATACTACCAGCTGGGGGGGGGGCGGTGAGGGATGATGGCAGCGTAGGGCTGAAAATCCCTGGCTGGAGTTCGATGTTTCAAGGGCAATTCATCGCTTCACCGCTTCCATCAGCTTCCCGGAGCTTCCGACTGAAGTTTCTAAGTTCAAAAGATGAAAATGAAAGGCTGCCCGTCCTCTGGCAGCCATCCGGAAGAACAGGAAAGCCGGATGTGGTTGTTCCCGGCCTGCACGCTAGAATGCGGGTTTGCCTGTTGCACGGTGGCTGATGCTGATGCTTGGCCGGCACCTGCCCTGGATCATCATGCCTTCTTCCTTGCCGCACCGCCCTGTCAGCCCCCCCATCGTCCTGAGTTTTGCCGCCTCCGATCCTAGCGGTGGTGCCGGCATTCAGGCGGATATCATGACGCTGGCTGCTCTTGGCTGCCATCCACTGACGGTCATCACTGCCTTGACCGTGCAGGATACGGCGGGTGTGGAGGGCATTCTGGCCATCGAGGATGAGTGGGTCAGCGATCAGGCGCGTACCTTGCTCGAGGATATGCCGGTAGCAGCTTTCAAGCTGGGCATGCTGGGCAGCATCGAGAATGTCGTGGCCATTGCCAGTATCGTGGCGGATTATCCGGATATTCCGCTGGTGCTCGATCCGGTGCTGGCTTCCGGGCGGGGTGATGCTTTTGCCGATGAGGACATGATGGCGGCCATCGTTCAGTTGCTCTTGCCGCAGACGACGCTCGTGACGCCCAATAGTCTGGAGGCACGCCGCCTGGCGCAGGCCATCGATGAGGTCGAGGCCGAGGCCGAGGAGAGTGAAGAGGAAAACGAGGAAACGGCAGGCTCCGATGGTCATGGAGAAGATGCAGATTCATCGTCTGGCCGCCTGCCATTGCCGGATTGTGCCCGCCGGTTGCTCGATGCGGGTAGCGAGATGGTGCTCATCACGGGGACTCATGAGCATACCGGGCCGGTCATCAATACGCTGTATGGTCGGCAGGGGGTGGTGCGCAGTGATCGCTGGCCGCGGCTGCCGGGCAGTTATCACGGCTCGGGCTGTACCCTGGCTTCGGCCATTGCGGCGCACCTGGCGCATGGCCGGACAGTTGCCGAGGCAGTGCAGGCTGCCCAGAAGTACACCTGGCATACCCTGGCGGCGGGCTTTCGGCCGGGCATGGGACAGTTTTTGCCCGACCGCCATTTCTGGGCGCGTGAAGCCGAGGATGAGGGCGAGGGTGAGGGTGAGGTTGATGCTGCGGAAGATGAGGCGCATGAGGATGATGCCTGAGCCGAGGTCGCCCTTGCGCGGGCTTTACGCCATTACACCGGAAGACTCGCTGCTGCCCCGTCTGTCGGTGCTGGTGGAGGCGGCCTTGCGCGGTGGTGTGCGCCTGCTGCAATACCGCAACAAATCGGCTCCACCCCCGCTGCGCCGTGCCCAGGCCGCCGAGATGATGCGTTTGTGTCATGCCCATGGTGCCCGCCTGATCGTCAATGATGACTTGCCATTGGCACTGGAGCTTTGTGCCGATGGCGTACACCTGGGTCGTGACGATCATGATCACGACCTGGCGCACATCCGCGCCGCCCTCGGGCCGGACAAGATACTCGGCATCTCCTGTTATGCCGACCTGCAACGAGCCGCTGCCGCCGCTCGGGCCGGCGCGGATTACCTCGCCTTCGGCAGCCTGTATCCCTCACCCACCAAGCCCGCGGCCCCGCCAGCTCCCTTGAGCCTGCTGGCTGAAGCTCGTCGCTTCGGTCTTCCGGTTGCCGCCATCGGTGGCATCACCCTGGATAACGCGGCCACGACCATTGCCGCCGGTGCCGATCTGCTGGCCGTCATCAGCGACCTGTTCGATGCCGACGACATCACCGCCCGTGCTGCCGCTTATACCGCCCTCTTTGCCCTTCCGTCGAGAATGCCATGACCCGTAACGAAGACTTGTTCGTCCGTGCCCAGAAAACCATCCCCGGTGGCGTTAATTCGCCAGTGCGCGCCTTCCGCTCGGTCGGTGGATCGCCACGGTTCATCGCCAGCGGCACCGGTGCCCGTGTGCGTGATGCCGATGGCAAGGAATACCTCGATTATGTTGGCTCCTGGGGGCCTTTGATCGTCGGTCATGCCCACCCCGAAGTGGTGCGTGCCGTACAGGATGCGGCGGCGCATGGCCTGTCGTTTGGTGCTCCGACCGAAGGTGAGGTTGAACTGGCCGAACTGCTGGTCGAGCTGGTGCCCAGCCTTGATCTGGTGCGCCTCGTGTCGTCCGGTACGGAGGCCACCATGAGCGCCATCCGGCTGGCGCGGGGCTACACCGGGCGAGATGCCATCATCAAATTCGAAGGCTGCTACCACGGCCATTCCGACAGCCTGCTGGTCAAGGCGGGCAGCGGTATGCTGACCTTCGGCCACCCGTCTTCTGGCGGTGTGCCGGCGGATATTGCCCGCCATACGCTGGTGCTCGATTACAACGATCCGCAACAACTGGCCGATGCCTTCGCCCGGCATGGCGACCAGATCGCCTGCGTCATCGTCGAGCCGGTGGCCGGCAACATGAACCTGATTCGTCCGACGCCGGCGTTCCTCGCCGCCCTGCGCGAGCAGTGCACGCGACATGGCGCACTGCTGATTTTCGATGAAGTGATGACGGGCTTCCGGGTCGGTCTGGGCAGCGCACAAGGGCTGTTCGGCATCACGCCGGATCTGTCTACCTTCGGCAAGGTGATTGGCGGCGGCATGCCGCTAGGTGCCTTCGGGGGACGGCGCGACATCATGGAAAAAGTGGCGCCGCTGGGGCCGGTCTATCAGGCTGGCACCCTGTCGGGCAATCCCCTGTCGGTGGCAGCCGGGCTGGCCACGTTGCATCTGATCCGCACCCCGGGGTTTTTCAGCTGCCTGACGGAGAAAACACAGCGTTTGTGTGCTGGCCTTGATGCCGCTGCCCGGGCGGCCGGTGTCGCTTTCTCGGCGCAGTCCGTGGGCGGCATGTTCGGTCTGTATTTCAGTGCGCAGTGCCCGGGAAATTATGCCGAAGTGATGCGCTGCGATGCGGCCGCCTTCAATCGTTTCTTCCATGCCATGCTGGAGGCTGGGCATTACTTGGCACCGTCGGCCTTCGAGGCTGGCTTTGTGTCGGCGGCACACAGCGAGGCCGACATCGACAGCACCATTGCGGCAGCACAGGCGATTTTTGCCCTGGGGTTCCGGGATTGAATTCAGGGGTCAGGTGGGGATCAGGTATACAGGCTTTTCAGGCTTCTTGAGTTCTAGCAGCGGGGTGCGGATGCAGGAGCTCAAGAACAGCCATCCGGTCACGGTGTCCTTGCACCGGGCGGCTCCGACCAAGCCCTCCTGGGGCGCCCCCTGCAATGGCTGCGGTGTCTGCTGTGCCGTCCGGCCCTGTCCGGTGGGGGTGTTTGTGCTGTGGCAGCGCCGTGGCCCCTGCCGTGCATTGTCCTGGCTGGATACAGAGCAACGCTATGTCTGCGGCATGGTGCGGCAGCCACGCCAGTTCCTGCCGTGGCTGCCGCGCAGGCTGGAGGCGGCGGCGCGTGCCTGCTTCCTGCGCAGCATTGCTGCCGGGGCTGGCTGCGACTGCGGCATCGAGGTGGAATGAGGCCGCTTCGGGTTGCGGCCTGCGGCCTGAATGGTGGCGTGGTCGGCGATGCCCGAGGCGACGGGTCTAGTTCAATTTACCGTGGCAGTGCTTGTACTTCTTGCCGGAGCCGCAGGGGCAAGGATCGTTGCGACCGATCTTGTCCATGCCCCGGGTTTCCGGGCGCTGGCCAGCTTCCTGTTCTGGAGTGCTGCCCAAGGCTTCGTCGTAGCCAGCATGGTGGTACTGGACATTTTCCAGAGCCGGGGGCGCCTCGGCTTCTTCGATCTGCTCTTCTGAGCGGATCTGCACGGTCATCAGGGTACGGGTGACTTCGGTTCGCACCGCCTGCAAAAGTGCCTCGAACAGTTCAAAGGCTTCGCGTTTGTATTCCTGCTTCGGATTTTGCTGGGCGTAGCCACGCAGATGGATGCCTTGACGCAGATGGTCGAGAGCGGCTAGGTGCTCGCGCCAGTGGCCATCCAGACTCTGCAACATGACGCTGCGCTCAAAACCGTGCCAGGCCTGTAGATCGACGGTGGCCACCTTGTCGGCATAGGCGGCTTCGGCCGCGGTGAGGATGCGTTGCAGCAACTCGTCATCGTCGATGTCCGGCTCATTTTTGACCCATTCGGTGAGCGGCAGCCGGATTTGCCACTCCGCGATCAGCGTGGCTTCAAGACCGGCCACATCCCACTGTTCCTCGACGCTGTCGACGGGTAGGTGGGCACGGAAGGCATCATGCAGCACACCTTGGCGCATGGCGGTGATGGTTTCGGCGATGTCCACGCTGTCCAGCAATTCATTGCGTTGCTGGTAGATGACCTTGCGCTGGTCATTGGCGACGTCGTCGTATTCGAGCAGCTGTTTACGGATGTCGAAGTTGCGTTGTTCGACCTTGCGCTGGGCCGATTCGAGCGAGCGGGTTACCAGCGGATGTTCGATGGCCTCACCTTCGGGCATCTTGAGGCGCACCATGATGGTGTTGAGGCGGTCGCCGGCAAAAATCTTCAGCAGCGGGTCTTCGAGCGACAGATAAAAACGCGAGGAACCCTTGTCGCCCTGACGGCCGGCACGTCCGCGCAGCTGGTTGTCGATACGTCGTGATTCGTGTCGCTCGGAGCCGATGATGTGCAGACCGCCGGCATCGAGCACTTGCTGGTGCACCTGCTGCCATTCGTTGCGCAGGGCAGCAATGCGATGGTCCTTTTCATCGGCGGTCAGGCTGTCGTCATCCGCCACGGCGGTACAGCTGCTTTCGATGTTACCGCCCAGAACGATGTCGGTACCGCGTCCAGCCATGTTGGTGGCGATGGTGATGATGCCGGGGCGCCCGGCCTGGGCCACGATTTCGGCCTCGCGAGCGTGCTGCTTGGCGTTCAAAACCTGATGAGGCAGTTTTTCCTGATCGAGCAGCTTCGAGACGAGTTCGGAGGTCTCGATCGAAGTCGTCCCCACCAGTACCGGCTGGCCCTGGCTTTGGCAGTGCTTGATGTCGTTGATGATGGCAGCGTATTTTTCCTTTGAGGTGCGGTAGATCTGATCCATGCGGTCATCACGCACCATCGGCCGGTGAGTCGGGATGACCACCGTTTCCAGCCCGTAGATCTGCTGGAATTCATAGGCCTCGGTATCTGCCGTGCCGGTCATGCCGGCCAGCTTCTGGTACATGCGGAAGTAGTTCTGGAAGGTGATGGAGGCCAGCGTCTGGTTTTCGTGCTGGATGGTCACACCTTCCTTGGCTTCGACGGCCTGGTGCAGACCATCCGACCAGCGCCGTCCGACCATCAGGCGGCCGGTGAATTCATCGACGATGATGACCTCGCCGTTTTGCACCACATATTGCTGGTCGCGGTGGAACAGGTTGTGGGCACGCAAGGTGGCGTAGAGATGATGGATCAGCAGGATGTTGGCCGGCTCATACAGGCTGCTGCCGGCCGGCAACAGAGCCATGCGCGCCAGAATTTCTTCGGCATGCTCGTGGCCGGTTTCGGTCAGCAGGACCTGGTGGGTCTTGAGGTCGACCGTGTAGTCTCCTGTGTCGACTTCACCTTCTTTCGTCGCGGCTTCGCCACGGGTGAGCAGCGGCGCCACGGCATTCATGCGGACATAAAGATCGGTATGGTCTTCAGCCTGGCCGGAGATGATGAGCGGGGTGCGGGCCTCGTCGATGAGGATGGAATCGACTTCATCGACGATGGCGAAATTGAGTTTGCGTTGTACCCGCTCGCTACCGGAATACACCATGTTGTCGCGCAGGTAGTCGAAGCCGAATTCGTTGTTGGTGCCATAGGTAATGTCGGCAGCATAGGCGACCTGTTTTTCATCATGGCTCATCTGGGACAGGTTGATGCCCCAGGATAGCCCCAGCCAGTGGTACAGCCGTCCCATCCACTCGGCATCACGACGCGCCAGATAGTCATTTACCGTGATGACATGAACCCCTTGCCCGGGCAGGGCGTTGAGGTAAGTGGCCAGCGTCGCCACCAGCGTCTTGCCTTCCCCGGTACGCATTTCGGAAATCTTGCCCGAGTGCTGCACCATGCCGCCGATCAGCTGCACGTCGAAGTGACGCATGCCCAGCACGCGGCGGCTTGCCTCACGCACCACAGCAAAGGCTTCCGGCAGGAGGGCATCGAGGGTCTCGCCTTGTTGCAGCCGTTGCCGGAATTCGGCTGTCTTGCCTTGCAGTTGCGCATCGCTCAGTGCCTGGAGCGCGGGTTCGAAGGCATTGACTTTCTTCACGGTCTGGCCATATTGACGCACCAGTCGATCGTTGCGGCTGCCGAAGATTTTCTTGAGTATGCGGGGGATCATGCGGGGTGCCCGAAGCGGGAAATGGCGGATTTTAGCAGCCCGACCTGTTTTCCGTGCAGGCTTTCCCCTGCATGGAATAACATATGCAATCTTCTTTTGTCTTCTTTTGTCTTCTTTTGTCCTCTCATGTCTGCCCGATCCGTTGAGCATTTCCTGGAGAAAGATGAAGCCCTGGCGCGGCTGTCTGCACATGCGGCTCATCTGCAAAAAGTGCAGCAGGCATTTGCGCAGGTGGTGCCGGTGATGCTGGCACGCAGTTGCCGGGTGGCCAATGTGCGCAAGGAAGGCGTGGTCGTTCATGCCGAAAATGGCGCAGTTGCGGCGAAGCTGCGTCAGCTCGTGCCGACGCTGCTGGTGGCTCTGCAGGCGGCGGGGATGGCGGTAACGCAGATCAATATCAAGGTACAGCCTGGAACTTCGGCACCGCTGCCCCGGCCATCCCCACAGGCGGCGGTACTGGGCTCCGGCGGACGGCAGAGCATTGCCCGCCTGATGGCCGAGCTGCCCGAGGGTGCGCTCAAATCGGTGCTGGGGCGTTTTCTGCCACGAGACAAGGATTCGTAACAGTGGAGCTGCCCGACCGAGGGGCATTGCAAGGGCAGTATTGCGCTACATACGCCACGTTTTTTTGCTAGCATACGCAGACAGACTAAGTGCTGGCCGCGGGAGCGCGGTGTCGGGCACTTTGCTTCCGGCGGTGCCATGTGCCGCAACACGGACGGCCATGTGTGCGTGTGCATGCATGACACATGCGGCACACTGCCACACTGCCACACTGCTTCTGCATCATTTCTGATCAACGAGAGGACTTTTCATGAGCGAACACATACATCACGTCACTGATGCCACCTTCAAGACGGAGGTGCTCGAGTCGGGCACGCCCGTCCTGCTGGATTTCTGGGCGGAGTGGTGCGGCCCTTGCAAGATGATTGCACCCATCCTCGATGAGGTGGCGGCCGAGTATGCTGGTCGACTCAAGGTGGCCAAGCTGAATATTGATGAAAACCAGAAAACACCGGGTGAGTTCGGCGTGCGTGGCATCCCCACCCTGATGTTGTTCAAGGGGGGCAACGTTGAGGCCACCAAGGTTGGTGCCCTGGCAAAATCCCAGCTGACGGCGTTCATTGACAGCAATCTCTGAGTCGGATACAGTTCCGCCTCGCATTTTCCGGGCGGCGTTTTTCGGGCTCGCAGTTCGCACAGATGGCCATCCATGGCCTCGGTTGCCCGAATGAGGTTTGAAATTCACTACGCCGCCCCTGCATTTTCCCCTACCCGGTTTATTCCTCGTATCCGATTTTGATGGTTCTCCGGCTGCTGCCGGTGGCTTGATGGCGCGAGTGGTGCGAGTGGTGCGCAGCGCTTGTCCTGCGTGCTGCGTGCGTGTAATCGCAATCGCCGGGCGTGTGTGTCCGGTGCCATCTGGCAGATACCAGATCATCAGGTTGTGCGCGCTCTGGCCTGGTTTCCGTCCCTTTCATTATTTTCACTACATCCAACAGGTTTTTTCACATGCACCTATCGGAGCTCAAGGTTCTCCACGTCAGCCAGTTGATCGACATGGCACTTGCCAACGAGATTGACGATGCCAACCGCATGCGCAAGCAGGAGCTGATTTTCGCCCTGCTCAAGAAGCGCGCCAAACAAGGGGATGTCATCATCAGCGATGGCGTACTCGAGGTTTTGTCGGATGGTTACGGATTTTTACGCACACCGGATACTTCCTATCTGGCCAATCCCGACGATGTTTATGTGTCGCCTTCGCAGATCCGCCGGTTCAATCTGCATACCGGCGACACCGTCGAGGGAGAGATCCGCATCCCCAAGGACGGCGAGCGTTATTTCGCGCTGGTCAAGGTAGCCAGCGTCAATGGCGAGTCGCCTGAGGCTTCAAAGAGCAAGATTCTTTTTGAAAACCTGACACCGCTGCATCCGGACGAACACCTATTCCTTGAGCGCGACATGCGGGGCGAGGAAAACACCACCTCGCGCGTTATCGACATCGTTGCACCGATCGGCAAGGGGCAACGGGGCTTGCTGGTGGCCAGCCCGAAGAGCGGCAAGACGGTGATGATGCAGCACATTGCCCATGCCATTGCTGTCAACCATCCGAATGTCATGCTAATCGTGTTGCTCATCGATGAGCGGCCGGAGGAAGTGACGGAAATGCAACGGTCGGTCAAGGGCGAGGTTGTCGCCTCGACGTTTGACGAGCCGGCAGCGCGCCATGTCCAGGTAGCCGAGATGGTCATCGAAAAGGCTCGTCGTCTGGTCGAGCACAAGAAGGATGTGGTCATTCTGCTCGACTCCATCACCCGTCTGGCGCGTGCCTACAACACGGTCGCTCCGGCTTCCGGCAAGGTGCTGACCGGTGGTGTCGATGCCAACGCCCTGCAGCGCCCCAAGCGTTTCTTTGGTGCCGCCCGCAATATCGAGGAAGGCGGCTCGCTGACCATCATTGCCACCGCCTTGATCGATACCGGCAGCCGCATGGATGACGTGATCTACGAGGAGTTCAAGGGTACCGGCAACATGGAAATTCATCTCGACCGGCGCATGGCAGAGAAGCGCGTCTATCCGGCCATCAACGTCAATCGTTCCGGTACGCGCCGCGAGGAATTGCTGCTCAAGCCGGATGTCATGCAGAAGATGTGGGTGCTGCGCAAGCTGCTGTACAACATGGACGACATGGAAGCGATGGAATTCCTGCTCGACAAGATCAAGGCTACCAAGAACAACGGTGAATTCTTCGATGCCATGCGACGGGGTTGAAGCGCGAGATCATATCAGGCCGTGCCGTCAGGTCATTGCAATCCGGTGACCTTTCAAGGATAATCGCGCGCTCTTCGCTTTTCAGGTAGCACAGCCGGTATCAGTGGCATCTCCAGCTTGCGCCTGCAGTCTCGCCACAGCCGTATAACCGTTCGCGTGCAGCCGTTTGGCTGTGCAATGACACGATCAGTGCCGCGGGCGAGGGCGTGCAGATACGCGAATCGTATTTTTTTACAGGGAACCATCATGAAAGACTCCATCCATCCGAATTACGTCGAAATCGGCGTAACCTGCAGCTGTGGCAACAACTTCAAGACCCGCTCGACCAGTGCCAAGCCGCTGCACATCGAAGTCTGCTCCGAGTGCCACCCCTTCTACACGGGCAAGCAGAAGATCGTCGATACCGCTGGTCGTGTCGATCGCTTCCGCCAGAAATACGGCAACGTCCAGCGTGCCTGAGACCTGAAGTCTAGGCGCTCCTCTGCTTCGACAGACAAAGGCAGCCATGGCTGCCTTTGTCGTTTGTGACTCTCTCATATTGACGCTCTCACATTCTCACCCCGGCAGCCTTCATGCGGTTTCCTCCCTTTCCCCGTTTTCCCGTTCTGCCGCCCTGGCGTGGCTTGCCGCTGGTGGCCGTGTGCGCGCTCTACCTGTTTGCCGGGTTGACGGGGCATGATCCCTGGAAGAATGACGATGCCACCCATTTCGGTGTGGCCTGGGACATCGTGCAGCACGGGCACTGGTGGCTGCCGCAGTTCATGGGCATGCCCTGGCTGGATACGCCGCCACTGTATTACTGGATTGCGGCGGCTTGTGGTCATTTGTTTGGCGGGCTGTTACCCCTGCATGATGCCATCCGGTTGGCCTCCGGTTTGTGCGGTGCGTTGTTTCTGACCTTACTGGCTTTTGCCAGCCGCCTGCTGCACAAGACCCGCGCTCCGGCTGGCGAGGAGGTGCAGCAGCAGGAAATCCGGCGACTGGCCGGCAATGCCGCACCACTGATCGCCATTGGTTGTCTGGGTTTGTTGCTCCCCATTCACGACACCCAGCCACTGATTGCCCTGCTGGCTGCCAGCGCCGTGGCTTATGGTGGCTATGCCCTGTTGCCCCTGCGCCCGCTGGCTGGGGGCGTGCTGGCGGGTTTGGGTATGGGGTTGGGTTTCCTGGCGGGTGGGCTGGTGGCACTGGCCCATCTGGCTCCTTTGCTGGTTCTGCTGCCGTTTAACCGGCATTGGCGCAGCGCTGCCGGTTTGTCCGGATTGTTGCTGGCAGCCTTGCTGGCGGTGGTGCTGTGTGCGATCTGGCCACTGTGGTTGGCCCGGCATGTGGCCGACCTGTACACCCTCTGGCTGGAGCAGGGGCTGGCCAGCCTGCGTTACCAGGGCGATGGCTGGCGTTATCTGCCGGATCTGGTCGAGCAGCTGTCCTGGTTTGCCTGGCCGGCGCTGCCCCTGGCGCTGTGGTCGTTGTGGCGCAATCGCCGGCAGCTTGCCCAGCCGGCCATCTTTTTGCCGCTGATGGGCAGCCTGATCAGCTTTACGGTGCTGCTGTGGTTCAGCGAACGCCGGATGCTGTCGGCGCTGCCCTTGCTGACGCCCTTGATCCTGCAAGCAGCCAGCAGCGCACATTTGCTGCGGCGGGGCGTGGCCAATGCCTTCGATTGGTTCGGCATGATGACCTTCTCGCTGCTTGCCGGCCTGCTTTGGCTGGGCGGTGTTGCCATGACGACCGGCTGGCCCCCTCGGATTGCGCACAATTTTGCCAAGCTGGCGCCTGGGTTCGTGGTCGGCTTCGCCCCGCTGGCGTATGTCTTGGCGGCGGTGCTGACCCTGGCCTGGCTGTGGTTGATTTTTGCCAGCCCCCGTTCGGCCTGGCGTGGGGTGAGCCATTGGGCAGCGGGGGTGACTTTGTTGTGGACACTCCTGGCGATCCTCTGGTTGCCGTGGATCGATCATGGCAAGAGTTATCGTCAGGTGGCCGTCGATTTGCAGCGGGCGTTACCGGCTGGAACCCGTTGCGTGGCCGGGCGCGACCTGGGGAGTACTCAGCAGGTATCGCTGGCTTATTTTGCCGGGATCGAGACGCTCATGGCCAGCACGACAGCAGGGGGAGGCTGTCCGCTATTGCTGGTTCAGGAGGGTGAGCGGGAAGGGCGCGTGCCGCCGGGGTGGCGCAAGGTCTGGGAAGGGCATCGCCCGGGGGATCGCAGCGAGCGGCTGCGCCTGTATCAGCGCAGCGGGCGATGATCCTTCCCCGGAGTTTCTGGTGTCAGTTTTGGGGCAGGCGGGGCATCAAAGCCGGATGAAGTGCTCGCGGTAGTATTTCATTTCCTCGATGGATTCGTGGATGTCGGCCAGTGCCGTGTGCTTGCCGTTCTTGGTGACGCCCTTGGCCAGCTCCGGCTTCCAGCGCTTGCACAGTTCTTTCAGGGTGCTGACATCGAGGTTGCGGTAGTGGAAATATTCTTCCAGTTTCGGCATGTAGCGCGCCATGAAGCGGCGGTCCTGGCAGATCGAGTTGCCGCACATCGGCGACACCCGCGCCGGGACGTGCTGCTTGAGAAATTCCAGGCAGGCCGCCTCAATGGCTGCTTCGTCCAGAGCAGAGGCCTTGACCTTGTCGATCAGGCCGGAGCGGCCGTGCGTTCCCTTGTTCCAGTCGTCCATGCCATCGAGTACGACATCTGTCTGATGAACCACCCAGGCCGTGCTTTCGGCAATGGTGTTGAGGTGGCTGTCGGTCACCACCATGGCGATTTCGATGATGCGGTCGCTGTCGGGATTGAGTCCGGTCATTTCCATGTCGAGCCAGACGAGTGCGTTTTGATCTTGTGCCATAAGCGTGATGAGCGTGTACCGGCGTGTGCCAGTGCGCCGCTGCCTTTCGTAACGTTGTCCATTGTTGCCGGAGGGAGGAGCGGTTATTCTGTCACAGTTCACCGGGTCCGACCCGCCTTCATGTTTTTCTGTTGCCATTTTCATGACATCCAGTTTATTTTCCCTGTTGTTCCTGGCGGCGGTTGTCGCCAGTTTTTTGCTGCACGCTGGGTTGTCGTGGCGTCAGCTCCGCCATGTCCGGGCACACCGCGCCGCCTTGCCGGTGGCGTTCGCCCAGCAGATCACCCTGACCGAGCACCACAAGGCCGCAGACTACAGTTGCGCCAAGGCACGCCTGGCCATCGTCGAGCAGTGCATCCACACCCTCTTCCTGCTGGCCTTGACCCTTGGTGGCGGGGTGCAGGCCATCGTTGATGCCTGTATGCACGTCCTGCCCGCACAAGATTATCTTTACGGCCTGGCCCTGGTGGCGGCCGTCATGGTCCTCGGTTTCCTGGTGGACCTGCCCCTCGATCTGTACCGCACCTTCGTGCTTGAGGCGCGGTATGGGTTCAATACGCTGACGGCACGCCTGTACCTGGCCGATCTCTGTCGGCAAGCGGTTCTGTCCGTGCTCATCGGAGCGCCGCTGCTGCTGGCCATTCTTTGGCTGATGACGCAGATGGGAGCGCTCTGGTGGTTGTGGGTCTGGCTGTTCTGGATGGGTTTCAACCTGCTGGCTGTCCTGTTGTACCCGACCTTGATCGCCCCCCTTTTCAACACCTTCCGGCCGCTTGAGGACTCTTTGCTCAAAGCCCGTATCGAGGCGTTGCTGGCGCGCTGCGGGTTTCGTGCCAGTGGTCTGTTCGTCATGGATGGCTCGAAGCGTTCGACCCATGGCAATGCCTATTTCACTGGCTTCGGCCAGGCTCGGCGCATCGTGTTTTACGACACTCTGCTCGAACGGCTGACACCGCCACAGATCGACGCCGTGCTGGCGCACGAATTGGGGCATTATCATCATCGCCACGTCTGGCGGCGCCTCATGGCTCTGGCACTGCTGACCCTGCTATTTTTTGCCGCACTGGGCGGGCTGATCGATGCTCCGTGGTTTTATGGCGGACTGGGCGTGGTTGCGCCGCAGTTCGCCCCCATGAGTGCGGGAGGGACGGCGCTGGCATTGTTGCTGTTCTTTCTCGTGGTGCCCAGCTTCACCTTTTTGTTGTCCCCGGCGCTGGCACAGTTGTCGCGCCGCCACGAATATCAGGCCGATACCTATGCGGCAGCGCAGACCAATGCACAGGATCTGGTGTCAGCCCTGGTACGCCTCTACCGGGACAATGCCGCGACGCTGACTCCGGATCCGTGGCATTCCCTGTTCCATGACAGCCATCCACCCGCAGCTCTGCGGGTGGCGCACCTGAATACCTTGTGAAGCCCGCGCTGACTGGCTGCATCGTGGCCGCGTTCGGGCGGCATTACGAAATCGAACTGGCCGATGGTCGCCGCATGACCGGCTATCCACGCGGCAAAAAAAGCCCCTATGCCTGCGGCGACCGGGTCGAGCTGGCGCTGGTTGCCGATCAGCAGGCGCAGATCGTGGCGCATCTGCCGCGCACCTCGCTGCTCTACCGCTCTGATGCCTATCGCCAGAAGCTGCTGGTGGCCAATGCCAGCCAGCTGGTGCTGGTCGTGGCGACCGAGCCGTCCTTCAGCGACGAATTGCTGGCGCGCGCCCTGGTAGCGGCGGAAGCGGAGGGGCTGCGCAGTCTTATCGTGCTCAACAAGATCGACCTTGTCGCGCAGCGCGAAGAAGCCCGCCTGCGCCTGGCACCGCTGGCCGCGCTGGGCTATCCCGTCATCGAAGTGGCTGCGCGGGTGACGGGTGCGGAGGTGCTGCGACCCTGGCTGGCTGGGCAGGGCTCGGTGCTGGTCGGGCAGTCCGGCATGGGCAAGTCTTCTCTCATCAATGCCCTGATTCCCGGGGCGGCAGTGCAAACACGCGAGATTTCGATGGCGCTGGATTCCGGCAAGCACACGACCACCCACGCCCGGCGTTATGACCTGCCGGGTGGCGCTGCCGCCGGCAGCCTCATCGATAGCCCCGGTCTGCAGGAATTTGGCCTGCATCACCTGAGCCGTGGTGCGGTCGAACAGGGATTTGTCGAGTTCCGCCCTCACCTGGCGGGCTGCCGGTTCCGTGATTGCCATCATCGCGACGAGCCGGGCTGTGCCGTGCGTGAGGTGGTGGCGAGTGGTCTCATCGATGCCCGCCGCTATGCGCTCTTCTTGCGTATTGCCCAGGGAAATACCCGGGGGCGCTGAATCTGCCTCTGCCGGCAGCGGCAATGGAAATTTTTGCCAGAAGGAGGGCCACTTTTGCCGCCTTCGGTGGCTCGACGCTAGGTGCAGGCCGTGATTTTTCGGGGGTTTTGGTAGTTGGCACAAAAGGTGCTTAGGGTTGCTCGTCGCGTCTATGTCTATCGATGCGTCCAATAACAATATCTACCGACCTTGAACCGACCGCCTAGGGAGAATCATCATGGCCTCCATCATCAATACCAACATCCCGTCGATCAATGCCCAGCGCAATCTGTCGGCATCACAAACCGCCTTGCAAACTTCGTTGCAGCGCCTGTCTTCCGGTCTGCGCATCAACAGCGCCAAGGATGATGCCGCCGGCCTGTCGATTGCCGCCCGCATGTCCGCCCAGATCGGCGGCATGGAGCAGGCCGGCCGCAATGCCAACGATGGTATCTCGATGGCGCAGACGGCCGAAGGCTCGATGGCCTCGATCGGCGACATTCTGCTGCGCATGCGCACCCTGGCCGTGCAGTCGGCCAACGGCAGCAACAGCGCACTCGACCGCCAGGCCATCCAGGCTGAGGTCGATCAGCTCAGCTCTGAAATCGACCGTATCTCCAATACCGCTGAGTTCAACGGTGTCAAGCTGCTCAATGGGGCGGCCAACACCAACACCCTGCAGGTCGGTGCCAATGCCAACCAGACCATCAGCCTGTCGATTCAGGAAGTGTCGAACAAGTCGATGCAACTCAACAGTTATATTGCCCTGGGCGACTTGAACGGCGGGCGGGTCAGCGGTGCGGCACCGGTAGCCACCAACAACGAATTTGTCATCAATGGCAAGGGTGTGGCCTTTGTGGCCACCGATACCACGGCTACGCTGATGGCCGCCAAGATCAATGCCGCGACCGGGACGACCGGGGTGGCGGCAACCGCCTACAATTCGGTCAATGGTACGGCGGGTGCCTCGGGCATCGTCAGTGGCATGACGATTCAGGTGGGGACGGCTGTGTCTGTGACGGTCAGCAATTCTTCCAGCCTGAGTGATCTGGTCGATCGCATCAACAAGGAAGTTGGCGGGGTGATGGCCTCGCTGGGTACCAAGGGTGAACTGGTGCTCAGTAATGATACGGGGGATAACATCACCGTCGGTGGCACGGTCAACAACTCTGGCCTGGTAAGTGGGACTTATCGAGGTTATCTGTCGCTGAAGAGTGGTGATGGCAGTGCCGTCAATCTGACCTCGACCACGGCGGTGGGCAATGGTCTGAACAAGTTTGGCTTCAATCTGAGCCAGGCGGCTTCGTCTGTGGATAGCCGTTTTCTGGTCGGTACGGTCAATGCGGCGGCAACGGTGGCGGTGAATAACCTGAATGCCATTCAGGGGGGCTTGACCGTGGCCGATGACGTCAAGATCAACGGAGTGGCCGTGGGGGTGACGGGTACCAGTGCGGCGGACAAGGCAGCAGCCATCAATGCCCTGCATGATCAGACGAATGTGACGGCCTCGGCCAAGACCGAAGCCTATTTCACACTCAGCTTCGCGACCGCCGGCAATATCAGCATCAATGGCACATCGGTGGCAGTGGCTACGACGGATGACACTTCCAAGCTGGTCACCAAGATCAATGCAGCCGGGATTTCCGGGGTACTGGCAGAAACGGATGCCATTACCGGCAAGCTCAAGCTGACGGTGGCCTCCGGTAACGATCTGGTGGTCGGTAACATGGGGGCAGCGGCCATTTTTCAGAATGTCACTTCGGACACTAATTACACGCCCACGGCGATTGCTGCTACCCAGTATGTGGGCGTGCGTGGCACCTTGCACCTGTCCGGCGACAATGGTGCGACGGTATCCATTACGGGGTCTGCCGCCAGCATCGCCAAGACGGGGCTGACCGAGCAGGGTGGGGCGCAGGCGGTGACCGGGGGGAAATTGTCGGTGGTGACCGCCGCCCAGGCGCAGCAGTCCATCACGGCCATCGACCGGGCGATTGCCTACGTCAATACTCAGCGTTCGACGATGGGGGCGATCCAGAACCGCCTGTCCAATGTCATCTCCAATCTGGGGATTTCGGTGGAAAACATCTCCTCCGCCCGTAGCCGCATTCAGGATGCTGATTTTGCGGCTGAAACCTCTATGATGACCAAAAATCAGATTCTCCAGCAGGCGGGGACGGCCATGCTGGCCCAAGCCAATTCGCTGTCGCAGTCGGTGTTGAGCCTGCTCAAGCAGTAAGGAATCAGTTTGGTCGGTAGTTTGGTCGGTAGTGCCGCCTTTCCGGGTGGCCTTGGTCGGGCAATCAGGGTTGTTGCGTTCTGGCAACCATTGATTGCCCATTTTTTTGATTTGAGCCCGATCAAGTGCAGGTCTGGGGGATACGCGTATACTTACGGTTCTTTTTTTGGGAACCTGCTTGTTGTATGTCCGCCCAGACCGCTATGAACATGGAACTCGTCTGCCCCGCTGGCAGCCTGCCAGCACTGAAGGTAGCCATCGACCACGGTGCCGATTGTGTCTATCTTGGCTTTCGTGATGACACCAATGCCCGCAATTTCAATGGCCTCAATTTTGACGACAAGGCACTGGCCGAGGGGCTGCGCTACGCTCACGAGCGTCGTCGCAAGGTATTGCTGGCACTGAATACTTATCCACAGGCCGACAACTGGCAGCGTTGGACGGGGGCGGTGGATCGGGCGGCGCGGGCGGGGATCGATGCCATCATCCTAGCGGATCCTGGCCTCATGGCGTATGCACGGCGGACCTGGCCGGAATTGCGCCTGCATCTGTCGGTACAGGGCTCCGCCACCAGTTACGAGGCCATCAATTTTTATCGCGAACGCTTCGGCGTGCAGCGTGCGGTGTTGCCACGGGTGCTGTCGATGGCGCAGGTGGCCCAGGTGGTGGCGCATACCGATGTCGAGATCGAGGTATTTGGTTTTGGTGGCTTGTGCGTGATGGTCGAGGGGCGTTGTTCCTTGTCGGCCTACACTACAGGGACGTCGCCGAACTGCAATGGTGCCTGTTCGCCCGCCAAGAGTGTGCGCTGGGAGCAGACCGAACGTGGCATGGAGACGCGGCTGAATGGCATCCTCATCGATCGCCATGCCGATGGCGAGCGCGCGGGCTATCCGACCTTGTGCAAGGGGCGTTTTGCGGTCGAGGAAGAGACCTATTACGCCATGGAGGAGCCGACCAGCCTCAATACGCTGGAGCTGCTGCCGCAGTTACGGGAGGCGGGTGTGCGTGCCATCAAGATCGAGGGTCGCCAGCGCAGTCCGGCGTATGTCGGGCAGGTGACCCAGGTGTGGCGTGAGGCCATCGACCAGTGTCAGCGGGATCCGGCGCACTTTGTCGTCAAGCCCGCCTGGCTGAATGAATTGAACAAGGTTTCCGAGGGCCAGACCAGTACGCTGGGGGCCTACAATCGTCCGTGGAAGTGATGTCATGAAGTTGTCCTTGGGCCCCATCCTCACGTATTGGCCACGTGATCGCGTTTTCGCGTTTTACGAGGAAATGGCTACTCAGCCGGTCGATATCGTCTATTTGGGGGAGACAGTCTGCTCGCGCCGCCATGAGTTGCGCTTCGATGACTGGCTCGAGGTGGCGGGCAAGCTGGCCGCAGTGGGCAAGTCGGTGGTGCTGTCCACACTGACGCTGATTGAGTCCGAATCCGATCTCAAGATGCTGCGCAAGATCGTCGGTAACGGCCGTTTTGCTGTCGAGGCCAACGACATGGGGGCGGTGCGCCTGCTGGCCGGGCAAAAGTTGCCGTTCATTGCCGGGCCGACGCTCAATGTATTCAACGGCGAGACGTTGGCCATCCTGGCCGAGGCGGGTGCCAGCCGTTGGGTGATGCCGCCCGAGATCAGCGGGGAAATGCTGGCTGCCTTATTGCAACAAGCACCGACAGGGCTGGAGGCGGAAGTGTTTGCTCACGGCCGGCTGCCGCTGGCGTTTTCGGCACGCTGCTTTACGGCACGTCGCTTCAATCTGCAAAAGGATACCTGCGAGTTCCGCTGCATCGAGTTTCCGGATGGCATGGCGTTGAAGACCCGTGAAGGCGAGGATTTCCTGACGCTTAATGGTACGCAGACGCAGTCCGCCCGGACATACGATCTGCTGCTCGATTTTCCTGCTCTGCGCCAGGGGAATGTTGCCGTGGCGCGCATCAGCCCGGATGCGCAGCATACGGCAGCCGTCATTCAGCAATTCCGTCAGTGCATCGAGGGCTCGCTGACCCCGCAGGCGGCCTGGCAGCAGGCGGGCGAGTTGTTGGGTGGGGAACTTTGTAATGGCTTCTGGCATGGACGTCCGGGTCTGGATCAGGTCATGCCTGCTTGAGAGGAATATCATGAAAAATTTGCCCGATTTCACTTTTCCACAGCCGGTGGCGCGGCTTGCCGCGCGGTTGCCGCAATTGCCGCCGACTCTGCTGTTGACGACCACCTTGAATCTGGCACTGGACCGGCTGCTGC
>JAGOSV010000111.1:3894-5690 GCA_018062105.1 Sterolibacterium sp. | reverse complement strand
CTTGACTGCCTTCGAGGTGGCTTGTTCGCCAGTCAGCAGGCGGGCATTGTCGGCCGGGATGTTGCCATTGCCCGGGGCGGTGAGCAGGTTGTACAGGCCTTGCGCATCCTGTCCGGCACCTTCGAGATGTTTGCTTTCTGGCAGGTTGCGGAATTTGTTCACGCCGACGATCAGCGCAAAACTCTGTGGCCCTGTCCGGCGTGGTGGCGCTGCGGGGGCTGCCGTGGCCGGCGCAGCAGATGTCGTGGCGGGGGCAGGTTTGGGCTTTTGCATCATCCGGGCAATGGTGGAGGAAAACGCTCCCTGGAAGCCCTTGAGCCGGTATTTGATGTTATTGGGCGTGGTGGGTGCCACCCGGCGCAGGCCAACCACGGCACGCGCTGCGGCAAAGGCGGTTTCGACCTCTTCCCGGTTTTCGTATTCGCCGGTCAGGGTGATGCGACCATCGCTACCGGTTTCGAGATTAGCCTGGTTTAGCCCGACGTTGCGGAAGGTGGCGCGTATTTCAGTCATTTCGGCCGGAGTGACGGGCTCGATGGTCTCATCTGCCCATACAGGCAGGATCGGTCCGAGCAGCAGGGTGGCGCTCAGCAGTGCGGGCAGGAGATGGCGCATGTTATCGTCCTCCGCTCAGATGGCTGCCCGGAATCCAGCCGCTGCGGCCATCGTTCGTGGTGACGCTGACCCATTCTTCGGGGCGGTTGTTGATGATGGCGGTTGTGCGATCGCCGGCATGCAGCCGGGTTCCCCGGGGCAGCGTTCCCTTGGCGTGACGCTGTGCCGTGGTGTCGCTGTAGAGTGTGGTTCTGCGGTTGGTGGTGGCCGAGGCAGAGGATGCGGATGACGATACGGCAGACCCCGGGGGCGGGGTCACTGCGCCCGCAGCGAGTGCGCTGGCACGCGCCGAGGAACTATAGAGCTTGGGACGATCGGCGGTGCTGAGGATGTAGAAATCAACACTGCGTGTTGCGCTCATGTTTTCCGCTTCGGCGGTCAGGGTGTAGCGCATCGGCACAGGCAACGGCAAGGCCAGCTGGGCACGGGGGGGCACCTGCAGCTTGTGCTTGAAGACGGCGCGTTGTCCTTGCTGGAGGACGACATCTTCGACGTAATCATTCTTGCCCTCTTCGGCAATGGCTACCCAGGACAGGCGTTCACGTGGCATGCGGGCGGCGGCGGCGAGTGGGATTTCCTTGCCGGATTTGTCCAGCAGTGCATTACCGGCATCATCGGCCAGGATCAGCTGGTCGTTTTCTCCGCCCTTGAAGCGGACGATTTCGACGCGGTGGCGGAAACGCGCCTTGATGTCTTTGGCGGCTGGCTGGGCGGTCGTCAGGCTGAGGTCGAATTCAGGTTGAGGAGGATCGTTTTCGGTACCGTTGACACGCACGTCGAGCCGGTCGAGCGTCAGGCGTGGGGTAGCCGATGCGGTGCTGGACGCTACCGCCGGACGTGCCGTGGGTGGTGAGACGACATCCGACTTGTTATAGACCGCACCGCACTTTTTCCAGGCATGCAGGGCGATCATCGTGCCGGCGGCCAGACCTGCGGCGACGCCCACGTTTTTACCGGCATTACCGCCGATCAGCTTGGCGCTCAGGACGCCGACACCGATGCCACCGACGGCAGCCAGGCCGAGGTTGGCGGCAAAGCAGGATTCAAAGCTGTCGAAGGCCTTCTGGCCGGAGGGCATGTGGGTGCAGGCAACGGAGTAGGTCACCAGCAGCAGCATCAGGACGAGATGCCTGAGCCGACGGAAGAGGGAGGTGTTTTGCATATTGTCGTATTCCTATTCC
>JAGOSV010000111.1:0-3794 GCA_018062105.1 Sterolibacterium sp. | reverse complement strand
GCGAACGGGGAAGGAACTATAGGGACTTTCCTGCACTCCTGTAAAGCTGGGTGATCATGAGCGGTTTGGTTCCTTCTCGGTCACGGGAGGTTGTCTGGTGATCCATTTAGCAGTAATTGATGAGGCATTTTTTCCGTTGTATCCATGGCTCGGTAGGCGCCGGATGGCATCCGCTAGAATTGCGCCATGATTGCTTCTGCCGGAACTCGCGGTGCCCATGACACCCATGATGCCCATGACGCGACACAGCTCGCGGCTGCGTGGTATCGGCGTTTGTCCGGGATGTCGGCTGGGGCGGCGCCGTTGCGGTCGGTGGATTGGCCGGTTGGGCAGCCGGAGTTGCTGGCTGGTGCCATTGCGGAGTTTTCGGCGCAATGTCTCATGAATCACCAGACGGCGTTGCTGGTGGTGCCAGATGATGCCTGGCTGCCGGCGATTTCCAATGCGCTCGATATCGAATTGCGACCGTTTTGTTTGGTGTTGCCCGGGGCGGACTTTGTTGCGGCCATCACTTTGCGGGCGACGCTGTCGCTGATCCGGAGTCGTCTGGCGCGTCCGGTGGTGGCGGGTTACGAGGCGGTCTGGGGGCGGCAGCGTGCCTTGCTCGATGCGGAAGACGGGCTGTGGCAGGAGGCGCTGGCCTGGAGTGCGGCGGGCTTTTCGGCGGGGCCTTGGCCAGCGCGTATTGCCGCCCTGTTTCCGGTCTTGATCCTGCCCTTTGCTCAGTGGGAGGCCTTGTGCCTTCCCGAGGCATCCGTGCGGGACCGGCTGCTGATGCTGCATGCCGAGCGTCAGGGGGCAGGAACAGGGATGGGTGCTTTCGCTGGTATCGCCCAGGCGGCGCGGGCGTTGCTGCTGTTCGATCCGGATATCAGTCTGGCCAGGGCGCTGGCGCCGGTCGATGAAACCCGGCGCTTGGTGCTGGAGCTGGAAGTGCTGACACAGGAGATGGCTGAGCTGGAGCTGGAATTTGCCACGGTGCAGGGGGAGCTGGCTGAATTTACGCGCAGCTATCATGAGCGGGTGGCGCACCGGCTGGTGGCACTCGACCGGTTGCAGGCAGAGATTGCCGATGTGCTGGCACGTCAGGCACCGGCGGATGCGGCAGCACGGCAGGAGGCCGGGCAGAAACAGGCGCAGGCAGAGCAGTCACAGCGTGAGCATCGCCGTTTCAATGAGCTGGATCGGGAACGGGAGAAGCCGTTTGCTCCTTCGCGGGATTTGAAGCGGCTATTTCGCCAGGTGGCACAAAAAATTCACCCGGATCGCGCCGAGGATGAGGATGATCGCGTCTGGCGCACAACCCTGATGAGCGAGGCCAATCGCGCTTACCGGGCCGGCGATCGCATGGTGTTGCAGGACATCCTCGAACAGTGGCAGCAGGGCCGGCCAGCGGCGCAGGAGGCGGTGCCGGCCGGTTTGGTTCAGCGCAAGGCCTCGGCCAGTGAAGCAGTCACGGCGCTGTACCGTCAGATCGAGCGGGTGCAAAACCGTATCGTCGCACTTCAGGAGCAGCTCAACCGGCTGGTGGCATCACGCTTGTACGAGTTGTTTGCTGCGGCCAATCTGGCACGCAGCAAGGGACGGGATCTGCTGCATGAGATGGCGGAGCAGCTCGAGGTGCAGATCGAGGCGGCGCGTGTCCGGCTGCGCCAGCTGGACGAAGCCGGAACAGCATGAGACTGAGGCTGAGGTGAGGTAGGGACTCAGTGCCGGCAGGCGTTGATCTGGTCGCGCAGTCTGAGGGTCTCGGCGCGGGCGGCAGCGGCAAAGTCTGCGCCGCTGCTGGCATACAGGATGGCGCGTGAGGAATTGATGACCAGCCCGTTGCCGTCGGCGGTGCGGCCGGCACGCACCAGTTTTTCGACATCGCCGCCCTGGGCACCGACGCCGGGAACGAGAAAGGGCAGGTCACCGACCAGGGCACGGATGCGCGCCATCTGCTCGGGCCAGGTGGCACCGACCACCAGCAGGCAGTTGCCGTTGTCATTCCATTTTTGTGCCACGGTTCGGGCGACGATTTCAAACAGCGGCTGACCGGCGACGTCGAGATCCTGGAAGTCGGCCGCTCCCGGATTGGAGGTGCGGCAGAGGATGACCACGCCCTTGTCGGCACGCCGCAGGAACGGCTCGGCAGAGTCAAAGCCCATGTAGGGATTGATGGTCACGGCATCGGCACCGAAGCGGTCGAAGGCTTCGGCGGCGTATTGTTCTGCCGTGCTGCCGATGTCGCCCCGCTTGCTGTCGAGGATGACGGGAATGGCGGGATGGCAGGTGCGCAGATAGTCCAGCGTACCGTGCAGTGCGTCTTCGGCACCCAGCGCTGCGAAATAGGCAATCTGCGGTTTGTAGGCGCACACCAGATCATGCGTGGCGTCGATGATGGCGCGGTTGAAGGCCAGGATGCCGTCGGCATTGCGCGGCAGGTGGGCGGGCAGACGGTTCAGGTCGGGATCGAGGCCGACGCAGACCAGGGAATTCTGCTGGTGCCAGGCGGCACGGAGCTTGTCGATGAAGCGCATGGGCTGAGGGTAGATGGTAGGGGATGAATGAAGTGTGATGGCCGTATTGCCGGGGAAGCAGGATTCTAGCGGCTGGCCAGCCAGTCCAGAACGCCATGGGCGGCGGCGTGCCCGGTGGCAAAGCAGGCGGTCAGCAGGTAGCCGCCGGTGGGGGCTTCCCAGTCGAGCATTTCGCCGGCGCAGAAAACACCGGGCAGGGCATGCAGCATCAGCCGTTCATCGAGTGCGGCAAAGTCGATGCCGCCGGCACTGCTGATGGCCTCGGCCAGCGGGCGCGGGGCGGTGAGCGGCAGGGGGAGCGCCTTGATGGCGGCGGCCAGCCGCTCAGGTTGTGCGTGGTGCTCTTTGGGCAGCAGCTCCCGCAACAGATTGCTGCGTACTCCTTTGAGTCCCAGCCGGCTTTGCAGGTGGCTGGCCAGCGAGCGTGCGCCGCGTGGCCGCTGCACTTCCTGGATGATTTTTTCGGCCGGCCAGTCGGGTAACAGGTCGAGCAGCAGGGTGAGCGAGCCCTGGGATGCCAGTGTGTCGCGCAGTTTGGCCGACAGCGCGTAGATCAGGCTGCCTTCGATGCCATGGTCGGTGATGAGGCATTCGCCACGTCGATGCTGGATGTGTCCATCGGCATCGACAAAGGAGGCAGCGATGGATTTCAGGGGCTGGCCAGCAAAATGCTGGCGAAAATAGGGGCTCCAGCCGCGCTGTACGTCGAACCCGCAATTGGCCGGACGCAGGTCGCACACGCGGACGGCTTGCTCCCTGAGCAGGGGAATCCAGGCACCGTCCGAGCCGAGTTGTGGCCAGCTACCGCCGCCCAATGCCAGCACTACGGCATCCGCCGAAGTTTCATGCGATCCCTGGGGGGTGGCGAAGCGCAGGCTGCGACCATCGGCCGCCCAGCCCTGCCAGCGATGGCGGACATGGATGCGCAGGCCACGGGCACGCAGCCGGTGCAGCCAGGCACGCAGCAAGGGTGCGGCTTTCATTTCGCGCGGAAAGACACGACCGGAACTGCCAACGAAGGTGGCGATGCCCAGCGCTTCTGTCCATGAACGCAGGGCAGCCGGGCCGAATGCCGTAAGCATGGGGGCGAGTTGTTCGCAGCGTGTGCCGTAGCGCGTGACAAAGTCGGCAAATGGCTCGGCATAGGTGAGATTCAGCCCACCCTTGCCGGCCAGCAGGAATTTGCGTGCCAGCGAGGGCATGGCGTCATAGAGGTCGACCTGGATGGCGGCCTGGCAGAGGATTTCTGCGGCCATCAACCCGGCCGGGCCG
>JAGOSV010000110.1 GCA_018062105.1 Sterolibacterium sp. | reverse complement strand
TCGCCGAGACAGTGCGTCTATCCAAGCGCACCCACGCCATTCTCTGGCAGAACATCACCCTGGCACTGGGCATCAAGAGCGTCTTCCTGGTGATGGCGGTCGTTGGCACGGCCACCATGTGGATGGCAGTCTTCGCGGACATGGGAGCGAGCTTGCTGGTGGTAGCCAACGGACTGCGTCTGCTTCGCGGGACACGGGTGGAGCCAGCCGCCAAGCCAAGCCGCTCAGAAACCAAGGAGCATGCGCATTCCCACTGAGCGTTCGTCAGCACGCGCCAAGTCCATCGGTGGGCTTGCGGAGCGCTTACTGAATGTCCCGCTTTCATTTCTTGGTTTTGGAGACCTCTTGCTCCACAAGGTCGGCTAGCTGTTTGTGGCCAAAGCTGGATAGCGGGCGCCCGTTGACAAAGAAGGTCGGGGTCTTTTCGACCTTGAGGTCGGTCAGGTCTCGCACGTCCTGCAGCACCACGGCGTCCAATGCAGGGGCTGCGATGTCCGCCCGCGCCCGTTGAATGTCCAGCCCCGCCTGTTCGGGGTCGTCTCAGAATTCGGAAAATAAAGCACGGTAAGCGGTTTGCAGCGGCCGTGCATGTCCTCAACTGCCCGCTCAATCCTTGGCCAGCACGTCGATGATCGGACAAGTCGTATGGCCGTCCCTCACGTCGCACTGCTGTACCAGTTCCCCCAGCACCCGCTGCATGGCCGCGAGGTCAGCAATCTTCTGCTCGATCAGACCCAGCTTGCGTCCGGCCAGCGCCTGAGTCTCGCCGCAGGCGCGCGCCACATCCAAGGTCAGCAGTGCGGCCACCTCATCGAGCGTGAAGCCGAGCGCCTGTGCCCGCTTGATGAATCGCACACGCTTGGCCTGCTCAGGCGCATAGCGCCGATGCCCACCGAGTGGCTTGGGCGGCTCATCCAGCAGGCCGCGCCTCTGGTAGTAGCGAATCGTCTCGATATTCACACCGGCAGCGTCAGCCAGCTTGCCGATGGTCAGTACTGTTTCCATCACACTCCCCTTGACTCCGTACTTAAGTACGGGATTTATAGTAACAGTTGGGCAAACAGGTTCAAGGAAAACGACATGGCACGACTCACTGAAAAAAGCTCGTTGATCGCGAGCGTACTGGCCGCCATCGGCGCGTCGGTGTGCTGTGTCGGGCCGCTTGTCCTGCTGGCGCTTGGCATTGGTGGCTCATGGGTTGGCAGCCTGACCGCGATGGAGCCGTACCGGCCCTTTTTCATCGGCATGACGCTGCTGTTTCTCGGACTGGCCTTCCGCAAGCTCTATCTGGTGCCGCAGGTCTGCACGCCCGGCACGCCGTGCGCTGATCCGCGCACACGCCAGCGGCAGCGCCTGACGTTCTGGATCGTCACCGTGCTGCTGCTTGGCCTGTTGGCCGTGCCGTGGTTCGCCCCATTGTTCTACTGAAAGGAGACTCCCATGCGCAAACTGCTGATTGCTCTGCTGGCAGCCATACCGCTCACCGTGCTGGCCGCTACCCCGAAAACCGTCACGCTGGCCGTGCAGAACATGACCTGCGAGCTATGCCCGATCACAGTCAAGAAGTCGCTGGAGAAAGTGCCCGGAGTGAGCGCCGTCAAGGTCGATTTCGACAGGAAAACGGCCATCGTCACCTATGACGCCGACAAGGCCCAGCCGGAGGCGTTGACCAAGGCCACGACGAACGCAGGCTATCCGTCCACCGTGCAGAAGTGACGCCACGATGAGCACTGTCATCCTCGAATCCGTGCTGACCTGTCCGCACTGCGGCCACGCACAAAAGGAAACCATGCCCACGGACGCTTGCCAGTTCTACTACGAGTGCCCGGCCTGCCATACGCTGCTGCGTCCAAAGCCGGGCGATTGCTGCGTGTTCTGTTCGTTCGGATCGGTGCCATGCCCGCCGATCCAGCAGCAGCGTGGGTGCTGCGGTTAAGTCGGGGACAGCGGTCGCAATGGCCTGAATTTTCCCGCGCCGATCTTGGCACTGCTGCGCCAGAGGTAATCGCCGGTCAGGTTGATGTGCTCCCAGCCGAGCGGCGACAGGTACTGCAACAGGCCGTCATCGACGGCTTGAGCGTGGCCACGTAAGGCGTTCGCGGCCCGCTCCAGATAGACCGTGTTCCACAGCACGATGGCGGCCGTGACCAAGTTGAGGCCGCTGGCTCGGTAGCGCTGCTGCTCGAAGCTGCGGTCGCGGATTTCCCCCAGGCGGTTGAAGAACACGGCGCGGGCCAGCGCGTTGCGCGCCTCGCCTTTGTTCAGCCCGGCATGCACGCGGCGGCGCAGCTCGACGCTTTGCAGCCAGTCCAGGATGAACAGCGTGCGCTCGATGCGTCCCAACTCGCGCAGGGCGACGGCCAGGCCGTTCTGGCGCGGGTAGCTGCCAAGCTTCCTGAGCATCAGCGAGGCCGTCACCGTGCCCTGCTTGATCGAGGTGGCCAGCCGCAGGATTTCGTCCCAGTGGGCGCGGACGTGTTTGATGTTGAGCGTGCCGCCGATCATCGGTTTCAATGTCTCGTAGGCGGCATCGCCCTTTGGAATGTAGAGCTTGGTGTCGCCCAGGTCGCGGATGCGCGGCGCGAAGCGGAAGCCCAAGAGGTGCATCAACGCGAAGACGTGATCCGTGAACCCTGCCGTGTCGGTGTAGTGCTCCTCGATGCGCAGGTCGGATTCGTGGTACAGCAGGCCGTCAAGCACGTAGGTCGAATCGCGCACGCCGACATTGACCACCTTGGTGTGGAACGGCGCGTACTGGTCGGAGATGTGGGTGTAAAAAGTCCGCCCTGGGCTGCTGCCGTATTTCGGGTTGATGTGGCCGGTGCTCTCGGCCTTGCTGGCGGTGCGGAAGTTCTGACCGTCCGACGATGACGTGGTGCCGTCGCCCCAATGCCCGGCGAAGGGGTGCCGGAATTGGGCGTTGACCACCTCGGCCAGCGCTGTGGAATAGGTTTCGTCTCGGGTATGCCAGGCTTGCAGCCAGGCGAGCTTGGCGTAGGTCGTTCCGGGGCAGGACTCGGCCATTTTCGTCAGCCCCAGGTTGATCGCGTCGGCCAGGATCGTGGTCAGCAACAGGTTCTTGTCCTTGGCCAGATCGCCCGATTTCAGGTGTGTGAAGTGGCGAGTGAAGCCCGTCCAATCATCAACCTCCATCAGAAGCTCGGTAATCTTGACGTGCGGCAAGATCATGGCCGTTTGGTCGATCAACGCCTGCGCAGTGTCCGGCATTGCCGCATCGAGCGGCGTGATTTTCAGGCCCGACTCTGTGATGATGGCGTCCGGTAGGTCGTTGGCCGCCGCCATCCGGTTGACCGTGGCGAGCTGCGTTTCCAGCAACGTCAGCCGTTCATGCAGGTACTGGTCGCAATCGGTGGCCACGGCCAGCGGCAATTCGCTGGCCTGCTTGAGGCTGGCAAATTTCGCTGGCGGCACCAGGTAGTCCTCGAAATCCTTGAACTGGCGGGAGCCTTGCACCCAGATGTCGCCGGAGCGCAGTGCGTTCTTCATCTCCGACAGCGCGCACAGTTCGTAGTAACGCCGGTCGATTCCGGCGTCGGTCATCACCAGCTTTTGCCAGCGCGGCTTGATGAAATCGGTTGGCGCATCGGCGGGCACCTTGCGGGCGTTGTCGCTGTTCATGTTGCGCAGCACTTCGATAGCGTCGAGCACGTCCTTGGCGGCGGGCGCGGCCCGCAGCTTGAGCACGGCGAGGAATTCCGGCGCGTAGCGGCGCAGCGTGGCATAGCTCTCGCCGATGCGGTGCAGGAAATCGAAGTCCTCGGGCTGCGCGAGTTTCTGCGCCTCGGTGACGCTCTCGGCGAAGGCATCCCAGGACATGACGGCTTCGATGGCGGCGAACGGATCGCGGCCGGCTTGCTTGGCCTCGATCAGCGCCTGGCCGATGCGTCCGAATAGCCGCACCTTGGCATTGATCGCCTTGCCGGATGCCTGGAACTGCTGCTGATGTTTGTTCTTGGCGGCGTTGAACAGTTTGCCCAGAATGCGGTCGTGCAGGTCGATGATTTCGTCAGTGACGGTCGCCATGCCTTCGATGGTGAGCGCAACCAGAGTCGCGTAGCGGCGCTGCGGCTCGAACTTGGCCAGGTCGGCTGGCGTCATCTGGCCACCCTCGCGGGCGATCTTGAGCAGCCGGTTCTGGTGCACCGACCGCTCGATGCCGGAGGGCAGGTCGAGCGCCTGCCACGCCTTGAGGCGTTCGATGTGTTCCAGCATGTGCCGCGAGTTCGGTTTGACCGGGGATTGCCGCAGCCAGGCCAGCCAGGTCGTCTTGCCGTTGTCGCGGCGCTTGAGCAGATCGTCGAGGCGACGGCGATGCATGTCCGATAGCGGTTCGGCCAAGGCGTCGTAGATGCGCCGGTTGGCGCGGGTGATCGCCTCGGCGCTCGCCCGCTCGACGGCGTTGAGAGCAGGCAGAATGACCGACTGCCGCCGCAGGTGCTCGATGAAGGCGCTTGCCAGCACAATGCCCTTGTCGGTTTGCATGGCCAGCTCGGTCAGCGTGTGGACGGCCTGCCGGTAGTGGCTCATGGTGAAGGGCCGGAAACCGAAGACGGTTTGCAGCTCGATCAGGTGCTCACGCCGGGTCTGCTCCCGCTGTCCGTACTTGCCCCAGCTTTCGATGCTGACCTTGAGCTGGTCGGCGACCAGTTTCAGCAAGGGCGGGAACGGCGGTTCATCAACGCCCAGTATGACGCCCGGAAAGCGTAGGTAGCAAAGCTGCACCGCGAAGCCCAGCCGATTGGCTGGCCCGCGCCGCTGTCGGATAATCGAGAGGTCGGTATCGCTTAATGTGTAATGTCGAATCAGGTCGTCCTTGGAGTCCGGCAACACCAGCAGGCTTTCCCGCTCGGCGGCGGACAGGATTGAACGACGTGGCATATTTACTGATTCGTTCTCAAGTATTGATACAGGGTTTCGCGACTGATTCCGAATTCACGTGCCAGCTTGGTCTTTTGTTCGCCAGCCTCGACACGTTGGCGCAGTTCGGCAATACGCTCAGACGGCAGGGATTTCTTCCTGCCACGGTAAGCACCGCGTTGCTTGGCAAGCGCAATACCCTCGCGCTGACGCTCGCGGATCAAGGCGCGCTCGAACTCGGCGAACGCGCCCATCACCGAGAGCATCAGGTTCGCCATCGGTGAGTCCTCGCCGGTGAAGGTTAAATGCTCCTTCACGAATTCGATGCGCACGCCGCGATGGGTGAGGCTCTGCACCAGGCGGCGCAGGTCGTCGAGGTTGCGCGCCAGACGATCCATGCTGTGCACCACCACCGTGTCTCCTTCGCGCACGAAGGCGAGCAGCCGTTCCAGTTCGGGCCGCCGTGTGTCCTTGCCCGACGCCTTGTCGGTGAACAACTTGTCCACCGGAACCTGTTCCAGTTGCCGCTCCGGGTTCTGGTCGAAGCTGCTGACGCGGACGTAACCGATGCGCTGACCGTGCAAGGTATCCTCCTGAGGGAAATGTGTCAGGAAGAAATCTATGACCTTTGACGGCCTGTGTCAAACAATCCGCAAGGTGGCTCTATTCTGACGTTTCCTCACCGGATGATCTGACGCCAGGTTAGGGTATGCCTCAATCTGACGGCGGCGAACCGCAAGCGTTCAGTTCGGCGCTCGTTTCGGTCGCGTTGCTTGCCCGCGCCTGGAAGCGTTGATAACACTCCAGCCCGCAGAAGCGCTCGACGTACT
>JAGOSV010000109.1 GCA_018062105.1 Sterolibacterium sp. | reverse complement strand
GCCTGGCAGCAGCGACAACTCGCCGAGCAGACGCAGCAGACACGCCAGCGCAGCCTCTCCCTGATTCAGCACCGCCAGCGGGTGGGCCTGGCCAGCACCATCGACCTTCAGGAGGCAAGGGGGCTGACCGAGCAGGCCGAGGTCGATGTCGAACGCGCCCGGCGTGCGCTGGCCCAGACGGAACATGCCCTGCAGCTGCTGCTGGGTGATGGTGCAGCCTTGCCACCTGTTGCGCCCTCTACTGCCGTCCCGTTCGCCACCATCACCCCCGGCCTGCCGGCCGATCTGCTCACCCAGCGTCCCGATATCCGCGCCGCCGAACATCAGCTGCGCGCCCGTAACGCCAGCATCGGTGCCGCCCGTGCCGCATTCTTCCCGAGCATTAGCCTGACCGGCCTGTTCGGCACCGCCAGCAGCGAGCTGTCGGGCCTGTTCGACTCCGGCCAGCGCAGCTGGAACTTCATGCCGCAACTGCGCCTGCCGATCTTTTCCGGTGGCCGTAATCAGGCCAATCTGGAGCTGGCAACAGTGCGCCAGGACATCGCCATCGCCGACTACGAAAAGACCATCCAGACGGCCTTCCGTGAAGTGAACGATGCCCTCGTCGTCAACGCCACCCTGCAAAGAGAGGAGGCCGCGCTGCGCGCCCGCCTCGACGCCGGTCAGCAGCGCCTGCGTCTGGCCGAGGCACGCTACCGCGCTGGCGTGGACGACCACCTGCGCTACCTCGATGCCCAGCGCGACGACTACGCCAACCAGGCTGAGTTCATCCATGTGCAGGGCCAGCGCCAGCTCGCCCAGATCAGCCTGTTCCGCGTCTTGGGCGGCGGCTTGCCGGGTGCGTTGGAGGGGGCGAGGTGATTGTGAGGTGATTGTGAGGTGATGCGCTCAAATCCTCGCGGTTTAAAATCGCCTATGCTATTAGGAAGGAGGCATTCAGTGCAGGGATTGAATGGTTGGGATGGGATGGCTTGAATGTGTTGGCTGATCTGGAGAGGAGATCGTCATGCAAATCCGGAATTCCGTGTTCATCGTGACTGGTGGTGCCTCCGGGCTGGGAGCGGCGACGGTGGCCATGCTGGCAGAGTTGTCCGGCAAGGTGGTGATTGCCGATGTCAATGAAGAGGTTGGCGAGGCATTGGCAGAGCGGCTGGGCAAGGATGTCTGTTTTGCTTGCTGCGATGTGGCGGACAGCTTCAGTGCCCAGTCTGCCATCGATACCGCCCGGGAGCGCTTTGGTGCCTTGCATGGTCTGGTGAATTGCGCGGGCATTGCTCCGGCAGAGAAACTGGTTGGCGCGTCGGGGCCGCATCGTCTGGAGACATTCCTGCGGACGCTCAACATCAATCTGGTGGGAACGTTCAACATGTGTCGGTTGGCTGCCGAGGCCATGATCCGCAACGAGCCATGGGAGGATGGTGAGCGTGGGCTGCTCATCAATACCGCATCCGTGGCGGCCTATGAGGGGCAGATTGCTCAGGTGGCTTATGCGGCATCGAAGGGCGGGGTCGCCAGCATGACCTTGCCCATGGCACGCGAGTTGGCGCGTCATGGCATCCGTTGCATGGCCATCGCGCCGGGGATATTCGAGACGCCGATGTTGCAGGGGATGACGACAGGGGTGCAGGAGGCGCTGCAACGCACGGCCGTGTTTCCGGCGCGTGCCGGGCGCGCCAGTGAATACGCCCGGCTGGTACGCGCCATCATCGAGAATCCCATGCTCAACGGTACGACCTTGCGGCTGGATGGCGCGTTACGGATGGCGGCAAAGTAGGGCCGCGTGCTTCAGCCCGTCTGGCGCAACCAGCGCACCAGCCCGGCAGTCGAGGCATTCAGCGTATCGTCCAAGGGGGCACCTTCCAGCTGAGGCAACAGGTGGCTGGCCAGCTGCTTGCCGTATTCGACGCCCCATTGGTCGAAGGAGTTGATGCCCCACAGGATGCCCTGGACGAACACCTTGTGCTCGTAGAGGGCGACCAGTTGTCCCAGGGTGTAGGGCGAGAGTCTGGGCAGCAGCAGGGTGGTCGAGGGCTGGTTGCCGGGAAAGACCTTGAAGGGAGCCAGGCGATCGATGGTGTCGGCGGGCAGAGCTGCTGCCTGCATTTCGGCGCGTGCTTCGGCCTCTGTCTTGCCCAGCATCATCGCTTCACTTTGGGCGAGGCAGTTGGCGAGCACGGCGGCATGGCGCCCCGGCAATTCATGGTCGGTCTGGCGAAAGGCGATGAAGTCGCAGGGAATCAGGCGGCCGCCCTGGTGGATGAGCTGATAGAAGGCGTGCTGTCCGTTGGTGCCGGCTTCTCCCCACAGGATGGGGGCGGTGGCACAGTTTACCGGCGCACCGTGGCGGTCGACCTGCTTGCCATTGCTCTCCATTTCGAGCTGTTGCAGGTAGGACGGCAGAAACTCGAGGAGTTGGCTGTAGGGCAGGACGGCCAGGCTTTCTGCACCGAGGAAGTCGATGTTCCAGAGTCCCAGCAAGGCCATGAGGGCCGGCAGATTGTGGGTGACTGGTGCGCTGAAGAAATGCTGGTCCATGGCATGACCACCGGCCAGGAACTGCATGAAGTTTTCATGCCCGATGGCCAGCATCAGGGGCAGGCCGATGGCCGACCAGAGCGAGAAGCGGCCACCAACCCAGTCGCGGAATTCGAAGCAGTTTTCGGTGCGGATGCCGAACGCGGCGACGGCGGCAAGGTTGGTTGAGATGGCGACGAAGTGCTGTGCGACCGCAGATTCTCCCAGGGCATGGACCAGCCATGTTCGCGCCGTTTGGGCATTGACCATGGTTTCATGCGTGGTGAAGGATTTGCTGGCGACGGTGAAGAGTGTGGTGGCCGGGTCGAGCGCTGCCAGCGTGGTCAGCAAATGGGCGGCGTCGAGATTGGCGACGAAGTGGATGCGCAGGCCGGGATGATGACAGGCCGTCAAGGCATGGACAGCCATTCTGGGCCCCAGATCGGAGCCGCCGATGCCGATATTGACGACATCACGGATGGGCTGGCCGCTGGCGCCGCGCCAGCGCTGGCTGTGTACGTCGGCACAGAAACGCTGCATCTTTGCCAGTATGGTCGCCACTTCGGGGCGCGGTTGCGGCTCGCGCAGGGCAACATGCAGGACAGCACGCTGTTCGCTGGTGTTGATGTCCTCGCCGGCCCGCATGCGGGCAATCCAGCCCGGGACGTCGGCCTCGAACCAGAGCTGTTGCAAGGCCTGCATGATCTCGTGGCTGACGCGCTGCTTGGAGTAATCCAGCAGCAGACCATCATGCTGGCACGAAAAGGCTGTGAAGCGCTGCGGATCATGGGCGAACCGTTCGCGCAGTGTGATGGCCCCGGTGGTGGTCGATGTTGCCTTTTCAGGGCGTGCCAGTTCAGCCAGGCGATGCCAGGCCGCAGATTGCTGGATATTGGCAGTAGGGAACGGGGCAGACATGACGCGGGGGCAAGGTGTAATTCCGGAAGTTTAGCGTGAAACGCCCGGCTTTCCGTTACTTGGCCCGTTGTTTGACCCGTTGTTCAGCCCGTTGCTTTGACCTGCTCAGTGCGGTGATGCGGGCCGTCCCGTCCCGGTTCAGTGGCTGGTGCCTTCCGAGCGGTTGATCTTGTTGAAGACGTTGTACTTGCCAACCGGCTTGGCGGCCGGGATGCGCTTGACTTCTTTCAGCGTGGCGGCGTCGAAGACGATGAGGGCACCGTCCTGCTCCCACAGGCTGGCCAGGGCGTAGCGGCCGTCGCGGGTGAATTCGATGTGGGCCAGCGTCTTGCCGGGCACAGGGCGCAGCCGGGCTACTATGTCCAGTGTTTCCTTGTCGATGACCTGCAAGGTGTCCTTGTTCGGGCTCATCATGGAGTCGACCCAGGCGTAGCGGCTTTTTTCATGACTGCGCATGAAGAAGCCCGCGCCCAGGGTGGCGATCTGTTTCACGGGTTGCCAGTCCTTCATGTCGATGACGCTGACCACGCCTTCCTTGAGATTGGGGGAGGCCAGCACGGTGCGCCCCTGCCATTGCCAGGTGATGCCGGAACCCAGATGGGGCATGCCTGGCAGGGGGATGTCGGCAATTTTCTTCCGGGCATCGAGATTGACCACCTGGCCACGTCCGCCCTCGCGCGAGGCACCGATGACGTGTTCGTAGCTGGCGTCGAAGAAGAAATCGTCGAGCACATCTTCCAGCAGCGTGCGGCGTGGGTAGAACTGGCCAGGCATCGGGTTGCCTTCTCCCATGCGGAAATCATGCACCAGTCCTTCATAGACTGGCTCAGCATGCGGGTCGTAGCTGATTTCCCACAGCTCGTTGATGTCTTTCATGGCCGCGATGAAGCTCTTGCGCGGTGCGGCATCATAGATGGCTGAAACGCGCGAGGTCTTGTCGCCCTTCATGCTGCGTGCTTCGATAGTCTTCAGCGGCTTGAGTTCGGCATCGAGCAGCACCAGCGTGTGCGGCAGGTAGTTGGCGGCCATCACATATTTGCCATCGCCCGACACGGCGACGTTGCGGGTATTGATGCCGACGCGAATCTCGGCCACCGTCTTGAGGTTCCAGAGATCGAATTTCGATACCCAGCCATCGCGTGAGGCGAAAAAGACGTAGCGGCCATCGGGTGTGAACTTTGGTCCGCCATGCAGCGCAAATCGTGAGGGGAAGCGGTGGATGCGCTCCAGCCGGTCGCCATCGAGGATCGAAATGTGGTGGTCGCCGGCCTCGACGACGATGAACAGATTCAGCAGGTCGATCTTGTCGAGTGCGGCGGCCGGCCGGTCGGGCAGGCTGCCGGGGGCATGATGGACGATGCGCGAGGCCTGCATCTGGGCATCTGGCCAGGTGGGTGGCGGGGTGACTGGGGTGTAGATCCAGTCGACGAGCTGCTGGCTTTCCTCCGGGCTCAGGGTGTTTTCAAAGCCCGTCATCTGTGTGGCCGGGCGGCCGCTACGCAGGATTTTCAAAGCCTCGCTCTTGCGCAGGCGTTCGAGGTTTTCCGGCAGCAGCGCCGGGCCCATGGCACCCAGCCGGTTGCCGCCGTGGCAGGTGGCGCAGTGTTGCTGGTAGAGGTCGGCCGGGGATGCGGCGAAAACCGGAGCCGCATGCACAAGAATCGACATGAAGGCAACGACCCCCAAGGTATTCAACGACGTCATTGCTGCGCAAACGGGAGTCCATGGGTGAACTGAAAAACTGGATTCCCGCTTGTGCGGGAATGACGTGCTGCGATCATCTGCCGTTACACATATCAACGCGCTCACCACCTCAATCATGGATTTCATTTCTGCTTCTCCTCGCGCGACCACGGCGTCACCTGTAGCCGCTTGCCATTGCTGTTTACGCCGATCTCCGCATCCGTCAGATAGCAGCCCGGGTCTTCCTGCCAGGGGTCGCCGCTCACTTGTTGGGCACGCACGCGTGTGTTGCCGCCGCAGATGTCGAAATGGGCACAGGCACCGCAGCGTCCCTTGACGGTGCGGGGACGCGCCTTGAGGCCGGCCATCAGTGGATCGGAGGTGTCGCACCAGATTTCGGAGAACGGTCGCTGCCGGACGTTGCCGAGATTGTGATGCCACCACATGGTGTCGGGATGAACATTGCCCAGGTTGTCGATGTTGGCGACATTGACGCCGCTGGAGTTGCCGCCCCACTGTGCCAGTTTGGTGCGGAGGTGCGCTTCGCGTTCGGGGAAGTGCTGGCGCACCCAGTGCAGCAGGTAGACGCCGTCGGCATCGTTGTTGCC
>JAGOSV010000108.1 GCA_018062105.1 Sterolibacterium sp. | reverse complement strand
TTTTGCTTCAGGGCACCGATCAGCTGTGCCAGCACTTGATCCAGCGCCGTCTCATCGTGGCAGATTTCGTGCAGCAATCCCAGGGCATGTGCGGTGGGTGCGTCAAAGCTTTCGGCGGTGAGCATGTAGCGGCGTGACGAACGGACACCGATGGCGACGATGACATACGGGCTGATGGTAGCGGGGATCAAGCCGAGCCTCACTTCCGTCAGGGCAAAGCGTGCCGAATCGAGGGCGATGGCCATGTCACAGGCGGCGATCAGCCCGACACCACCACCATAGGCAGCACCTTGCACCCGGGCGATGGTGGGCTTGCTGAGGCGGGACAGGTGGTCGAGCATGCCCGCCAGTCGGCGTGCATCGGCGAGATTTTCGTCATGATTCTGGTGGGCGGCAGCTTTCATCCAGTCGAGATCGGCGCCGGCGCAAAAGCTCCTGCCTGCCGCCGCCAGTACGACGAGACGCACGGCCGGATCACGTTCTGCAGTAATGAAGGCCGCATCGAGCGCAGCAATGAGTGCGCCATCGAAAGCATTGTGCCGTTCGGGACGGTTCAGGGTCAGGGTCAGGGTGCCGTCATGCAGGGCGATCAGCAGAGGATTGGTCATGGCAGCACCTCACATGCGGAAGACACCGAAACGCGTGGGCTCAAGGGGCGCATTGAGTGCGGCGGAAATTCCCAGCGCCAGTGCCTGCCGTGTCTGTTGCGGGTCGAGTATGCCATCGTCCCAGAGCCGGGCGGTGGCGTAGTAGGGGTTGCCCTGTTGTTCGTACTGCTGGCGGATGGGGGCTTTGAAGTGTTCCTCTTCATCCGCTGTCCAGGATTTTCCGGTGGCGGTCAGGGCATCGCGGCGTATCGTCGCCAGTACGGAGGCGGCCTGTTCGCCGCCCATCACCGAGATGCGGGCATTGGGCCACATCCAGAGCAGGCGCGGTTCGAAGGCGCGGCCACACATGCCGTAATTGCCGGCACCAAAAGAGCCACCGATGATGACGGTGAATTTGGGTACCTGGGCATTGGCGACGGCCATGACCAGTTTGGCACCTTCGCGGGCGATGCCGGCATTTTCATATTTGCGCCCGACCATGAAGCCGGTGATGTTCTGTAAAAAAACCAGAGGAATCTGGCGCTGCGTGCACAGTTCGATGAAGTGCGTGCCCTTCAGGGCGGACTCGCCAAACAGGATGCCGTTGTTGGCGATGATGCCGACAGGATAGCCGTGCAAGTGGGCAAAGCCGCAGACCAGTGTGCTGCCGTAGCGTGCCTTGAATTCCTCGAAGCGTGAGCCATCGACGAGGCGGGCAATGATTTCGCGAACGTCATAAGGTTTGCGTGGGTCGGCTGGCACGACACCGTAGAGTTCTTCGGTCGGGTAGTGTGGTTCTTCCGGCGGGGCGAGAAGCAGATCGATTTTTTTGCGTCGGTTGAGGTGTGCCACGATGTTGCGGCAGATCATCAGGGCGTGTGTATCGTTCTCGGCCAGATGGTCGGCCACGCCGGACAGTCGGGTATGCACGTCGCCGCCGCCGAGTTCTTCGGCACTGACGACTTCCCCGGTGGCGGCTTTGACCAGCGGCGGGCCGCCGAGGAAGATGGTGCCCTGCTCCTTCACAATGATGGTCTCGTCGGACATCGCCGGCACGTAAGCCCCTCCTGCCGTACAGGAGCCCATGACCACGGCAATCTGTGGAATACCTTGTGCCGAGAGGCGTGCCTGATTGTAGAAGATGCGGCCGAAGTGTTCACGGTCGGGGAAGACGTCATCCTGCATGGGCAGATGGGCACCGCCGGAGTCGACCAGATAGATGCAGGGCAGATGATTTTGTCCGGCGATTTCCTGGGCACGCAGATGTTTTTTGACCGTGACCGGAAAATAGGAGCCCCCTTTGACGGTGGCATCATTGGCGACGATCATGCATTCGATGCCATGGATGCTGCCGATGCCAGTCACCAGGCCGGCGGCGGCAATCTCATCACCATACATGCCGCAGGCCGCCAGCGGGGACAGCTCAAGGAAGGGCGCACCAGGATCGAGCAGTTGTTCGATGCGTTCCCGCACCAGCAGCTTGCCGCGCCCCACATGGCGCTGGCGATGCTCGGCCGGGCCACCTTGTGCGGACTGAGCCGTTTGTTGACGCAAGGCTGCGACGAGGGCGCGCATGGCCTGGGCATTGGCCTGGAACTCCGCCTCCTGGGGGGCGATGCGGGTATGGATGAGTGGCATGTCAGGCTGTTTCCTGAAACAGTTCGCGGCCGATCAGCATACGGCGGATTTCACTGGTGCCGGCACCGATTTCATAGAGCTTGGCATCACGCCACAGGCGGCCAGCCGGGCTGTCGTTGGTATAGCCGATGCCGCCCAGAGCCTGGATGGTTTCGCCGGCCATCCAGGTGGCTTTTTCGGCAGCGTACAGGATGGCGCTGGCAGCATCTTTGCGCAGGGCACGCAGCGCGGCGGCATTGCTGCCAGCGGCATCACAGGCCTGACCGACGGTATAGACGAGGCAGCGCGTGGCCATCCAGGTGGCGTACATGTCGGCGAGCTTGCCCTGCATGAGCTGGAATTCACCGATGGCCTGACCAAATTGCCGGCGCTCATGGAGGTAGGGCAGCACGACATCCATGCAGGCAGACATGATGCCCAGCGGTCCACCGGCCAGAACAGCACGCTCGAAGTCGAGGCCGGACATCAATACCCTCGTCCCTTCTCCGATCCTGCCGAGGACGTTGTCTACGGGCACGACGCAATCATCAAAGAACAGTGGCCAGGTATTCGAGCCGCGCATGCCCAGCTTGTCGAGTGGCTGGCCGTAGCTGAAGCCCGGACTGCCTTTTTCGACCAGCAAGGCGGTGATGCCCCGGTTGCCTGCCTGCGGATCGGTTTTGGCATAGACCACCAACACATCGGCATCGCCGCCATTGGTGATCCACATCTTTGATCCATTGAGCAGGAAGTGATCCCCCTTGTGTTCAGCGCGCAGCTTCATGCTGACGACATCGGAGCCGGCGTCGGGCTCGGACATGGCCAGGGCACCGACTTTTTCGCCGCTAACGAGACCGGGCAGGTAACGGGATTTTTGCACGCTGCTGCCGTGACGACGGATCTGGTTGATGCAGAGATTGGAATGGGCGCCGTAGGACAGGCCGACCGCCGCCGAGGCACGCGAGATTTCTTCCAGGGCAAGGATGTGTGACAGATAGCCCATGCGGCTGCCGCCGTATTCTTCATCCACCGTCAGGCCGTGCAGCCCGAGATCGCCCATCTTCTTCCATAGATCGGCTGGAAAGCGGTTGTCACGGTCGATGCGGGCAGCGCGTGGGGCGATTTCGTGTTCGGCAAAACGACGCACGGTTTCTTGCAACATGCGCTGGGTTTCGCTCAGCGGAAAGCTCAGGATCGGAAACATCATCGGGCATCCTCCGGGTGGATTGATCGATCATGTCGGGCGCGGTCCGGATTTCGTTGGCATGATGTCTGGCATGGACCCCACGAGCAGCTACGATGCTATTGGAAGGTGGCATTCAGTGCAATGGGCTGAATGGCTGGGTATCCAGATAATCCGAGCCGGTACAGGAGGTACAGGAGGTACAAACAACGATCGCCGGAAAATAGAAAATTTTCAGGCTGCACTGCCCTGCAGGAAGGATTGTTCGATCAATCCCGCCAGGCTGGCTCGGGCAATCCGGCCACGCCGTTCGGCATCCACCAGACCGGAAAAAATGGCCATCCACAGTTCGGTAAGTGCCGGAGTGGCGATGTCGATGCGCAAGATGCCCGCCTGCTGGCCACGCAAGAAAAAGGCATCCAGCCGGGCCTCCCAGCCGTTTTCACTGCCCAGCTCGGTAGCCCCATCCTGCCAGTAGTGCATCATCAGAAAATTGCCGAATTCACGCTGTTCCAGCGTATGCAGGATCAAGCGATGCAAGGCCTCCAGCGGTGTTCCCTGATCCAAGCATGCCGCATCCAGGGCGGCGGTGACGCATGCCACACTGTGATTCAGCAAGCGCTCGACCAGATGTTCGCGGGTGCGGCAGAAACGGTAGAGCGTGGCCTTGCTCACCCCGACAGCCCGGGCCAGCTCCTGTAGCGTGGCACGGGGGTGTTCGACCATGGCCTGAGCCAAGGCAGCCAGCAGCCGGTTTTCCTCCTTGCTCACAGCCGCCACGGTGTCCGTATCCGCAGCCTCTGGAACTGGCACGGACTCAATACTTGGCGTAAAGGCGGAGCCCATCTCCAATCTCCTGACAATAGATACTCAAAAAGAGTCAATTTTGCATCATTTTGAACATGATTGGCACAAAAAGAATCAGCCACATTCGGTATCAACACCATCTCGCTACCCCGCCAGACGGAAATCAGTGAATTGGTGAGCTGGTGCCATGATCAATGCCGACGATCATGGTGTCCCCTTGATACTGACCTGCCATGCCGGGATCGCCTCGACCTGTGCCGTGATCGGTAATCGTTGCGAGGTCAAGCAGATGACGGCCCCAGCACCCATTTCGAGCCCAAGATTTGCCAATACCGAAAAATGCCGCACAGCATCGCGCCCCGGCTGCGCAGTTTTCTTGATTTCCACAGGATGCACGCGTCCATCGCGCACGATCAGCAGGTCGATTTCCTTTTGATCCTTGTCGCGGTAATAGTAAAACGGTGCCTGCTTGCCATCGTGCCACCAACTCTTGAGCATTTCGCTGACCGCCCAGGTTTCAAAAATCGCGCCGGACATCGCGCCAGCCTCCAGCGTCGCCGGGCTGCTCCATTCCGTAAGATAGGCAGCCAGTCCGGTATCCAGAAAATACAGCTTGGGGGTTTTTACTAGGCGCTTGGAGATATTGGTGTGATACGGCTCCAGTAGCCAAAGCAAGCCGGATGCCTGAAGGATGGAAAGCCAGTGTTTCACGGTATTGGGTGCTACCCCCACATCCCGCGCTATATCGGCGATATTGAGCAGTTGCCCCGTGCGCGCTGCTGCGCTGCGCAGAAAACGGGTGAATACCGTCAGGTCGCCCACCTGGGCCAGGTCGCGCACATCGCGCTGGAGATAGGTTTGCAGGTAAGAGGCATAAAACAGATCGCGGTCGGGTGCATCACCGACATGGAGCGCGGGAAAGCTGCCGCGCCATATCTGCTCGAAGACCCAGTTCAATGGCGCGGCGGGTGGCGAAACGACCGTCTCAAGCAAACTGCCCGGCAGAAAGGGGTGCAGCAACGCGCCGTGGCCCAGGCTCTCCCCCAACGACAAGCCTTGCAGGTGCATCACCGCCACGCGTCCGGCCAGCGATTCGCCGACGTTTTGCATGAGGTGGAAGGGCTGCGAACCGGTCAACCAATACTGTCCCTTTCCGCCTCTGGCATCAACCGCCTCCTTGATGAGCGGTAACAGGCCGGGGGCATACTGGATTTCGTCGATCAGCACCGGCGGCGGAAAGCGCTGCAAGAACAAGGCGGGCTCCTCGCGCGCCAACCCCAGCATCATCGGATTGTCGAGCGTGACATAACGCCTCATCGATGGTCCGGCTTCCGCCTCGCACAAAGATTTGAGCAGGGTGGTTTTGCCAACCTGACGCGGCCCGCTGAGCATCAGCACGGGGAACTGGCGGCTCGCCGTGGCGATTGGGCGTGCGAGTGTGCGAGGGAGGATAGGAAGAGTCATGATCGTCCAAAGTGCAATGGCTATGAATGATAGACGAAAACCTGAGTGTAACGAGAAAATGCTAACCAAGTCGGCGCTGGCGGGACGGTGACACGCAGCCTTTTGATAATAA
>JAGOSV010000042.1:14766-22803 GCA_018062105.1 Sterolibacterium sp. | reverse complement strand
GTTTCCAATACACCCGTGAATTCAATTACACCGCCATCTCCGCCAAACCCACCGAAGTTGCTCGATCAGGTGCGGGAGCGGTTGCGTCTGAAGCACTACAGCATAAGGACGGAGACGCAGTATGCCCAGTGGATCAGGCGTTTCATCCTGTTTCATGACAAACGCCACCCGCGTGAGTTGTGTGAATTGGGCGCGCGGGAGGTGGAGGCGTTTTTGACGCATCTGGCGGTGGAGGGAAATGTGGCGGCGGCCACACAGAATCAGGCACTTTCCGCGCTGTTGTTCCTCTATCGCGAGGTGCTGGAGATCGACTTGCCCTGGCTGGATGACGTGGTGCGGGCAAAGCGTCCGGCGCGTCTGCCGGTGGTGCTGACGCGCAGCGAGGTGACGGCCGTGCTGGGGCGGATGACGGGGACACACGCTTTGATGGCGCGGCTGTTGTACGGCACGGGGATGCGGCTGATGGAGTGTGTGCGGCTGCGGGTGAAGGATGTGGATTTCGAGCGGGCCGAGATTTTGGTGCGCGATGGCAAGGGGGCGAAGGATCGGGTGACGATGTTGCCGCAAAGCCTGATCCCGGCCTTGCGCGAGCAGGTGCAGGGGCGTCGCTTGTTGTATGAGGACGATCTTGCCCGGGGCCGGGCTTCTGTATATCTGCCGGACGCGCTGGAGAGGAAATACCCGAACGCGGCGACGGAATGGGGCTGGCAGTATCTCTTTGTGGCCAAGGGGTATTCGGTTGATCCGCGCAGCGGCATCGAGCGGCGTCATCATATGGATGAAAAGCTGTTGCAACGTGCGATGAAAAAGGCGGTGCTGGCGGCGGGGCTGGCGAAACCGGCCACACCGCATACGCTGCGCCATTCGTTTGCCACGCATCTGCTGCAGGCGGGTTACGACATTCGCACGGTGCAGGAGCTGCTCGGCCATGCCGATGTGGCGACGACGATGATTTACACCCATGTGCTGAACAAGGGCGGGCCTGGGGTGGTGTCGCCGCTGGATGAGGTTTGAAAAAGGGGTAACCACCCTGTCATGAAGTCAATACGGGCTCAGGTATTGCTGGCGGGACCAGTTCCATTGCCGTTCCCAGGCACCGCGTACGAGGTTGGGGTATTCCGGTTTTCCGAGGCTGCCGTTGTAGCGGCCGAGGGCGCGGTAGAGATCACCGCGTTCGATGTCGAGGTAGTGGCGCAGGATGGTGCAGCCGTAGCGCAGGTTGGTGCGCAGGTGGAAGAGGTTGTTGTCGGGGGTGCCGATCAGTTTGACCCAGAAGGGCATGACTTGCATGTAGCCTCGTGCCCCGGCGCTGGAGACGGCGTATTTCTTGAAGCCGCTTTCTACCTGGATCAGGCCGAGCACGAGTTGTGGGTCGAGGCCGGCGCGTTTGGCTTCGTAATAGACCGTCTTGAGGAAGTCGAGGCGGGCGGCTCGGTCGGGTATGCGGCGTTCCAGCCGGCGCGACATTTCGGTTAGCCAGTTGATCTTTTCCGCCAGGCTCGGGAAGCTGGGCTCCGGGGCGGCGTGGTCGGCGACGGTGGCTTGCAGTGCTGCCTGGACACTGGCGGCCAGCGGTTCGTATTTCTGGTTGCCGGCCTGACTGGCTGGGCTCAGGCACAGACCTAGCAGGAATGCGGTGATGAGGGCGAACCGCAGGGATATTTGCAGCAGTGTCCGCGCCAGGGGAATGCTGATCAAATCAAGTCCGTTCGGGCTGAGTCTGTCCAAAGGAAACGCCACGAAGGGAGTGCCCTTGGGATATCCCTGCGAGATGCTGAAATCCTTGTTTTTATGAGCAATGCCCTTCGGCAGGCTCCGGGTGAACGGAATAAATCGGCGTTTTTCCAGTGTTCGCAGTGGTTTCAGGGGCACAGCTTTTCTTGCAGGAAGGCCACGACATCTGCTTGCGGCAGCAGGAGGGCATCGGCATCACGGCGGCCTTTGTATTCGAGCTGGCCGTCCTTGAGGCCACGTTCGCCAACGACGATGCGATGCGGGATGCCGATGAGTTCCCAGTCGGCAAACATCGAGCCGGGACGCTCGTCGCGGTCATCCAGCAGGACATCGATGCCGGCGGCCAGCAGTTCGGCATGGAGCTGGTCGGCAGCAGCATGCACGGTGTCGGATTTGGCGTAGCCCATTGGTACGATGACGACCTGGAAGGGGGCGAGGGCGGCCGGGAAGATGATGCCGCGTTCGTCGTGCCCCTGTTCGATGGCGGCGCCGACGATGCGCGAGACGCCAATGCCGTAGCAGCCCATTTCCATCACTTGCGGCTGGCCTTGTTCGTTGAGGAAGGTGCATTTCAGCGCGGCGGCGTATTTGGTGCGCAGCTGGAAGATGTGGCCGACTTCAATGCCGCGACATAGCTCCAGTGTGCCTTTGCCATCTGGCGAGGGGTCGCCGGCAACGACATTACGGAAGTCATCGACCAGTGCCGGTTCCGGGATGTCGCGGCCGAAGTTTACGCCGGTGAGGTGGTAGCCTTCCTTGTTGGCACCGCAGATGAAATCGCTCATGACGGCGACGCTGCGATCGGCATAGACGGCGATGACATGGGCGTAGCGCAGGTCGACCGGGCCGATGTAGCCGGGTGCACAGCCGGTGGCGGCGCGGATTTCCTGCTCGGTGGCAAAGCGGAAGGCACCGATCAGTTTCTGTGTCTTGATTTCGTTGAGATCGTGGTCGCCACGCAGCAGGATCAGGCCGAAGCGGCCGGGTTCACCCACGGCCAGTTCGGTGCGGATGATGGCGATGGCCTTGACCATGCGGGTGATGTCAATCTTCAGGAATTCGGCGACCTCATCGCAGCGGGTTTTGCCTGGTGTGACCACGCCCGTCAGTACCTGTGTTGGTGCCGCGCGGCTGCCGGCCGGGGCCAGGGCTTCGGCCAGCTCGACATTGGCGGCGTAGTCGGAGCCGGCGGCCGGGCAAAAGGCGATGGCGTCTTCGCCGGAGTCGGCCAGGACGTGGAACTCATGCGAGCCGGTGCCGCCGATCGAGCCGGTGTCGGCGGCCACGGCGCGGAATTGCAGGCCGAGACGGCTGAAGATACGCGTGTAGGTGTCGTACATGACCTGGTATTCACGTTGCAGGTCAGTGAAGGAGGTGTGGAAGGAATAGCCGTCCTTCATCAGGAATTCACGACCGCGCATGACGCCGAAACGTGGCCGGATTTCGTCGCGGAATTTGGTCTGGATCTGGTAGAAGTGGCGCGGCAGCTGGCGATAGCTCTTGATTTCGCGACGAACGATGTCGGTGATGACTTCTTCGTGCGTCGGGCCGATGACGAAATCGCGCTGGTGGCGATCCTTGAAGCGCAGCAGCTCCGGGCCGTATTGCGGGCCGCGGCCGGATTCTTCCCACAGCTCGAAGGGCTGCACGGCAGGCATCAGCAGCTCCACGGCACCGGCACGGTTCATTTCTTCGCGCACGATGTGTTCGACCTTGCGCAGTACGCGCAAGCCCATCGGCAGCCAGCTGTAGATGCCACCGGCCAGGCGACGGATCAGGCCGGCCCGCAGCATCAGCTGGTGGCTGACGATTTCGGCATCGGAGGGGGCTTCCTTGAGGGTGTTGATGAAGAACTGGCTGGCACGCATGGTGGTCGGGAGGATGTGGACGGCGGAAACGCGGGATTTTACTGGTGCTGAGGCGGGCGGGGTCGGTCAGCTGACCTTGTTGGCTTTTTCCATGACCCGCCACAGCGCACCGGGGAAGAGGCGGCGCCAGAGCATCATGAAGGCGGCAGGCTTGGGACGGACGACCCAGTCGCCGCGTTCCAGCGCGGCTTCGACGGCGTCGATGATTTCCTGGGGCTGGGCCATGTTTTTGCCGGTCTTGGCGGAGTCCTTGAGGCTTTCCGGGCCGTGTGCCGTGGCCTGATTGACCAGCGGGGTGTTGACCATGGGCGGGCAGACCAGCAGGAAGCGGATCGGGCTGCCCAGGTTTTCGCGCACCAGAATTTCGGTAAAGGCGTTGATGGCGGCTTTAGTGGCACTGTAGGCACCGAGGTTATGGGTCAGCACCGCACCGGCCATCGAGCCGTAGAGGATGATGTCGCCACTACCACGCGCTTCCATCAGCGGCATCAGCGTTTTGGTGAGGTTGACTGTGCCGAAGAAGTTGATGGCCATGACCTTGTTGATGAGCTCGGCGGGCATGTCCTTGATCGACTGGCCGGGCATGATGGCGGCGCAATGCACGAGGCGGTCGACCGGCCCCAGGTCTTTTTCGACTTGGGCGACAACCTGACGGACATCTTCAAGGTTGGCGACGTCGCATTTGTATGCCTTGATGTTGGGCGACTGGGCGGCGGTTTCGGTGAGCCCCTTGTCGTTGAGATCAAGAATGGCGACTTTCGCGCCCTGCTTGGCCAGACGCAGGGCGTCGAGCTGACCCATGCCGCTGGCGCCGCCGGTGATGAGGGCGACCTTTCCCTTGAATGCCATGTGTGTGTTCCTTGGATAGAGGTTGGAGGTAGAGAGTAGTGAGGTTGATGTTGGCGGAAATCAGAAGTTCCAGGGGTCTTCACCCTTGAGAATCTTGCGGATGATTTCGCGGCCGTAGAGATAGTTGTTCGGATCTTCTTCCGGCTGGCGCTCGCCGAAGTGGATGGCGCGTTTGTTGACGCGGATGTCGAACATGGCCATGCGCAGGATGCAGAAGCCGAGATACCAGTCGATGTGTTGCAGTTTGACGCCGGAAATTCGCTCGTATTCGGCAACGATGTCCTCGCGTGTCATGTAGCCGGGCATCGGTGCCTCGGGGAAGCCAAGATTGAGGGCGATGTACTGGAAATACTTGTGGAAGAAAATCAGCCAGGTGACATCCAGCTCGCGCGGGCCGAAGACGGACATTTCCCAGTCGAGCACGGCTTGCGGCTCGAAGTTTTCCCACAGGATGTTGCCCGGGCGGGCATCGCCCCAGAGGATGACCGGGTCGCTTTCGGTGGCCGGCCAGGTGGCTTCGAGATGCGCCATGAGCTGCGAGATGAGCGGGGTTTCCAGCCCTTCGCGTGCCCAGTCGTAGTAGTTTTTCCAGTCGTTGAAGATACGCCGCATGGGCGAGCCGCCTTGGCTCTTGGGCTGCAGGAAGGCCACTTCGTCCGGGGTAGTCTTGATGCCGTGGATGCCGGCCAGTACGGCCACACAGTTGTTCTGTAGCTGCTTTTGCTGTTCGGGCGTGCCGTCGAGCAGCCAGCCGTCGAAGGGGTAGGGCGGCAGATCAGGCAGCGGCTCACCGCTGGCGCGCGCCATGATGAAGAAGGGCACGCCCAGAGCCTCTGTGCCGGGTTCGTTCCACAGCACTTTCGGTACTTTGACCGTGCTGCGCTCGCCCACCAGGCGGGTAACCTCGACTTGCAGGTTGAAGTCATATTCCGGGAACACCGGCATGGCGTTGGCGGCGGGGGGCAGGCGGCCGACGAAGGCACCGCTGCGCTCGATGCCGTTTTCCTGCCAGTGCATGTCGAACAGCAGGGTTTCGCTGGACATGCCGCCGCTGCCAGGGTTGCGCAGTTCGGAGAGTTTGGGTGCTGAGCCGGGGCCGAGCGTCTTTTCCATCCAGGCCGCCAGGCGCTGTTGCATGACGCCAAGGTCACGGGTGGAAGTCTTGACCTGGGTGAGATCGGGGGTGTCCGCCATTTACTGCTCCTCCTGGTTGCATGATTTTTGTTCAAACTGCCCGAATCTGGGACATGTGTCACATTCCCGGCTGGAAGGTAAAGAAAAAATTGAATATCATCTTTTTCTTGGATTATCCAGGCCAGTGTGTGGCGAGAAACCTCGGGATGCTACCGGGAACCCTGGGCGCATGCAACGCAAGGCAGGCGTGAGTATGGCGTTTCAGGTTTTTGCGAGCACCCTGTATTGTATTGTTTTTATTGTAATTTTTTTGTGTTTCCAAGTTTTACCCGGGCTGTTGGGAGGGGGCTTGACTTCCCCGTTTTGGGTTTCTTGTTGTGGTGAAGAAAGAAATAGGTGGCGTCCTGATGATGAAAGGCTATCGGCTAGGGATGTTCTGGGTTGGCTGCTGGCTGACGGGGACGGCCTGGGGGTTTGAGCCGGTGACGTTTGATAATGGTGCGGTGCTCGATGTTTCGGCACAGATTTCCTACGTCAATATGAAACGCTTATCGGGGATGGCACCATTGCTGGCAGATGCGAGCAATGTCAATGCCATCAACTCCGATGACGGTGACCGGATGGTGGGGCGGCATGGCACGATCAGCAACCGGCTGGGATTTCTGGTCGATGCAGGCCTGAGCCAGGGCAATTACCGGGCGTTTGCCCGGGTTAGCAGTTTTTATGATGCCGCCATCGATCGGCGTAACGCGAATGCTGTCCAGGCAACATTTAATGCGCTGCCCCCAGCCAATGAATTCAGCAGTGCTGTCCGGGAAAATGTCGGGGCGCGTACCCGTCTGCTCGATGCTTATGTGCAGGGGCGCTGGCAGCTTTCGGAGCAGGGAACCCATCCGCTGACGGTGAAGGTTGGCCGGCAGGTGCTGGCCTGGGGGGAGGGGCTTTATTTCATGGGCATCGGTGGCTCGATGAATCCCCAGGATGCTTACAAGGCCCAGATTCCCGGAACGCCGGTCAAGGAGCTGTTTTTGCCAACGGAGCAGGTGTCTGCCACGCTGGGGCTGGGCAGCCGCCTGACGCTCATGGGCTATGGCAAATGGGCTTTCCGTGAAAGCGAAGTGATGCCGGTGGGCTCGTATTTCAGTTATACCGATCTGGTTGGGCCGGGGGCGACGTTCATGCGTTTTACTTCGGGGGCGGCTGCACCGGGTGCCTGGCGTGCCCCGGATGTGGGGCGGAAATCTTCCGGACAGTGGGGTGCGGGCGTCAAGTATCAGCTGACCGAGGCGACGGATATCGGGCTGTACCATCTGCGTTACAACGAATTGCTGGGTTTGCCGGAGTTCGAGTACTACGGCAATTTCTGGCAGCTGGGTCAGGGCCCGATGCCCATGCCGGCGCTGGCGAATCTGGCACCATCGAGCTTCCGGCTGCGTTACATGGAGAACATTCGCCTGACCGGGGCGAGTTTTTCCACCCGGCTGGGTGAGTACAACGTGGCCGGAGAGCTGGCATATCGCGACGGTGCGCCGGTGTTGATGTCTGATCTTCATTACGGCCTGGCGCGTGCCCGGGTGGTGAATGCCCAGCTGTCCGGGTTGCGTATCTGGGGCAGTGATTTTCTCGGTGGGCTGCTGCGGGCGGATACGGCACAACTGACAGGCGAGGTGGCCAGCAGCGCGGTGCGCAGCTTTGATTCTCCGTCATATACGGGAGCGCCGTTGCTGCCTCCCGCCCTGAAGTATGACCGCAACAGCCTGGCTTATGTCCTGGGGCTGGCGGTCAATTATCTGGCGGTGATGCCAGGCTGGGATCTGGCCATTCCGATCGATTGGCAACACCAGTTGCGCGGAAATCCGGCCTGGCAGGGCTGGAATTCAGGGTTGCAGGGGGAGAATGACCGGCGTCTGTCCGTGGGGATGCGCTGGTCCTATCAGCAAAATCTCGAGCTGGGGCTGCGCCTGACCCATTATCTGGGGCGGGCGGATTTGTCGGATCGCACGTTGCGCAATCTGGTGGATCGGGATTTCGTGGCTCTGACGGTTTCTTATCACTTTTGATGGATTGATGGGGTCATGAACAGGGAAGTACTGCGAAAAATGCCCCGCTGGCTGATGCTGCTCGTTGCCATTTTTTTTGCGACCACGGGGACTGTGCAGGCGCGCGGCAGTGCCGAGGAGATTGCCCGCCTGGGCCGGCAGCTGACCTGCATGGGTGCGGAGAAATCCGGCACACCTGGCGGTGTGGCGGAATGGACGGGAAAATGGCTGGGGGCAGCACCGGGCATGGTGACGACACCGGGCGTTCATCCGGCTGACCCTTATGCTCATGAAAAGCCGTTATTGACCATCACGGCGCAAAATCTGGCGACCTATGCGGATCATCTGGGCGAGGGTCAGAAGGCGATATTCCGCAAGTATCCGAATACCTTCCGGATGCAGGTCTATCCTTC